>JAVERH010000015.1:0-25560 GCA_034007245.1 Coriobacteriia bacterium | reverse complement strand
TCCTGAGGTGGTGCACACGGCGTTCGGTCAGCACATCATCACTAACTTCCTGCACGAGATCGTCGGAGTCCCGCCCGTCTGGACGATGCTCAACATCATCGACGATACCGTGGAGCGTGTTCGCGAGCAGGTGGGAAGCGATCGTGTGATCTGCGGGCTTTCCGGCGGCGTTGACTCGAGTGTCGTCGCGGCGCTACTACACCGCGCGATCGGCGATCAGCTCACGTGCGTGTTCGTCGATCACGGCATGATGCGCCTGAACGAGGCCGAGCAGGTAGTGCGTACGTTCCGCGATCAGTTCCACATCGATCTCGTACACGTGGAGGCCGAAGAGCGGTATCTGACTCTGCTTGCCGGCGTCACCGACCCCGAGCAGAAGCGGCGGATCATCGGCGAAGAGTTCTGGAAGGTCTTCTTCGATGAAGCTACCACGCTCGAGGGTGTGAAGTGGCTTGCTCAGGGAACGCTCTATCCCGATGTGATCGAGAGCGGCAACAAGAACGCAGCCAAGATCAAGAGCCACCACAATCTCATCCCTTTCCCGGAGGGTGTGCACTTCGACCTCATAGAGCCATTGAGGGCGCTCTTCAAAGACGAGGTCCGTGCGGTCGGCTCCGAGCTCGGTCTGCCGGACGAGATCGTCCACCGACAGCCGTTCCCCGGTCCCGGCCTTGCAGTGCGGATCATCGGTGATATCACGCGTGAGAAGCTTGACACACTGCGCCTCGCCGACGCGATCATCCGTGAGGAGATCGGGGAGTGGGACACCGATCGTAGTGTTTGGCAGTACTTTGGCGTGCTTCCCGATATCCGCAGTGTGGGTGTGATGGGCGACGAACGCACCTACGGACGTCCGATCATCATTCGCGCGGTGGCTTCGGCGGATGCCATGACTGCTGACTGGGCGCGTCTGCCCCACGATCTGCTCGCAAAGATGAGCAGTCGCATCATCAACGAGGTCGATGGTATCAACCGGGTGGCGTACGACATCACCAGTAAGCCGCCAGGCACCATCGAATGGGAATAGACTCCATAGAAGCGATCGCTGCGGCGCCGGTCTCCCGGCGCCGCGCGTCACATCTGACCTGATCGTAAACGAGCAGCGAAGGAGGGCGTCGTGAGCGAAGAGTCCCGGGCGCAGGAGGAGATCGTTCAACATCGAGCACGTATCGATGAGATCGACTGCATGCTTGTCAGGCTGCTGAACGAGCGTGCGACCGAGTCGCTCGCCATTCGAGAGCTCAAGCCGCAGGTACACTGGGGTCTCTACGACCCCAAGCGCGAGGAGGATATCTTCGCAAATCTCGCCGCATGCAACAAAGGTCCGCTGTACGCAGAGAATCTGCGAGAGATATACGAGGCGATCCTGCATGTGATGAAGGAGATGCGCGGATGAAGGCCGGAGCCAAACGTATGGCGGAGAGTGCGGTCGAGCGAGATGGTGCCGTCACGATCATCGCGGGGCCGTGCTCGGTGGAGAGTCGCGAGCAGATGCGTGAGGTCGCTGCCGAGCTGAAGGAGCTCGGGGTCCGCGTCATGCGCGGGGGGGCTTTCAAGCCGCGCAGCTCGCCCTTCTCGTTCCAGGGCCTCGAGCTCAAGGGTCTGGAGTTGCTGCGCGAGGCTGCCGATGAGTACGGCTTGCTCGTCGTCACAGAAGTCACCGACTCGGCAAACGCGGCGATCGTCGATGAGTACGCGGACATACTTCAGATAGGCACGCGTAACATGGCGAACTTCAGCCTGCTCCGAAAGATCGGTGAGGTCACAGCCGAGTCTCACAAGCCTGTGGTTTTCAAACGAGGGATGGCGGCCACGATCGAGGAGTGGTTGCAGGCGAGCAACTACCTCACGATGCATGGCAACGAGAATATCATCCTGTGCGAGCGCGGAATCAGGACGTTCGAGACCGCCTACCGGTTCACACTCGACATCACTGCGGTGCCGGTGGTCAAAAGCCTGTCGTTGCTGCCTATCATCGTCGACGTATCACATCCGGCGGGGCGCGCCGATCTCGTGCCTGCACTCTCCCGGGCTGCGGTCGCCGTAGGCGCGGACGGTATCATGGTCGAGGTGCATCCCAACCCGCGTGAAGCGCTGTGTGATGGCCCGCAGTCGTTGGATCTCGCAGGGATTCGTTCGCTCGTTGCCGAACTCACAAAGGTTGCGGGAGCCGTCGATCGCACGCTGGCGTAAGGCACCGTGAATCAGTGGTCCCTTGCAGTTTCAGCACATCTATTCGTCGGTTGATGCTTACGAAACCTTGATGAACTCCGTTCGTGATGTCACAATGTTATGAGATTGCACGGCGGAACCGGCCCCGCACGTGAGCCAGATAGCTGCAAGAGGAGGCGGTCGCAGTGGCACAGACTCCGTTCGGCAAGATCTGCCTGCACTGCGGTGCAGAGGGTTCGGTTCGTCTGGGTCGGTGCAACGAGTGCGGTGACGTCGTGTGTGATCGGTGCGGTAACTCCCAGCTCAGCATGGGCCAGGTCCGGATCATCCACGACAGCTGCCTCAAGAACGCAGGAGAGTCGTCTTTCTCGATGATCAAGTTCGTCCAGTAGGCGGTCCGTGCTTCAATCCTTGGCCGTCGCGGGGTACACTGTCTGCCCATGACACTCACTTTGGACGACCTCAACCCTGCACAGCGCGATGCCGTTACGACCACCGAGGGACCGCTTCTGGTGCTCGCAGGGGCGGGCAGTGGTAAGACCCGCGTGTTGACCTACCGGATCGCACACCTCATCCGTGATCACGGCGTATCGCCGACATCGATTCTTGCGATCACTTTCACGAACAAGGCTGCCGCCGAGATGCGGGGCAGGCTTGTCGACCTGATCGGCCCGTCAGCGCGGCCGATGTGGGTCATGACGTTCCACGCGTTTTGCGTGCGACTTCTCCGTGCCGATGGCGGTCGACTCGGCTACTCGCGGTCGTTCAGCATCTACGATGCTGATGACTCCCGACGCCTTCTAGCGAGCGTGATGACCGAGTTGGACCTCGATCAGAAGCTGCACACGCCCAAGGCTGTGGCCGGCCGTATCTCGGCTGCCAAGAACGAGCTTCTCGGCCCCTCCGCCTATCGGGAGCAGGCGGCGATGCCGCCGGAGAAGGTCGCATCGCGCGTGTACGAACTCTATCAGCGGCGCCTCGCCGCAGCGAACGCCATGGACTTCGATGATCTTCTGGTGAACGCTGAGCGACTGTTGCGAGAACATCCGGATGTCCTCGAGTTCTATCAGGATCGCTTCCGGTACATCCACGTGGACGAGTACCAGGACACCAACCACGCCCAATACGAGATCGTGAAGCGTCTCGCTGCCCGGGACCGCAATCTCATGGTCGTCGGTGATGACGATCAGTCGATCTACTCGTGGCGTGGTGCAGATATCCGCAATATCCTCGAGTTCGAGCGCGACTACACCGAGGCGACGGTGATACGGCTCGAGCAGAACTATCGGTCGACCGCGACGATCCTCTCGGCCGCGAACGCGGTCGTCGCCAACAACACCGGCCGCAAGCCGAAGACACTGTGGACCACCAACGTGAGTGGCGAGATGATCACGCGCTACTCGGCGAACGATGAGCGAGACGAGGCTCGCTTCATAGCCGAGGAGGTGGAGCGGCTACTTCGCAGCGAGCACCGCTCGTATGCGGACTTCGCGG
Source organism: Coriobacteriia bacterium (assembly GCA_034007245.1). Classification (GTDB taxonomy): domain Bacteria; phylum Actinomycetota; class Coriobacteriia; order Anaerosomatales; family Anaerosomataceae; genus Anaerosoma. Next base: position 21,894 of record JAVERH010000015.1, on the reverse strand, counting down.
TCTTCTACCGCACGAACGCCCAGTCGCGTGTGATCGAAGATATCTTCCTGCGCGCAGGTGTGCCGTACCGGCTTGTCGGGGGAACGCGTTTCTTCGATCGGGCAGAGATCAAAGATGTGATGGCGTGGCTTCGCGCTACGGTGAATCCTGCGGACACGCAGTCGCTCGTGCGCGTGCTGGAGAAGCGTGCGGGTATCGGCAAGACGACGATAGACGCGCTGCGGGCGCATGCCAATGAGGAAGACATCACACTCACCGACGCCATCGGCCGGGCGGGCGAGGCCGGGTGGGTCGCAACGGCGCCGGCACGGAAGGTCGCTGCGCTCGCCGAAGATCTGCGGAGGGCGCGCGAGCTGGATGGCGAGACGCTGCGTGCCCGAGTCGAGGAGATCATCGCGATCTCGGGTCTGCTCGGTACGCTCAAGGCCGAAGGTACGACGGAGGCCGCCGGTCGCGTGGAGAACATCCAGGAGTTCTTCGGTGTCGTAGACGAGTACGACACCCAGCACGAGGAACCCGATATGCGGACTCTCGATGCGTTCCTCGAGTGGGTCGCGCTCAGAAGCGACCTCGATGAGGTGGCTGACGATGACCGTGCGGTGACGATGATGACGCTGCATGCAGCCAAGGGTCTCGAGTATCCGGTGGTGTTCCTGCCGGGCATGGAGGACATGATCTTCCCGCACGCGAGCGCCATCTTCGAGCCGACAGGGTTGGAGGAAGAGCGGCGTCTGTGCTACGTAGGGATCACACGTGCGCGCGAACGTCTTTATGTCCTGCACGCGTCGGCGCGCATGTTGTTCGGGCAGACGCAGTACAACCAGCCGAGTCGGTTCATCGGTGAGATCCCCGATGAGCACATGAAGCTCGAGGGTGTGGGTTCGGCCGGCTTCGGTGGTTCTGCGCCCGGGCGTGGGCGGGGCGATCGTGGTGGCTCCGTGCGATGGGGTGGCGGTAGTTCCCGTGGTACCGTGCCCGAGGGTCGAGTGTACGGCTCCGGCGCGCGTACCGAGCGCAAAGCGGAGGAGAGGCCCGTGCTTACTGCGGGCGATACCGTGGACCACAAGGTGTTCGGGCGTGGTGTGGTACAGGCTGTGAACGGCGATAAGGTAAGCATCACCTTCCCCGATGGTGGGACGAAGAACCTGCTTCTGGGGTACGCTCCGATACGAAAGGTCGACGTCTGATCCATGGCTCGAACGAAAGGATGGCGATGGGACCGGTCTTCGTCTTTGGGCACCGCAATCCGGACAACGACTCGATCTGCTCGGCGGTCGCCTATGCGCACCTGAAGAACATCACCGATCCAGGGGGTGTCTACGTAGCGGCGCGGCTCGGGCCGATGCCACCCGAGACTGCGTGGACCTTCGAGCGTTTCGGTGTGGACGTCCCGATCGAGCTTGCGCACGTCCGCGCGCGCGTCCGCGATGCGATGACTCCCGATGTCGTCACCATCGGCATCGAGGACAATCTCCTCGCCGCTGGGACACTGATGCGTGAGCGTGGTGTCCGGGCACTGCCGGTCGTGGATGCCGGGGGTGTTGTGCAGGGGCTACTCGATCATGGGATACTCGCAGAGCTCTATATCAACGAGACGGAGCTTCTCGGCTTCGAGAGGCTACCGATGACGGTCGCCGAGATCGCCGAGGTCGTGGGCGGGCGTATCCTGTGTGGGGAGAGTACGACAGAGCTCTCCGGTCACGTGGTGATCGGTGCCATGGAGCCCGGCACGATGGTGTCGTATATCCATCCGGGCGATACGCTCATCGTCGGGGATCGCGTCCGCACGCAGCCAGCCGCGCTCGATGCGGGCGCGGCCTGCCTTATCGTGACGGGCGGCTTCGACCCTGACGAAGCGGTCCTCGAGCTCGCGCGCGAGCGCAGTGCTGCGATCGTGTCGAGTCCGCACGATACCTACGCCACGGCACGACTGGTGAACCTTGGCCACTCGGTGGGTGGGGTGATGGATGCTTCGCCTCTCCTGGTCGACCCCGATGCGCTTGTGGCCGAGGTCGCCGAGGATCTTATCGAGAGTCCACATCGCGAGGCGATCGTGGTGGACGGTGAGTCTCGCCTGCTCGGCATCCTGACCCGTAGCAACCTTGCTCGCGGCATACGGCGGCGGGTGATCCTGCTCGACCACAACGAGGCGTCGCAGTCGGCGCCGGGTATCGAGGAGGCGTCTGTCGTCGAGATCGTCGATCATCACCGGGTGGGCGACATCCAGACCACCGCGCCGATCCTCTTCCTGAACATGCCCGTTGGCTCGACGGCCACGATCGTCGCCGAGCGTTACCGTGAACTGGGTACGGCTTTACCGGATGCCATGGCCGGCGTTCTTCTCTCGGCGGTCTTGAGCGATACCGTGCTGCTCAAGTCACCGACTACGACCGACGTGGACCGCAGGGTCGCACAGCGCCTGGCCGATCAGCTCGGCACCGTGGCGATCGAGTTCGGGCTCGAGATGTTCCGTGCGCGTGCTGCGCTGGCGGGTTTCTCGGCCGAAGCTGCCGTGAGCCGGGATCTCAAGGAGTACCGCGTCGGCGATCTCGCCATCGGTGTGGCTCAGGTGGAGACTGTCGATGCCGACGAGTATCGCGAACGCTCAGCAGAGCTTGCCACCGCGCTCGAGGAGTTTCGGATCCGTCACGGTCTCGATCTTGCGATGCTTCTCGTCACCGATGTGGTCCGGGAGGGGAGCGAGGTCTTTGCCGCAGGGAAGACGCGTATCGCCGAACGGGCGTTGGGGATCGACCTGAGTGCAGGATCGGCCTGGATGGACGGGGTGCTCTCGCGCAAGAAGCAGGTCGCCTCGCATCTTCTCGAGTCGATAGGAGGTTAGGATGGTATCTAGACTCCGTCGTGATTCCTGGCAGCGTGACCCGATTCCGGGAGTGCTCGTGATCGTTATGGGTGTACTGCTGGCCGGGTTCATAGCGCTTGGACTGGCGTTGTTGTTCGCGCCGGCGTTCGTACGGATGGACGTGACGCTTTCAGCGGCGATACGCGGACTTACATGGCCCTGGCTCGAGCCGGTCGCACGTGCAGCCTCGTGGCTTGGTGATTTCTCGCGGATGGCGGCTCTCACTCTGGCAGCCGGGTGTGCGCTCTGGGTCGGTGGTCGCCGTACGTCGGCCGCGACGCTCGTGCTGACGGTGGGGCTGGGCTCGCTTGCGGGCGCGGCGCTCAAGCTCCTGTTCGGCCGCGTGCGTCCCGCGCTGGAAGTCGCCCGTATCGCTCTCCCAGAGTCGTACAGCTTCCCCTCGGGACACGCGCTCTCGAGTCTGCTCTTCTTCGGCTGTATCGCATTCCTGATCGTCCTACACGTGAAGAGCCTCAAGCGGGCGCTTGCTGCTGCAGGCGCATGTGCGCTCGCAGCGTTCACGATCGCGATCTCACGTGTGTACCTCGGCGTACACTTCTTTGGCGATATCGTCGGCTCAGGGCTGCTCGGGTTCGGGTTGCTCACAGTGATGGTTGTCGTCTCTGCGCGCTGGGGCGCGAGCGGAGCGTCAGGCACTACCTGAGGTGTGGAAGAATGACGGTCACTGCAGTGGTTCAGGTGACAGTCGATGTCCAGAAAAAGTAGGAGCGAGGCGCATGGGGGATGCGCCTCGCTTCAGTTGAGTGGCGATTCTCCGAGTCCGGGGGGGGGTGGACCGGGTCGCACTGCTCAGGAGGAGATAAGCAACACGCGTGCCAAAAACATGAGGAAGCCCGCAGCCCGAGTGAGGACTCGGGGCTGCGGGCTTCCTCATGTTTGGATCTCAATGCGAGCGGTCGTCGCACCCGGGAGTACCCCGGGTCTAGCCAGTGACTACTGGCAGGTGAAGCCGCCATCGACGGTCATGTTCGAGCCTGTCACGAAGGATGCTTCGTCCGACGCAAGCCACACGATCAGGTTGGTGACCTCTTCAGCCGTTCCCAGGCGATTCATCGCATGCTTGCCGGCGATGAACGCGTACGCATCCGAGCCTTCGGTGATGCCTGCGTTGGTCAACAGCGGTGTGGCGATGAAGCCCGGGTGCACCGAGTTCACCCGAATACCCTGCTGTGCGTACTCGATGGCTGCTGTCTTGGTGAGACCAGCGACACCGTGCTTGGCGGTGACGTAGGCAGGTGCGGTGGCCCAGCCGACGAGTCCGAGGACGCTGGAGACGTTGACGATCGAGCCTCCGCCTGACGCCAGGATCGCGGGGATCCCATATCGCATGCCATAGAAGACGCCGTTGAGGTTGATGTTGATGACTTTGTGCCAGCCATCGAGCGAGTACTCGCCGGTCGGCGCAGCCTCGCCACCGATGCCAGCGTTGTTGACGACGATATGGACGCCACCGAAGGCGTCTACTGCTGCAGCGATCGCCGCTTCAACGTCGGCCGCCTTGCTTACGTCCGTGCGTACGAACAGTGCAGCGCCGCCAGCGGCTTCGATCAGTGACACAGTCTCAGCGCCGGCCGTAGCATCGATATCTGAGACGGCGATCTTGGCGCCGCCCTGAGCAAGGCGTACTGCCACTTCTCTGCCGATACCTGAGCCTGCGCCTGTGACGAATGCGACCTTATCCTCAAATGCAGCCATTCTGGCTCCCTCCGTAGGAGATGGGTGAACGGTCATGATTGTAACGATAGTTACAGAATTATGCTAGTCATTCGGCGAAGAGAGGCGGTGGCGGAGGTTGGAGGTCGTATGTAGAAAGCGCCGCCCCCCGTTCAGGGAGCGGCGCTTCGAGGGTGCTTCGATGGCGGGTGGTGCGCTGGGGTCCGCTATTACACGAGGCCCTGAGCCATCATCGTGCGTGCGACTTTCAGGAAGCCGGCGATGTTGGCACCGTTCACGTAGTTGCCCGGGGTGCCGTACTCGTTCGCTGCATCCACGCAGGATTGATGGATCGACTGCATGATGCCCTTGAGGCGAGCATCGACTTCGTCGCGGCTCCACGCAAGACGCATGCTGTTCTGTGACATCTCCAGGCCGGAGGTCGCGACACCGCCGGCGTTGCTGGCCTTGCCGGGCGCGTACATGATGCCAGCCTGGATGAACGCGTGTGCGGCCTCGGGGTTCGAGGGCATGTTGGCCCCTTCGGCAATGAGACGCACACCATTGGCGAGCATGTTCTTCGCATCCACGCCATTGATCTCGTTCTGGGTCGCCGAGGGGAAAGCGCAGTCGGCTTTTATAGCCCAGAGCGGGTTGTGGTCGAGCGACGGGTCAACCGGCGTGTAGACGGCGGACGGATACTTCTCGACGTACTCGGAGACGCGGCCGCGCGTCACGTTCTTGAGCTCCATGAGGTAGGCGAGCTTCTCACGGTCGATCCCGTCGGCGTCGTAGATGAAGCCGGCCGAGTCGGAGGCCGTAACGACCGTGCCACCGAGATCGAGGATCTTCTCGATGGTGTACTGAGCCACGTTACCTGAGCCGGAGACGATGCAGGTCTTGCCCTCGAACGTCTCGCCCTTGACAGCGAGCATCTCGGCGGCGAAGTACACGCAGCCGTAGCCGGTGGCCTCGGGACGGATGAGCGAACCGCCCCAGTCCAGCCCCTTGCCGGTCAGCACGCCGGTGAACTCGTTGCGGAGTCGCTTGTACTGGCCGAACATGAATCCGATCTCGCGGCCGCCCACACCGATGTCGCCTGCGGGGACATCGGTGTCCGGTCCGATGTGACGCTGAAGCTCTGTCATGAAGCTCTGGCAGAAGCGCATCACCTCGGAGTCGCTTTTGCCCTTGGGGTCGAAGTCGCTGCCGCCCTTGCCGCCACCCATCGGAAGCGTGGTGAGCGAGTTCTTGAAGACCTGCTCGAAGGCGAGGAATTTGAGGATCCCGAGGTTTACGGAGGGATGGAAGCGAAGGCCGCCCTTGTAGGGGCCGATCGCGCTGTTCATCTCGATGCGATAGCCGCGGTTCACGTGGAACTCGCCGGCGTCGTCCTGCCAGGGCACGCGGAAGATGATCGTGCGCTCGGGCTCGACCATGCGTTCGAGGATCTTTGCATCACGGAACTGTGGATTGCGGTCAAGTACCACGCTGCATGAATCAACGACCTCGGCGACAGCTTGCAAGAACTCCGGTTCCCCCGAGTTCTTCGCGCGGACCGCATTCATGAACTCGGTAGCGTACCCAGACATCGAAAAGCCCCCTTCTTGAGCGATCATGCGTTTGGATTTTGGCAAGTGTAGCGTATTGTGTTCAGGATGCGAGAGACGTTGAGAGAGCGTTTCCCTACACGATTCCACAAGCTCGGCGAGGAGGGGTCATGCCGCAGGAACTACGGCACGATGTGATTCAAAAGATCAAGGACCAGAAGATCGAGTTCATCCACCTCTGGTTCACTGATGTCCTTGGGTTTCTAAAGAGCTTCACTATGGATGTCGAGGAGCTCGAGAACGCGATGACCGAAGGGATGGGCTTCGACGGGAGTTCCATCCAGGGCTTCGCGCGTATCGAAGAGTCGGACATGATCGCGTACCCTGATCCGACGACGCTCAACATCCTGCCCTGGCGTGCAGGGGGCCAGCTTATGGCCACGATGTTCTGCGACATCGTCCGTCCCGATGGGACGCCGTACGAAGCCGACCCACGTTACGTGCTCAAGCGTCAGCTCGACCGCGCCGCGAAGATGGGTTACACGTTCTACGTGGGTCCGGAGTTAGAGTACTACTACTTCAAGGATGCGAACGGCACCGAGGTGTTGGATCGTGGTACCTACTTCGATCAGACGACGCGTGATCTGGCAGTCGACCTTCGTAAGGACACGGTGCGGGCGCTCAAGCGCTTCGGCATCCAGGTCGAGTACAGTCACCACGAGGTGGGGCCGAGCCAACATGAGATAGACCTTCGCTACGCCGAGGGGCTTGCGATGGCCGACAATGTCATGACATACCGCGTCGTCGTCAAAGAGGTGGCACAGCAAAACGGCGTGTACGCATCGTTCATGCCCAAGCCGATGTATGGCGAGGCTGGTAGCGGTATGCACGTGCATCAGTCGCTCTTCAAAGATGGTCGGAACGCATTTTACGATGCTGGCGATCCGTTCCACCTCTCGGCTATCGCCAAGAGCTACATCGCGGGCATCCTCGCGCATGCGCGCGAGATGTGTCTGGTCACGAACCAGTGGGTGAACAGTTACAAGCGCCTCGTCTCGGGTTATGAAGCTCCCGTGCATATCTGCTGGGCGCACCGTAACCGTTCCGCGCTCGTGCGCGTGCCGATGTACAAGCCGGGCAAGGAGAACGCGACTCGCGTAGAGCTGCGTTCACCCGATCCTGCGTGCAACCCGTATCTGGCGTTCGCGGTGATGCTGGCAGCTGGCCTGGACGGTATCGAAAAGGGTCTTGCGCTCCCGGCTGATGTCACCAACGATGTGCACGAGATGTCGCAGGCCGAGCGCGACGCATGCGGTATCGGCATGCTTCCGGGTGACCTGGACGAGGCGATCGTCGAGATGGAGAAGAGTGAGCTCGTGCGCGAGGCGCTCGGTGACCAGGTCTTCGAGTACATCCTGCGCAACAAGAAAGCCGAGTGGATGGACTACCACACGCGTGTGACCCCATATGAGCTCGAGGAGTATCTGCCGCTACTCTAGTCGGGTGATCGCATCGTGCAAAACAGGGCGCCTCTCCGCAGAGAGGCGCCCTGTTGCGACCCGACGTGATCTCTCAGAAACCGTCTTGGGGTACCCAGATCATGTTGCCGTCATCCAGGCGGTAGACGGTACCGACGGCATATCCGCGCCCTTCGCCCATGTCGTCCGTCTGCTCGAGGCGCTCGATCTCGCCAGCCGTCTTGGTGATGATCTCCATATCGGCTGCGCCAGGGTTCTTGACGATGGTCACATCTTCGCTGCTCAGTAGCTCGTTCAGGCCGAATCCCGAGAGGGCGACGATCAGAAAGCCGACCCCGATGAGTATGGCGACGTCGAAGAGGTTCCCGGTGGACTCCATGGGGTCGCCCGCGTGGTCGGTAAACCGTGATCCACTTCGTCGCATGTAGCCGTCAGGTCCGCCTCGTGCATAGGTATTCGCCATCCTAGAGCCCCACGATCTCGAGCGCGTACTCGATGTCGTCCATGTCGCGCGTATAGGTCCTTTCGCGCACGGTCGAGATGGCGTAACCGATGCCGCCGATAAGGAGGCCCACGACCGTGGTCGAGAACGCGATCACGAGGTTGTCGGAGAGCGTCTGCACGTCACCCTGGGCAAGTCCTACGAGTGCCGGCGAGATAGGGATGAGAGTGCCCATGAGGCCGAGGATCGGCCCGAAGCGGACGAGCATGCGGGTACGCTCCAGACGTCGCGCTGCAAGGCCCTCCACCTCGCTCAGTAGCTTGAGCAGGTGGTGCCGCTCGAGGTCCTCGGCTTTCATCATCTGCACGAACCGTTGGCCGTAGCGTGTATGCTTCAGCGCCGCACCGAGTGCTTCGATCGCCTCTTCGGGTTTTCCCTGCGTCACCGCGTCGCGAGCGAGCGTGGCCGAGTTTCGGAGTGTGGCGAGCGAGCGCTTGCGCCAACGCCCGATGATCTCGACCGTGAACCTACCCGCCTCGAACACCGAGAACACGAGGAGCAGCAATTCGGCGATGACGACCGGGTAGAGAAGCGCGGTCGCGGTGAGGTAGATGATCGCGGTGGGGTGGGTGACATAGTATGCAAGCGTATCCATACTGCGGGAACTCCTTGGTCAGTCGGCGGGAAGTACGGACAGTGCTGCACGGGCAGCACGGCCGAGCGGTGTCGAGAGTGCTCCGGCGGCGTAGAGACTACCGAGCAGGATGAGTCCCTCGGGGGCCGGAGCGGGAGCGGATGCACCCCTGCGGGCAGCGTCGGTGTCCACGATGGGGCCCACGCGTGCGAGGGTCCACCCGCGCTGAACGGAGACCGGGCCGTCGATCATGGCACCCGCATCGGTCATCTCGACGGACGCATAGCCCTCTGCCGAGCGCATGGTGCCGTTCCCTGGCGCCAGACCGCCGTTCTTCGCACCCGGCTTTCCCGAAGCTGAAGGCTGAGCGGCTCGTGGCTTCGCGCGGGGAGTGGTCGACGTACCCGATCCGCTGCTCGTGCCTTCACCGGTGTCGATCGGGTCGGTACCGGGCGAGCCCGATCCATCGCCAGGGTCGTCCGTAGCTTGCTCGGGTGCGGGTTGGTAGCCGATGGAGACACCGCGCAGGCGGGGTGTCGATGCCGGGCGTGTCGTGGTGAGGGTGATCCGGTATCTAATGAGCGTGCCGTAGGTCTCGGCGGGTAGTGTGTTTGTCGCCTGCGTCCATGGACCCTCGTCGACCGAGTACGTCAGCGTGACCGTCGTGCCCTCAGGCACATCTACATCGACCTCGATGCTCGTGAACTGCTTGCGGGCACCCGCAAGACCGCAGTCGATGGGGCCTGAGGTGATGAGGCCGCTCTCCGTGTGTCCGAGCTCGATCAGACGTCCATTATCCGTGTCTGCGATCAGAAGCGTTCCCTCAGGTGTGGTGGTCACGCGGCGAGGTTGACTAAGCCCCACTTCACCGAGGCCGCCCTCACCGGCGGCTCCGATGCTGCGCAGGACCGTGCCGTCACGAGCGACTACGATGATGCGGTTGTTCCCACTGTCGGCGATCATCGTCGAGCCATCGGGTAGTCGTTCTGCCGATACGGGGTTACTGAGCTGGCCGGGCCCTGATCCGGGGACTCCTGCCTCGCCGTAGCTCCAGGCGATTCCACCGGCCGGACTGACCTCCAAGACGCGATGGCCTTCGTCATCAGCGATGAGTGTGTTGCCGTTCTCCAGGCGACTTGCCCACTTGGGCCAGTCGATGTACCCGTCTGCGTAACCGTTGTACAGCGCGCGCTCACTCGTGATGCCGTACTGCCACTCGATCGTGCCTTCGGGCGTGATCTCGATGACCCGGGAGGCCTGATTGTCGGCTATCAGTGTGTTGCCGTTGGGTAGACGGAACGCCGTGAAAGGGTCGATGAGCTTGCTGTCGTCACCCTGACTGCCGTATCGCCACGCGATGTCGCCCGACGGCGTGACCTCAAGGACCGTGTCCTCCATGCGGTTGACGATCAGGGTGTTCCCGTTAGCCAGCCGGGTGGCGTGAAAGGGGACGAGGGCAGGGTAGTCATCGTTTGTGTACGACCAGACGACGTCCCCGTTCCTGTCGATCTCGTATACGCCTTTTCCGTCGCGGCTCGTGATGAGTGTGTTGCCGTCGGGGAGTCGCTCAGCGGCACGGGGGTCGAAGTTCAGACCCCCGAGGTCTTCGTCGAACTCCCATACAGTCGTCCAGGGAAGCTCGAGCCACGCTCCATCTCCGGCAGCGAGGGAGCCACGGACGGAGGTGATGTCAGGTTCGGCCCAGGTGGCTGCGTGGGCAGGAGTAGCAATGAGCAGCGCGCCTGCGAACAGGATCGGCAGCAGGGTGCGCTTCATCGGAGCTTCTCCTCTCTGGCGTATGTGCCCGGCAGTGGAGCGCGAGCACGCCTCAGAGCTTCAAGGACAAGGGTGCCCAGCCATCCGCCGAGTGCGCCGAACACGATGTGGGTGGTTGCTGACAGGCCGAGGCCAAGTGCAAGGTATCCCGTCGGGATGCCGAGAGCAAGGGATACGATCAAGCTCGTGACCAGCTTAGCCGCGTTGGCGACAGCACCGCTCAGGATACCGACGATGGGATGGCTCAGTCGTTCCCCACTAAGGAGGGCCGCCAGGTCCATGATGGCGCCCGGTGCGAGGTACTTCATCCACAACAGCAGACCCTCGCGACCACCGACCACGGCAACCGCCAGGATGCCCGAGACCAGTCCGAGCATCGTTCCGGCCCACGGTTTGCGCACCACTCCGCGTCCGACGAGTAGGATCGCCATCCACATGATTCCCGAGTGTCCGGGCACATGGATAGGTATGCGGAACACGGCTTTGGAGAGCGCGATAAGTGCTGCGAAGAGGGCAAGGATCACGAGGTCTTGCGTTGTGAAGAGCTGGCGTGAGCGGGCGCGGGTGCCAGACATGTGCTTACTCGACTTCAAGGATGGTCACGTCCCGGACCCGGTCGCCCCACTCGATATCGGGTCCGGCGATCTTCACGGTTCCCCGGTTGGCAAAGTCGAGTAGCACGTCCTCGGCCACCTGGTCGCGCGTGAGAACGAGCACGCCGTCGTCTCTGATGCCGAGTCCATATACGGTCAGGCGCTCGAACTCCGTGACGCCTGCCTTTGCCAGGACATCGAGTACGCCAGACCCCTCCTCGGACTTACCGAACTGGGTGAACGAGCGGGATGGGAAGTCGCGGAGTTCTTCCATGGAATACTCGGCGAGCACGGTGCCCTCCCGGGTCACCTGCAACGGAGCGATGTCCTCGGGGCTTGTAAGCAGCAGTTGAGTACCCCAGGCAGCCGCGATGATAGCAAGCAGGGAGCCGAGGACGATCAGTGCGATCGTCCTCGGCTTGAGTCCCTGCCTCGATTCATTCATGTGTTTCAGTATGCCGGACTTTACGGCAGTAGGTTCGCGATGGCGGTGTAGACAGCCTCGGTGACTGCGGTGAGGCCACCGAAGACGTGCACTTCATCGATCAGCGCCACGTTCTCGGTGAGGGTCGCGGCTGTCTCCGGGGCAAGGGAGTCCACCTTGGTGAGCAACAGGACACCGCCGTTGATACCTGCAGCCGCACCGCCTCCGAGCGCATCGGGGAACTTGGCGCCGGTCGCGATACCTACGTAGTTATACGAAGCGACTCCTGCGTCCACGTGATAACGCGCAACGAGAGCGGCCGTATCGTAGCGGCTCGTGCCCGCCCAGCGAACGAGTGGTGCGCCGAGCAGCGTCTCGAGGTCTGCCTCGGTGTCGGCATCGACCGCACTCATGCCGCCGGGGATCATGCCATATGCGATACCGAGCTCGTCGATGACGGCTGCAGTCGCTTCTGGTACTGCGGTGGTCTGCACGAGAAGCACCGGTATCTGCTGGCTGTACGCGAATGGTGAGATGGCGATGGCATCGGCGAAGCTGTTGCTGCGCACGAAGTACGCTTCGGTGGCGTTGCCGCCTGCATTAGCGACCTCGCGAGCGATCGCAGCAGCGGTCTCGTATCGACTGTCGCCTGAGACGCGCTTCACGTTGTAGGTCTCCGCAAGGGTGTCTTCGACCTCCTGTGGGACCGCAAGCGTTCCACCGATCAAGACGACGTCCGTTGCACCGAGACGGTCGATCTCTGCGAGCAGCTCGTCACTGACGGTCTCTCCGACGAGCAGGAGAGGGGAGCCGTGCACGCCAGCTAGGCTTGATGCAGCGAGTGCGTCGGCGTATGCCCGGCCCGTCGCGATGACGACCGTGCTCTCGACAGAGTCTGCAGGGAAGTTGGATCGAGACACGGCAAGTGCCGTGTCGTAGCGGCTATCGCCGAAGTCTCGCGATAGATCGCCGCTGCCGATCGCAACGGCAGTGGCCGTGTTGGAACGCGGGCCGACGTTGGTGGCATCATCGACTGCGCGGACACGGTAGGCGTACTCGACGCCTGCGTCGGCGGTCGTGTCGGTGAACGACGTCTCCGTTGTGGTGCCGATGAGTACTGCAGCGTTGGTCGTGTATCCGAGTGAGACCGTGGCCTCAGTCGGCCAGCGGTAGACGTTATAGCCGGCGAGCCCTGAGCCACCCATGTCCGTGGCGGCTTCCCAGGCGAGCTCCACTATCCCGGGTGCCAGGGTGGCGGTCATCTCGGTCGCGGCGGTCGGAGGTGTGGTGTCGTCCGCGTCTACGGCGATATCGCAGTCGGCAGGGCCGGTGGTGAAGTCATCACCGATCAGCCCGCGCTTGATGTAGATATCGACCACGGTGTCGCTCGGCACCGATGAGCGATAGTCGCCGCTGAGTGCGGCGATCGGGCCCTGGTTCTCGTTCGCATCATCGATGAGGCCGTTGCCGTCGTCGTCGATGCCGTTGGCCTCGGCTTCCCAGAGCGAGAGGAGTGCTGCGAGCTCGTCGTCTGCATCACCGGTGGATGAGCCATCCCGTACCGCCAGTCTCTTTCCCTCGAGATTGCTCGCTATCGTATCGGCGTTGTGGATCCACGATCCTTCGGTAGCGGCATCGAGAACCGTGACCAACGGCGGCTCAATAGAGTTGTAGGTGGAGTCCGAGCCGGTCGCCGAGAGAGAGATGATCAGGTAGTAGTCACCTTCGTTTGTCTCGTCGCCGAACTTGCCGTAGATCCAGGTGTTGGAGAGTGAGCCGTCGGCATCGGTGGTGACTGTCGGGCAGTCCAGCCACTCTCCGCGTTCCTGTACCCAGACACCGGTCTGTTCGTTCCAGGTGAAGCCGCGGTTGTTGACGTTCTGCGGCTTCGGTATCGGGCTGAAGCGCACCTTCATGTAGTACGAGGTGTTCGGCTCCAGGCCTCCCGTTGTATCTACGCTGAAGCGGACCCCGAACGGTGTGTGATCGTTCATCACGTACTTGGGTGCTTCGACGGACCCGAGGCTGTACGACTCCGCCGCCGAGGCGGGGACGACCGCGACGCCGCCGAGCAGCAGTGCTGCGGCGAGGCTCGCGGCAAGGAGCCTGCCAATGGTGCCTGACTTCGACATACCTTCTCCCTTCGTGCTGTGCCGATCGGTACCAGCATGGTCGGCGTTTGTCTGATGGGACCTGTATCTCCGGGTGTCAAAGGGGTCTGTGCCGGACCCTGGTGCGGTCGGAGGACTCCATTCTAAAGAAGAGTGTAGCGTATGCGACCACGGATGACTGCTGGTGTTAGCGTGCTTCTTCGCCCGTGTGGAGTGTGTCGTAGCCGGACAGCGAGTCAAGCGAATGTTTGAGCCGCTTGGATGACAGGCTGTCGAGCATAGCGTCGATCGCCTCATCGCTGACGCGATCCTTGCGCATGACAAGGTCGTAGCGCTCCATGAACAGCGGCGTGAAGTGGAGCCCGGCAGCCTCAGCCGAGGCGCGCAGGCCGATGCCGGCGTCTGCGGTGCCTGCGGCAACCGCCGAGGCGACTGCGGTGTGCGTGGAGTACACGGAGTCGTACCCGGGGACAGTGTCAGGGTCGATGCCCTCGCGGCGAAGTTGCGCGTCGAGCCATACCCGCGTACCGGAGCCCGGGTTACGATTCGCAAGGCGGACATCCTCACGTGCAAGATCGGTGATAGCCCGCAGTCCGAGTGGGTTGCCGGGCGCTGCCATCAGTCCCTGCTCGCGGTAGGCGAGCGTGACTGCGAGTACCGGTATGTCTGGGAAGAGGTGGCGCAGGAACGGAGTGTTGTACTCGTCGCACTCGTCATCGAAGAGGTGGCATCCGGCGATGTCGCACAGGCCTTGTCGAAGTGCGATCAAGCCGTCCAGGCTGCCCACGGGCACGCTGATCAGGCCGACGTGCGCGCCGCCGACGTCCTCGCCGAGCTTCTCCAGGCCAAGGTCGTGGCTGCCGAGTGCGATCAGCGTGTGTGGCTCGTTGGACTCCGGTGCGATGATCATATGTGCTTCAAAAGCGCCTGCTGATGCCCCGTAGTACTTCTCCGTGTAGTTGCGGACCACGCGCTCTTCGACGAGGGCGGCCAGTCCGGCAGCGACGAGCACCTGCATATGATGCCGCACCCATGCGGGATGCTTGCCGAGCCGCTCGCCGACCTGTGTGAGGGTGAGGGGCCGCACCATGAGCATGCGCAGGATCGCCAGTCGCCGCGGATCGGCGATCGCACTCAGCTGTGCCTGCTGGTCGATGGTGGTAAGACCGCTCATCGAGGTCACGGTGCTTCAGCTCCTATGTCTGTTCTAGCCCGAGGCAGTTCGCCGATGGGTGTGGTTCGTCGGTCCTTCAAGCATACCCGCCGTTTGGGCGACCGTCACGAGCCGCTTATGAACGTGTCCACGATGGTCTATCCGCTGCCGACAGCAAAGGGCTGCATGCGAACGATGCGAGATCGGATGCTTCCATAGTGACAGCAGCTTCATCGGGTCACCGTCACCGCTGCCACGGGGACGGGGTACCTGCAGCATCAGTAGCAGTCCGAGTGCTCCGGGCTACTACCGGTCCAGCCACTCCCGGACTGCCTCCTCCACGCCTGTGGCACCAGCGTCGACCACGTCGGAGAAGCGGGGCACGAGGCCTGCGATCTCGGCGAGAGGGGCGGGCACCGGGCTAGCGTGCGGGGCGATGCGCTGTACCTCGGCAAGGAGCTCCAGCCCGCTCATGGTGGCCGCTTCATCGACGAGAGGCTTTTCGTAGGAGTCACCGGTGAGTGCCTTGTACACGTCGGCGCCGAACTTGGCCCAGTGTGCGGTGGAGACCACGAGTACCGGGTTCTGATCGCGCAACCGCTCGGC
Organism: Coriobacteriia bacterium; assembly: GCA_034007245.1. Taxonomy (GTDB): domain Bacteria; phylum Actinomycetota; class Coriobacteriia; order Anaerosomatales; family Anaerosomataceae; genus Anaerosoma. Next base: position 6,590 of record JAVERH010000015.1, on the reverse strand, counting down.
CACCTCCCATGCGACCGCCGTGTGCGGGTCCATGAGGTACTCTTGCTCGTCGTAGACGCGTTTGATCGTCGCGAGGCTCTCGTCGTTCGAGGCCCAGTCGGCCGAGAAGAGTTCTCGAACCCTGGCGAACGTTTCGCGGTCGACGGTGAAGTGGCGCTGAGACGCGAGATCGGCCATCCAGCCGCATACAGTCTCCGGCCCTGCGAGGTGGTACAGCAAGCGTTCGAGATTGGACGAGATGAGGATGTCCATGCTCGGACTCGGCGTGGTGACGAACGCGCGATCGGAGATGTCGTATGTGCCAGTGGCGATGAAGTCCGTGAGTACGTTGTTCTCGTTGCTCGCGCACAGAAGCCGTCCGATCGGTACTCCCATGCGTTTGGCGTAGTAGGCGCCGAGGATGTTGCCGAAGTTGCCGGTGGGCACGCAGATATCCATCGGCGAGCCGGGCTTCACGCCACCCGAGGTGACCATGTCGGCATAGGCGCTCACGTAGTACGCGATCTGTGGGAGCAGACGACCCCAGTTGATGGAGTTGGCCGATGAGAGACGCAGTCCGTGATGCTTGCGTAGCCCGGCTGCGAAGTCGGTGTCGTTGAATGCTGTCTTGACCGCACTCTGGCAGTCGTCGAAGTTACCCCGTACGCCGAAGACGCCCACGTTCCCGCCGCGTTGCGTGACCATCTGTAGTCGTTGGATGTCCGAGACACCGCCGTCGGGATAGAAGACGACGATGCCGGTATGCGCACGGTCGGCGAACCCTTCGAGCGCTGCCTTGCCCGTGTCGCCTGAAGTCGCGACCAGGATCAAGAAGTCCTCGGTGAGCTCGCCTTTGGACTGCATCGTTTCGACGGCTTCCGAGAAGAAAAGCGGCATGCACTGCAGCGCCATATCCTTGAAGGCGCTGGTAGGGCCATGCCACAACTCGAGCACATGCATGCCCGGGACGACCTCGACGACGGGTGCGATCCGCTCGTCGTCCCACTGTGTGCCATACGCCTCACGCATGAGTGCGTCGATGCGCTCGCCCGGTACGTCGACGCCGAATCGAGCGAAGACCGCCGCAGCGCGCTCCGGGTACGAAAGATCGGAGAGTGCGAGGATATCCTCGAGCGTCATCTCCGGGAGCCGCTCGGGTACGAAAAGACCGCCTCCGGCTGCGATGCCGGTGACGACGGCCCGGCTGAACGCGGGGCGCGATCCGTCAAGGCCACGGGTATCGGTATAGCGAGTGATGGTGTCCATGTGGGCATGGTACATGATGAGACCTGCGCTGTGCTCATGTGCGAGAATCCTTCGTAAGGAGGTCCGCCGTGACGCATCACAAGTTCGATATCCGTAAGCTCGAGAGACTCAACGACCCCGGGCGATTCGAAAGCCTGCCGCCCGATGTGTTCTTCTCGGCGCTCGAACTGCCCGAAGGGTCGTCCGTGATCGTGGAGATCGGTGCAGGGACGGGACTCTTCGCTGAAGAGTTTACCGTGCGTGCACCCGGGGCAACCGTGTACGTCACGGACATCGCCGAAGAAGCCCTCGAGTGGATCCGCGCGAACCGCTCCGGTGTGGCAGGGGGGCGCATCGTCCCTGTCATGGCCGAGGAGACATGCGTGCCGCTTCCAGATGAATTCGCTGACGCGGTCTACATGATCAACATCCATCATGAGCTCGTCGATCCGGCAGCTACCTACGCCGATGCGTTCCGGTTACTCAAGCCTGGCGGACGCCTGCTCGTCGTGGACTGGGCTGTGCGCGAGACACCCAAGGGGCCGCCGGCGATCTCACGCGTGACCGCTGAGACCCTGACCGGGATCGTCTGTGGCGCCGGGTTCTCCGACGTCAAGGTGGATGAGGACCGGCTTGTGTGGCACATCATGGCGACGGCCACGCGTCCCCGGGAGTAGTACGCTCCGGGACAGGGCGGCACTCCCTACTCGTGTGTGCCGAGCTTACGAGAGAGCCCGCGGCCCACGATGGCGCTGTTGAGCTGATCGCACAGGCGGGATCGGGTGTACAGTCCGGGCGGTAGAGCCTCGACGACACCCATGGCGTCGGTCGGCAGGTCGAATGTCTGTGCACGCCCGATGGCGTCGAGTTGCGAGACGATCCGCTTCTCCTTGTAGAGCAGATCGAGCCATCGGCGGATCTCTTCGCGATCGTCTTCCATCGGTGTCCGTTCTTGGGGCCCGTGTGAGGTGGTCGTTTGTGTCCGACCTGTCCGGACAGGTACGATTCTACAGCTAGCCGCGACGGAGGGAGTCCCGTGAAGCACGTGATCGTGATTCTGGATGGAGCTGCCGGTTGGCCACTCGCCGAGCTTGGCTCCAAGACGACGCTCGGTTATGCGCAGACACCCAACCTCGATGCACTGGCCTCCATCGGTATGGTCGGGCTCGCACAGACGGTCCCGCCGGGCGTGGAGCCGTCGTCTTCGGCGGCGTGTACCTCGATCCTCGGCTACGATCCGGTCGCAGACTACGTGGGCCGGGGGGCGATCGAGGCTGCCAGTCTCGGCGTGACGCTTGCCGATGACGAGATCGCGATGCGTCTGAACCTTGTGAATATCATCGACGGGGCGATGGCGTCGTACGCGTGCGGTCATATCCGCACCGAGGAGTCACGCGCGATCGTGGAGGATCTCGCCGCTGCGCTCGGTGACGAGACGTTCACCTTCTATCCGGGGACCGCGTACCGGCACATCATGGTGATCAAGGGCCATCCCGAGTTGCTCGATCTCTCCTATACGCCGCCGCACGATATCAGTGATCAGCCTGTCGAGGGGAAGGGGCCCAGCGGCGAGGGGTCGGAGTTGCTGCTCGACCTCATGGAGCGCGCAAAGGGTGTGCTCGAGCGCTCGGCGATGAATCAGGCCCGGGCTGCGCGCGGCGATCTTCCCGCCACGGATATCTGGCCCTTCTGGCCGGGCGCCGCTCCTGCAGGGCTACAGCCGTTCAGCGAGGTGCGTGGTGTACGCGCAGCACTGACCTCGGGAGTGGATCTCCTGAACGGTCTCGCTGTGCTCTTCGGTATCCATCGCCTTACGATTCCGGGTGTGACCGACGGTTCGGACAACGACTATCATGCTCAGATCGAAGGAGCCCTCGAAGCCCTGTACGACCACGACCTGGTGATCGTGCATGTCGAGGCTCCGGATGAAGAGGGCCATGGCGGCGACACCGAAGGCAAGATCGCGGCTATCGAGGCGATCGACCGGGAGATCATCTCGGTGCTCCGGGACTGTGTGGGCAAGATCCGCATCCTTGCGATGCCCGACCATCCGACCCCCATCGAGCTCAAGACACACGTGGCCGAGCCGGTCCCGTTCGTGCTCGCCGGACCGGGTATCCCGGTCGGTACAGCGACGGCTTATACCGAGCTGGCGGCAGCGGCGACGGGGCGGGTCGTCGACCCGGGCAGAGGTGTGATGGATCTGCTGCTCGGCTGATCGCGTGTGGTCCGTGTGTCCGGAGCTAGTTCAGGTAGACCGTGAAGTCGGTGAGCACCCCGTCACCGATGGCTCCGGTACCGCCGAAGACCGTCATGCCTCCGAAGTCGTACCGACGCTGATCGAGGAAATCATATGTCGATGGGTCGATCGTCGTCGGCCGCGTGAGTATCAGGGGGCTGCCCACGTATCCGGAGGCGGCACCACCGGATAGCGCGTCGGGGAAGTTGTAGCCGGTCGCTACCCCGAGGTTGTCGTAGTCGAGCCAGCCATATCCCACGCCTTTGGTCGCACATATCGCAGTGGTGGCGTAGCGGTCGGCTCCGGCCCATCGTTCGATCGGGCCGACAAGGCTGTCTATCGTCATTGCGTTCGCGGCACTGATCACTGCGGTCCCACCGATGAGATACGCGTGATCGATAGCGCAGAACGTGATGGCGTCACGCGTGGGGTCGGGGACACTGTCGGGCCGTACGAGAAGGATCGGGATCTGCTCGCTATACGCGTGAGCGGCTACTGAAAGTGCGTCGGGGAAGCGGCTTCCGTTGACGAAGAATGCGGCCCGTCGCCATTGGTCCGCCTCTGGTGGGCGGGCGTTCACGATATCCATGACGAGGTAGGCGACTTGCCTGGCAGTGTCGTAGCGGTCGATGCCGGACACACGTGGCATGACGGTCATCCCTGCAGCGGCCAGCTGGGCGTCGACCACTGCAGAGATCGCACCGGTTCCGCCGACGATCCAGACGTTCTCGACACCGAGGTCCTGGAGGACGGAGAGTGTCGGTGCGGGAAGTGCGGCCTTGCGTGTGAGCAGGAGTGGTCCATCGAGCGTACCGGCGAGCGCGCTTGCACACAGTGCATCCGGGAAGCCTTCGCCGGTGGCGATAACGGCGTTACGGGACGCACCGAAGGTCTCGAGTGCGATCTCCGCCGAGGTCGTGTAACGGTCGGCGCCAGAGAGCCTGTGCGGGGATAGCGGTGCGACGGAGAGGGCGACGCGATCCTCGCCGACGTCACGCTGTGACACGATGCTGTGTCCATACACATCCGGATACATGTCGTCGTACTCGCTCGCTGCGACGATCTGGATATCCGGTTGCTCGGGCGCCCACTGCCCGTAGATATCTTTCGTTGTGTTGCGAGCATCCTGCCATGCAGTCAAGTCGCCGAAGATGGAGGGGTGCGTTTGCGCCCAGACGTTTCCGGTGGGGATGACGTACTGACGCGTCCGCGTATCGCGCGTGTAGATGTTCAGATCGGTCGGTGTGGTGATCGCGGTCTGTACCCATGCGGCTCTGTCTCCGTGGAGCGAGGTCGAGGCTGGGTCGATGATCGTTGCGGCCCTGGACGACTCCTGGAGTACGTCCGACGTGGCGGTGTCTATATCGTAGAGGTATATGCCATCGAATCCGGCTCGCTTGTCGGTGTCGAACCAACAGATACGGCCCTGGTCGACCGAGATACCGTTCGGAAGATTCGTATCGGGCACGGTGCCGAAGGTGTTCCTCTCGATATCGTACCAACGGATATGCCGGCCAGGTATGATGCCGTTCTTCCACACGATGTGGTTGCCGTCGATGCTCACGGCGACATCGTCATCTGTGTCGGTGGTGACGCGTTTTGCGAGCGCGCTATCCGCGAGGTCGTCGTACCAGATCTCACCGTCCGCCTCGGTCTTGTCGATCCATACGATACGGGAGCCCGAGATCGCGGGCTGTCCCTGGTCCTTTCCGTCTCCGTAGCCGATCGACGTGTCGTCATCGGTCCCACGATCGTAGACCACCACATCCGATGTGCCGAAACGACGCTCAGCGACGATGTAGCGGCCTCCGATCCGCGGACCGGTGAAGTCATAACCCGGCTGGTTCATCAGTACGGTGCTCGTGACCGGCAGCACCGCGTTCGCCGGTGAGACGACCCCCAGGGCGGCCACCGTCGCTATGGCCAGGGATATGCGGGCGGTCCTGCGCCGACCTGACATGGTAGACACCCCTTCAAGGCTGTGGGTGAACTAAGACGTTGTACCCACACAAGCTGGCGCGTATCCGACTCTGCCCCGTGCGCCACGGCCTGTGAGCCGCTACACTCGACTCATGGTCGAATATCGCTATCCACGCCCTGCGTTCACTGCCGATATCGTCGCTCTCACGTCTGTCGACGATGTCCGCCATGTGTTGCTCATCCGTCGTGGTAACGAGCCATTCGCGGGTCGGTGGGCACTTCCCGGTGGCTTTGCTGATGAGGGAGAGCGTCCCGAAGATGCTGCGCGACGTGAGCTCGCCGAGGAGACTGGTCTGTGCTTCAGCGGCGCACTCGAGCTCATCGGCGTGTATGGCGACCCGGGTCGCGATCCGCGTGGATGGACGGTCTCTGCGGCATACCTCGCGCTGTTCGACGATCGGGCCGGGGTGGTTGGTGGCGATGATGCGGTCGAAGCACGGTGGTTCCCGTTCGACGCACTGCCGTCGCTGGCTTTCGACCACGGATGTATCGTGGCGGATGCCGTAGCGCTCGGCTTCGAGCATCATGAATGAGTTGACACCGCTGGGAGCCGAACCGTACCCTGGCAGGACAGTCGCATAGCATCGTGCCAGCGATGGGGATGAGTACGCGAGCGTGAGTAGGGCTTCAGAGAGCCGGAGTAGCTGCGAACCGGTGCCCGAAAGACTGCGGAACATGGCCCCTGAGGCATCTGGAGGAAACGCGCAGGACCGTCTCTGCGCCGAGTAATGCCGGACGGACGCCCCCGTTACCATGGGCTTGAGAGCATCGGACACCCGGCGTAGCCCCGCCCGCTGGAACCACCACCGTCCCGTGCTCGAGATGAGGCCACGAGAGTGGCGAAGTCGGGTGGTACCGCGGAAGACGCACAAGCGCCTTTCGCCCTGACGAACAGTCCGGGCGGGAGGTGTTTTTTCGTTTTCGGAGGTAGACCTGATGGCCAAGAGCTGGGAAGAGATCAACGCTCGGATCGCATCCGGGGACGCCGTTGTCCTTACCGCGGAGGAGTTCGGCTCGCTTGCCGCTGACGAGGGCGTGAGCGCGGCTGCGAAGCACGTGGACGTTGTCACCACCGGAACGTTCGGGCCGATGTGCTCGTCGGGTGTGGTGCTCAACTTCGGGCACTCGGACCCACCGATCCGCATGA
>JAVERH010000014.1:0-25777 GCA_034007245.1 Coriobacteriia bacterium | reverse complement strand
GGCCGACATGGGCGCACGCTCGATGCGTTGCAGGTACTCGTTTCGACGATCACGAACCGAAAGCTGGACGTACGTTACCCGCTTGTGGTCGATGTCTCAGGGTATCGTCATCGTCGCCGGCTCAAACTGGAGGAGATAGCAAGAGGCGCCGCAGCGCGCGCTGTTCGCCAGGGTCGATCGGTCAAGTTGCGGCCGATGAGTAGTTTTGAGCGTCGAGTGATACACATGGTGCTGAGGGACGACCGCAGGGTTACTACCGAAAGCGAAGGTGCTGAACCTCGGAGGATGGTCGTGGTCCACCCGGGCTAGGCGTTCGGATTGTGCAATGAAGGGGCCTGCAGATGCAGGCCCCTTTCTTCTTTGTAATGCATGCCACTATCACGATTAGAGAGTCTTTAGTTCGTCAACACGTTCCCCGGTTCATCCCTGAAATGCATTGAGTGCGTGGGAAGGAACTGTGGAGCGTAGCTACAGGCAGTAGGTGTGGGTAAGTATGTCCTGCGGGTTTATCGAGTCATGGGTCCTGTAGTGGGGCCTATGGAATTGCGAACCCCCGGGGCGCTGCGTAGAGCGCGGTTAGATGTCGGTGTGCGTTGTGGCCGCCCATATAACAGATGCAAGGGCCCTGAGCGTTGGTCAGGCGCACGTGGTCACCCGATGAAGCAGGCGTTGGTTGGCGCGGTGCACCTGGATGCGGAAGGATGCGCTGAGCCGTTTTCAGGAACGAGGGCGTGCTGGTGAGGTGTCTCGGTATAGGTTGTTGAAGGGGTGTCCAGTATAGTGTGCTGCGATGATGGTGGAGCGTACAGTCTGGCGGCAAGTGGCGCTGCAAGAGAACATGCGTGCGTTTTCTAGCAGGCGCGATCACTTTGACCGAGGATTCCGGCATGAGAGCGGCACGGTGCTTGGCTGTCGTTCTATCAAAGGTATGTGTGTCTTGTGCCGAATGTTGGCGGACTGCCAATAGTCATTGAATCAGGGAATCCTGGCAATGTTGCTTTGAAGTGTGCCGATAGGGTGGAGTGTGATGTGTATTTCGGGCTGCGCAGGTTTCACGTGAAACATGGGATTGCTCTATGGTGCGGCTAGGGCTTGCTAAAGTGGACGGAAAAAGTGAAGATGTTTCACGTGAAACAGTTGATGACCCCCGGGCCTCCAGGTGAGGCCGCGATTCGATCAGCCCTTGAAGCTGCAGGGCTGGTCGTCCCCATAGAGGCATCAACACAGCTCGCTGAACATGCGAGCGCAGTGCTCGAGTCAAATAGAGTCCTCAACCTTACCCGTATCATCGAACCGGACGATTTCATCCGTCTGCACATAGTGGACTCATTGGCGCCCCTGAAGTTCATCAATCTCAGGCAGGGCGAAGGCATCGATATTGGGTCTGGTGCTGGTTTCCCGGGTATACCACTCGCAATCATGGGGTGTAGGCTGACTCTGTGCGAGACACGGAAGAAGAAAGCCGCGTACTTGAGGGCCTGGGTTGAGCAACTTCGACTGGATGTGCCGGTGGTTGCGCAGCGTGCCGAGGAGCTTGTGGCAGGCGGGGGGTCATACGACTGGGTTGTCATGCGCGCCGTCAGCTCTTTGGCGTCCTTGCTAGAGCTCGCGAGTCCGCTGCTTCGGAGTCGTGGACGCATGGTCGCCATGAAGGGCGTTCGCAGCAAAGATGAGGAGGAGCGCGGAGAGTGTGCGGGACGACTCACTGGAATGCGCTTGGTCGATATACACGAGTACCGGCTTCCGGACGGCGCTGAGCAGCGAACACTGTACATATTCGAACGCGCTGGAGTTGTGAAGACGGCGCTTCCCCGCCGCGCGGGTCTCGCACAGAAGCAGCCCCTTGGGTGAGTACTATTCACCCCATTGCTCCGCAGCTCTATACTGATCAGTGATCGTCGAGTGTAGGAGGGGCGTTTATGGTTGACTCTAGAAGCGACAGTGGCACCGAGTCCGGGCGATCAGCGGCGGTTCTCGCCGTGGTGAATCAGAAAGGCGGAGTCGGCAAGAGTACGACCGCCGTCAATCTCTCCGCCAGCCTTGCAGAGCTTGGGTCGAAGGTCCTCTTGGTGGATCTGGATCCGCAAGGAAACGCGACTTCGGGCTATGGGCTTGACAAGAATCGGCGGGAGCGGTGCATCTACGACGCTCTTCTTGGGGATGTGCCGATCGACGAGCTTGTTGTGCCCGTTGAGATAGAGGGCGTGTTTGTGGTCCCGTCTACCATTCAGCTTGCCGGGGCGGAGATCGAACTGGTGTCTGTGTTCAGTAGAGAGACCAGGCTGAAAACAGTCCTGAAGCCGATTCTTGGGGACTTCGACTTTGTGATCATCGACTGCCCCCCCTCGCTTGGTCTGCTCACTATCAATGCTCTCACGGCCTCTGACGGAGTTCTGATTCCCGTTCAGTGTGAGTACTATGCCCTCGAAGGATTGACGAAACTGCTTGAGACGGTGCGTCTCGTCAAAACTCAGCTGAACAAGGATCTTGACGTGTTCGGTGTCGTGATGACCATGTACGATCGACGCACGAGGTTGTCCCAGCAGGTCGCCGATGAAGTGCGTGACTTTTTTGGTGAGCGTATCTTTGAAACTTTGATTCCGCGGAGTGTGCGGTTGTCTGAGGCCCCGAGCTTTGGCCAGCCAGGCACCCTCTACGATCCGACAGGTCGTGGGACAGATGCATACAGGCGATTGGCGAAGGAAGTGGTTGCCCGTGTCTAAGCGAGGTCTCGGTAAGGGGCTGTCTGCACTCATTCCGGGCGCGGGGCAGGAGATGGGCGGTGAAGTCCTGGATCTTGGTATCGACGAGCTAGCGCCGAACCCCGGGCAGCCGCGAACGGATATCAACGAAGATCAGATTGCTGAGCTGGCGGACTCGATCAAGAAAGTCGGGGTGCTACAGCCGATTCTCGTACGCGCCCACGGGGCCGCCTATCAGATTATCGCGGGCGAGCGCCGATGGCGTGCCTCGCGGGTTGCAGGGTTGGACCGGGTCCCGGTGCGAGTGATGGATATCAGCGACACTGAAGCGCTTGCATTGGCCTTGATCGAGAACCTGCAGCGGGCGGACCTCAATCCCGTCGAGGAAGCCCGTGGCTATCGCCGCCTTATCGCAGAGTACGGGATGACTCAGGCTGAGCTCGCTGATCGTGTCTCCAAGTCTCGGTCTGCTGTCACCAACACACTCCGGCTTCTCGACCTCCCGGACGACATACAGGAACTTTTGTACCAGAACAAGCTGACAGCAGGGCACGCCCGCGCGATCCTGTCAGTCGCCGACGACGACAGGCGCCATACCCTTGCGCGCAAGTGTGTCGACGAGGGACTGTCGGTCCGGGACGCTGAAAGCCTCGCTAGACTGCTGGCCGCTGGGTCGAGCATCTCGACACCGCGGGCGATCACCCCGAAGTCGTATAAGGTCGTTGCGCGAAAGCTGAGACGACTTCTGACGACGAACGTAAGGGTGAAGCAGACCGCAAAGAAGGGGAAGATCGAGATAGACTTTCAGGACGAGGGCGATCTGGAGCGTATCGTCCGTCTCCTGACGGAGGGCGATACTGTCTCAGGAACCGGGGGTATCTAGATGAGGTCAGGTAGGTTCACATATTTTGTCATCGGAATTTTCGTTGGTCTCGTCGGTGGTGTTGTCGCAGGACTTATGTTCGCTCCGGTAAGCGGGATCGAGACACGCCGCAGGCTGGCTATCGAAGCAAGTAGACTCCAGGAGGCGGCGAAGACCGCCGCTGGTCGCGCCGAGTCCGCAGTCGAGATCGTTGGGTCGCGGATGGACCACTATCTCGGTCGAGACGAGGAAGTCGCCTGGCGCAAGGTACAAGAGCTGAGGGATGGGGTCCAGCGTTACTCTCGGACGGTGATGTCGTCCTGAAGTCAGACCCGTGGTGTAGCTTTCTCCTATCTACTGGGGAGGGCATATGTCGCTGCGTGTTCTAACAGGGTCTGCAAACGCAGGTAAGACCCGCGCTATCCACGTGCTCCTTCAAAGGCACATCGCCTCGGGAGGTCGGGCACTTCTCTTGCTGCCGTCGCCAGCGGATGTTGCCATCGCTATGAGGGAGTTGGCGCCGGCCTGTGCCACTGGACTTGAGATCACGACCCTCGGTGCGCATCTCGATGGTTGTTGGAGGGTCGTCGGTGATGGCCGTCGGTTGGTCACCGCAGTGCAGCGCTCGATTATTCTGGAAGAATCTGGGAGGAGTGTTGAGGCAGGCTGCTTGAGCGACTCTGCTTCGACGCCGGGCTTTCGTCGCATGCTCGGGAGTCTGGTCCAACGGGCAGCCGAGTCGGACTTCATGCTTGGGGTTGCCGGACCCGGAGGTGACGACCCGGGAGCGTGTGTGCTGCGCTTCATCGAGGCGTATGCGCGTGCACTCGAGCAGGCGGGACTGGTCGAGCGCGGAGAGGCGTATCGCACAGTGGCTCGTCGTGCCGGTGCTCTCGATCTACCCGGCCTCATCGCAGTCAACCGATTCACCGGCTTGACGCGTCCCCAGGAGCACTACATCGAAGCTGCCGCTACATGTAGCGAAGTGCTCCTCTCCCTCACGTACAGCGAATCGTTACCGGCGACGGAGGCGGCCGAAGCGCTTGTTGCAAGACTTGAGTCATCGGGGACAGTGGAAGAGGTGATGCCTCCGGAGACACGCTTAGGGGAGTCAGAGTTGCTGGCGATCGAACGGGGTTTCAGTGCGTCAGGCCGAAAGCCACTAGTGAGCACGGGCGCGGTGATCATATCGGAAGCATGGGGGCGTACCTCTGAGGCAGCGAGAATCGTTGCCGAGGTACAGGACGCGCAGGCGGCCGGTATCGCACCGCAAGATATCGCGGTCGTCCTGCGCGATCCGATCGGCCACATGCGGGCTCTCCGTCTTGCGTTTGACGAGGCCGGCATGCTTGCTGACTGGGATATGCAGATTCCGTTCGAGCGCACGGGGTTCGGGCGAGCGTTGCTTGCGTTGCTGGCACTGTGCTCTGGTGGAGCAGATCGTGTTACGTGGATGGACTTCATGCGTTCTCCTTATGCGCCCCTGTGTCTGGAAGACCTCGACGAGTTCGACACTCGGGTCAGGCGGCTCGGACTTCAGGGTGCGGCGGCGGTGTCGGTCCTGGAGTCATGGTTGCGCGGTGACGCCGCGCTGTTTATGAGGCAAGCACACAGGGCAAGCGCCAATGTGGCCGATGAGGGCTCCGAGGCTCGGTGGCATACGTTGGCGATGACTATGCTCGGCTGTGCGCACCCCAGTGGTGCGAAGCTCACGCACGAAGGCATGATCGACGCGGCAGCAGCTCGGTCGCTGGTCGACGCGGTTGCTGGTCTACGGGAGCTACCGTATGCGCAGGCGCCTGCGCATACGCTTAGTGCGGCCCTCCGGGGGTCCCCGGTGTCCATTGGCGGTACCCCGGGCGGCAGCGGTGTCCAGGTGATGAGCGCTGAACGAGTGCGAGGGCGGCGCTTCGAATGCATCATAGTGGGCGGTCTCACTGCGGGTGAGTTCCCGCGGGTGCGGCGTGATGAGGGGTACGGGGCGATGGGTGTGGATAAAGCCCTTACGCGTGCCGGTATAGATACAGCACCCAGAGATGATGTCGCGGCTGAGCGCCTGCTCTTCTATCAGGTGATCACCCGGGCTCGTCAGCGGTTGGTTTTGAGCAGGCGGGCGTATGACGACCAGGGGCAGCCTCTCCAGCCGTCGATCTTTTTGGAAGAGGTGTTTGATCTTTACGGGGGCAGGGAGTGTGAGTCCGGCTCGGGTGTAGCACGCACGGTGATGGGTCTCGACCCGGGGTGTATCAGCGACGGTGCTCCGTGCACGTTGCGTCGTAGTAGGCGCTCGGCAGTACGGGGTCAGTGCATGGCATCGTCATCTTCGAGTGCATCGACTGTGGTGGAGAGTCACCAGGGGGTCACGGCGCACGACGCTTTGATCCGGTTCGCGCTCTCGGAGGATACGCGCGCAGCGCTACAGGAGCGCTATGTGTTTTCGGTAAGCGATATCGAGACGTACCTGCAGTGTCCGTACCGATGGTTCATAGAGCGTGTCATAAGGCCGACCGAGCTTGATCAGCAGGTGGATGCCTCAAGCGCCGGCCAAGTGGCACACGACGTGCTCGCCCGCATCTACGATCGCTTCATCGAGATCACTGGGGAGGCCAGGATTACGCCGGATACGCTCGACCGCGCGCTCGAGTTGCTACCGAAGGTGATCGAGGAGGTCGTCTCGGTAGTGCATACTCACTCCACTCAAGAGGCGTTGGAGCTGCGGCGGGGCGTACGAGCCGTAGGGCGTGTTCTGTCTGCCGATGCGAGACTTCTGCCTGATTTCGTACCTCGCTATCGGGAGTGGTCGTTCGGCATGGCCGAGGGGGATCAGCCGGAGCCTCTCGACGGCTATGCGCTCCGAGGGCGGATCGACCGCATCGACTGCAGCGATTCGCACCTGTTGATTACCGACTACAAACTGGGGGCGGTGGGTTCTGATCGCGGGATGGCGAAGTTCGCGGAAAAGGCGCTGGTGCAGCTGCCTTTGTACGCCTACGTGGCCTCACAGCGCCTGGGGCTCGAGGTGGCCGGTGCGATCTACCGCTCGATCACAGGTGACGGGATGCGCGGTTTTGTGGATGCGGGCTTACGCGGCAAGCCGTTCGTGTCGACGGATGTTGTGGAGTCCGGCGGCATCGATACAGTGATCAAGGAGGCGCGCGAGCGAGCACAGGTGGCCGTGCAGGGGATGCGTGCCGGAGTCATCGACGCGAGGCCGGCTGAAGGCCGCTGCTCCCCATACTGCGCGGCACGTTTCTTCTGCTCAGGATCGGACCGGGATCATGCCTGAGCTTGACGAACGACAACAGCGGGCGGTAGATGTCGGGCCGGGGGACCTGTTCATCGCTGCGGGGGCGGGGTCGGGGAAGACCCGGGTTCTGACCGCTCGGTTTGTGGCTGCGGTGCTCGGTCAGCCGCCGTACGATTCGACCGCGCCCGGCGCTCTGCTAACGGTCACGTTCACTGACAAAGCAGCAGGTGAGCTGAGCGAGCGGATGCGGAGGGGGCTGCTCGAGGCGGGCCGTCCAGATGCGGCACGACGCGTATCGGATTCCTGGATCTCGACGATCCATGGGATGTGTTCGCGCATCATCCGTCGGCATGCACTCGACATCGGCATAGATCCCCGCTTCGTGGTGCTCGACCAGGTTGAGTCGTCAGTCGTGGAGACCGATGCGCTTGACCGTACGCTTGGGGAGCTCATCGAGGCTGATCCTGATGTCGCCGAGATGGTCGGCCTGTTTTCGTTCACCGAGGTCGCGAGTGCTGTGCGGGCAGCACGAGCGGACCTGCTTTCGGCAGGCCTGACGGCGGACGATCTTCAGACGCTTGCACCAGCCGATGTCGACCGTGGCCTTCGCGAGTGTGCCGAGCAAGCAAACGATCTGGCGGAGGGTTTTGCGGCGCTACGGGCGAGCAAGACGACGGAGGCGAACGCTGTGGCGGCCCGGACCTTTGCGGGTCATCTCGAGCACGCCGCAGGCACCGATAGCCCAGCCGGGGAGATACTCGACTCGCTTGCAGGGGTCTCGTTCATGCAGCGCCGAAGTATCGAGGGGCACGAAGGACTTGTGGATGAGGCCAAGACGCTCCTCGAAAAGGCTCGAATGTGCGGTGCGCAGCGAGGTGTGATGCGCTACGAGACCGCGTTCGTACGGGTACTCCAGCGCTATGCTGCCCTCTACGCTGAAGAGAAGCGCTCCCGGGGGGCGCTGGATTTCGAGGACCTTCAAACGCTTGCAGCGCGCATACTTCGCGAGCGCACCGACATCGCCGAGCAGTACAGACAGGAATTCGCGATGGTGATGGTAGATGAGTTTCAGGACACCAACGCACTGCAGTTAGGCATCGTCTCGGAGTTAACCGATGAGAACCTTTGCACCGTCGGCGATGAGAACCAGTCCATCTACTCTTTCCGTCACGCTGATGTCGAAGTGTTTCGCGCGCATGGCCGCTCGGTAGCCGAGCACGTCGAGCTCGACATCAACTACAGGATCGCACCACCGCTTCTCGATGCCATCAACGGGCTCTTCGTGCACCCGGCGTTGCTCGGCAGTTCGTACATGACACTCCGGAGTCCGGGAGAGTCACAGGAGCGTCCCGCATGGCCTGATGCGCTGCCGCGGTTCGCAGTTCGCTTCGTCGATACCGCTATCGGCACGAGTGACCCGTCAGAGGCCGAGGCTGTCACTGTGGCAGAGAGGGTCGCCGAGCACGTTGCACTCGGTATTGCTCCGGGGGATATCGCGGTTCTTCTCGGGGCGCTCAGCAGAGGTCAGGGGGCGTTGGTCGAGCGCGAGCTGACCGCGCGGGGTATCCCTGCTGTGCTCGCTGCGGGGGGAGCGTTCTTCGAGTGTGATGAAGTTCATGAGGTGCGGGCGCTTCTCCGTGTCATCGATAACGTCCGCGACGACCATGCGCTTCTCACTGTGCTTGCAGGAAGGCTGGCTGGGCTTGGTGCTGAGTCGTTGTACTCCATACGCAGACAGGTCGATCTAGACCGTAAGGCGTGCGGGCCAGGCGGTGTTCCACGCCGGCGTCTATCGCTTTGGGAGGCGCTGCATCGGGTACTCGCCGAGCTTCCGGACGCCGAGCAGTTGGCGGCAGAGTGTATGGTTGCCGCGGTGGACTCCGCCAGATCGATGCAGGGGGTCCGGCCGCTCGGTGAGACGATCGTCAACGCGCTCCTCGATCTCGACTACGATCTCACGCTCTTCGGCGAAGGGCAGTCGGGTATCCGTGCCTGGGCGAACGTGATGAAACTCGTGCGAATGGCCGAGGAGTTCGAGTCGACCGAGGCGGGCGGCCTCGGCGGGTTCCTCCATAGCCTCGATCTTCGTGAGGCTTACGCACGGGGGGAGCAAGAAGCGCCCCTCGACGCGGTAGCCGATGCCGTGAGGATCATGAGCATTCATGCCGCCAAGGGTCTGGAGTTTCCCGTGGTCGTGGTGGGCTCGCTCACGGCGAAGTCTGGCGGACCGCCTATCGGCCTAGCGCGCATTGACGGGCAGATGTTGCTCGGGATGAAGCTTCCGAGGGCTTCGGGGAGCGAGAAGACCCTTGCGTGGAGCGCGACCACTGATGCGAGGACAGCGGTGCGGGATGCCGAGCGGCGCAGGCTCTTTTATGTCGCATGTACGCGCGCGCGCGAGGGGCTCACGGTCGTGTGTCGGGAGCGTTCGGATCGCACGGCCGGGGACTCTATCTCGGGCATCCTGCGGGAAATCTTCGGTATGCGGGAGCGCGATACGCTCGAGGATCGTGAAGTGGTCGTCGGGGCGGGCTCGATCGATGTGTCGGTCGTAGAGGGCGCCGGGGCAGGGGTTGGATGTATAGCCCCTGCGGTCGCGTCGAGCGGTGTCGAGATAGCCGAAGCACCACGGATCAGTGACAGGACTGCAAGCGTCACGGTGCAGGAGCAGGTACCGAGGGCCCATGCTGTGCCATCGGTACCACCTGTTTCGTACACGGCCCTTGCGACTTACGAGCGGTGTCCCTATCACTACCATCTCGTGCGCATGGCGCGGCTGCCGCTTCCTGTGCGCGCTGGTGCTACGACCGCACTCGACTTCGGTAGTGCGCTGCATCAGGTGCTTCAGCGTGTGTCAGACGTTGCCGATCTGGGTCCCGTACTCGACGCAGCACTCAGCTCGGCGGGCCTTGATCCGTCATTTCGTCCTGCACTTGAGAGAGCGGCCATGACATTCTTGGAGTCGCCGCTTGCCGACAGGGTTCGGGCCGCAGAGCGGGTCGAGCGGGAGGCACCATTCCTCGTCCCGATCGCGGGTACGGTGCTGTCGGGTGCCATCGATCTCATTGCGTGGAGTGGGTCTCACGCGCTCATCGTCGACTATAAGACCGGTGCTGGCCCGCTCGAACTCGAAGTGGCACGTGAGCGGTACCGGCTACAGGCCGAGTGCTATGCGCTGGCGGCGCTCCATGCGGGTGCCCGGAGTGTGGAGGCCGTGTTTGCCGAGATTGAGCGCGGACGGGAGATCGTGTTCTCATACGACAAAGACGGTCTTTCCGTTCTTACCGGGCGAGTATCCGCACCTGTGCTGGCGATCACCCGTGGTGAGTTCGCGCCGCTCGAGACCTACGTGCGTGGGCTATGCGATACGTGTCCCGGGTTCGGCGGACTCTGCCCTGTCACGCGCCCACAGGCCGATGTTTCTGCGTGAGTTGACCGCATGCAGCATCGATGTCCGTGCCTCGTTCGGTCCTAATCGAGGTCTCGATGCCCGCGTTCCGGAGCACTGAGGCCACTGCGAGTACCTGCGTATGGTCCGGTCGTGCGGCAGCACTGCCCGAGACGGGGTTCACGGGAATCAGATTCACGTGTGACATCCAGCCGCGCGCAAACGACACAAGGGCGCTGATCTCGGCGGCTGTATCGTTCGTGCCAGCGATCACTGCATATTCGAGCGTGGGGCGTCGTCCGGTGAGGTTCGTATAGTCGATGAGCACTTCACGCAGCCGTGCGAGTGGCCACCGGCGCACCCCGGGCATGATTCGGTTGCGCGTTTCCTGTACGGCCGAGTGAAGTGAGACTGCGAGTGTGAACTGCTCCGGCTCGCGGGCGAGTCGCTGGAGACCCGGTATGACGCCGCACGTGGAGATCGTGAGATGCCGGGCACCGATTCCCTGTCCGGCGGGGTGGTTCATCAGGCGTAGTCCGCCGAGAGTCGCATCGTAGTTGTTGAGCGGCTCGCCCTGTCCCATGGCCACCGCGTTCGATACACGTGTCCCGAAGTCGCGGCCGACGAGGGCCACCTGCCACACCAGTTCCCCGGGCAGCAGGCTGCGCACGAAACCGCCACGCCCTGTAGCGCAGAACGTGCACCCCATCGCGCAGCCTACCTGCGTGCTGAAGCACACCGTCAGGCGGTCGTCCGAAGGGATGCCAACGCTCTCGACCATCGCACCGTCGGCCAGTCGCCAGAGGTACTTGCGGGTACCGTCTGCCGAGTGCTGTACGTCGACTTGCTCGGGCAGACGGAGTGACCACCGCTCGGTCAGGTCGGCACGAAGGTGTGCAGGAAGGTTGGTCATCGCGTCGAAGCTCGGTACCACTCGCCCATACAGCCACGAAAGTACCTGTTTCGCCCGGTAGGCGGGCTGTCCGAGCTCTTCGAGCGCTCGGTTGACCCCGTCAGCGTCGAGCGACGCGATATCGGTGTACCCCGGGTCACTCACCGCTATCGAGTGCCTTCTTGAAGGCGTCACGATGCTGGCGCTCGTAGCCGCCAAGCGCCCGGAGGTAATGGGCGATTTGTGGATAGCCTTCTTCCTCGGCGATGTCGGCGAAGGAGGGGTACATGTTGTCGGTCTCGTCCTCTTCGCCTGCGATCGCCGCAGCGAGGTTCTCGTCTGTCGAGCCGAAGCCACTTGCATATACCAGGTTGCCGAGGGCGTGAGCGGCTTCTTCTGTCAGCGCCCGGTCGAACGCTTTCTTGGCGTCCGCTCGACCCTCGAGTCCGGCGATCTGGGAGAAAAGTGCATAGCGTTGGTTCGCCTGGGACTCGCCGGCAAAAGCAGTCAGAAGGTTGTCGAGCGTCCGGCTCCCTGTGAGATCGCCCGGACCCTCGTACTCCTTGAAGAACGACTGAGGAGCTCCGCAGACGGGGCAGCGATCCGGCGCAAGACCGACGTGCACATACCCACATCCCTTGCAGCGATACATCTCCATCGTTTGCTCCCTTCTCTGCGGGACAGCTGAGAGATACGGGTACATCATAACTGCATCACCTGATGAAAAGGCACCTTCTGTCGTGCACGGATGACCGCTCGACGTATCTAATAACCGTTGAGCGCCAACCTGGGGTACGTTTATCGGAGTAGTGCGTTCTCGGGACGCATGAATGAGAAATGAGGAGGGTCTGCACTATGAAGAAGAAGACGGGACTTCTCATCGCCGCCGTCATGGTGATGGTAGTGGTTCCCTCGGCAGCGTTGGCGTTGCCGTCGATGCCGAGTTCGTTGTTTCAGCCGTCGGCAGGCTGCGGGTGCCATGCCGGTCTTGTGGACCAGTGGAGCCCGTCGATGCACGCCAAGGCACTCAGTGACCCGATCTACCTCTACGAGGTGAAACTCGGCGATGAAGCCACCGATGGCGCGCTCGGTCCATACTGCAACTCCTGCCATTCGCCGATCGCTGTGATGGCGGGTGAGCTCACGGGTATCGACCACTCCATGGTCACGCCAGCGGGTGCCGAGGGTGTCACGTGCGACTTCTGCCACCAGGTCAGCGGGACCGAGGGTGAGGTTATCGGCAACGTTTCGACTGCGGTCACGGGTGACGGTGTGAAGCTCGGTCCGATCGCAGACCCGCAGTCTGGCACCGCGCATCAGTCGGCAGCGTCGGACTTCCATAAGACTGCTGAGTTCTGTGGCAACTGCCACGACGTCCATCATCCCGTCAACGGGATACCCCTTGAGGCCACGTACACGGAGTGGAAGAACGGTCCGTACGCAGCTGAGGGTACTGTTTGCCAGGACTGCCATATGACCCCTGGTCCCGGCGTCATCAAACCTCGCGAAGGTAAGGCGGCAGCGAGTGGCCCCGTCCGCGAGGATGTCGCGATGATGACCTTCGCCGGCGCTAACGTGGCCCTCGGTGATGCAGCGCGTGCCGAGGAGCGGCTCCAGGCTGCGGCACGGCTCGATCTCGACGTGCCGGAGATCATGGAAAGCGGTGAGGTGTCGGTCAAGACGACGATCACCAACGTTGGCGCCGGCCACTATCTGCCCACCGGTCTCACAGATATACGGCAGATGTGGCTTGAGGTCACCGCGACCGACGCCGACGGCAAAGAGCTCATGTCCGAGCGTCGGGACTTCGGAACAGTGCTCAAGGACGCAGAGGGCAAGTACCCAGTTCTGCTATGGGAGGCCGTTGGCTTCCAGAGCGACGACCGTATTGCGCCGCGTGAGTCCACCTCCAATGACTACAGCTTTGCGATGACCGAGGGTGCGGTGACCGTCAAAGCGGCGCTCTACTACCGGTCGTGCTCCGAGTACATAGCAGAGGCCTCTGGTGTAGAGGTTCCCACCACCACCATGGTGGAGGTCACGAAGACCGTGTACTCCTCGGAGGATGCGATGGGCGTTACCGACAAGGAGTTCCGGGCGATGCAAGATGGTACCGGAGGCCTCATCGGCCTGGTCTTTGCGGTGGTCATCTTCGGCCTGATGGGTGTAGCGCTGGTCGTCATGAAGATGAAGATGAAAGATGCGTGAGTCGCGTGACAGTCATCCGGCTGTGCCGCGTACGCGCCCGAGAGGAGTGGTGATGCGCATATCCACACGTCCAGTATCACTGGTGATCGCTTCGGCGGTGGCGCTTGCGGTGATGGCATTACCCGTAGCAGCGTCGGCACTTCCGTCGATACCTAGTTTGAACTTTCCGTCCGCCACGGGGTGCGGTTGTCACGCGGATCTGTTCGAGCAGTGGAGCCCGTCGATGCATGCGCAGGCGCTCACTGACCCTATCTATCTCACGAAGCTTGCCGAGGCGGACGCTGCTACCGACGGTGAGGTCACGCCTTTCTGTCTTTCATGTCACACACCGGTCGGCATCATGGCCGGTGAGGTGACCGGTCTTGACCACTCGGTGGCCTCTGGTGTCGCTGCCGAAGGCACGACGTGCACTTTCTGCCACCACACGACGGGCACGAACGAGCCTGTCGGCAACGCATCGCAGGTTGTGAGCCCGGAGGACGTTCGCGTTGCGCAGATCAAGGACCCTCAGGCTGCGCACGAGGCTGCATACTCCGAGTTCCATGAGACGGCCGAGTTCTGCGGCGCGTGTCACAACGTGGTCCACCCCACCAGTGGGGTTCACCTCGAGGCGACCTACAAGGAGTGGAAGGAAGGTCCTTACTCGGCTGAGGGTACCGTTTGCCAGGACTGCCACATGACACCCGGACCGGGCGTCACAAAGCCCAACCCCGGCAAGGCGGCATCCACCGGCCCAGACCGCGATCATATCTACACCATGACGTTCGCCGGTGGCAACGTCGCTCTTGGTGATGCCGAGAAGGCTGAGGAGCGGCTCAAGGCCGCGGCGCAACTGGAGCTTGAACTGCCGGAGATCGTCGAAAGTGGAGACGTCGCAGTCAAGGCCACCATCACCAACGTAGGGGCAGGTCACTACCTGCCCACCGGCCTTACAGAAGTCCGGCAGATGTGGCTTGAGGTGACTGCCACGGATGCAGAGGGTGCCGAGCTCATGCTTGAGCGCCGCGACTTCGGTACCGTGATGAAGGACGCGGAGGGCGACTACCCGGCAGAGATGTGGGAGGCAGTCGAGGTCCAGACCGATGACCGCATCCCACCGCGAGAGTCCACGTCCAGCGATTACAGCTTCGCGATGGCTGAGGGTGCAGTGACCGTCAAGGCGGCACTCTACTATCGGTCGTGCTCGGAGGAGATCGCCGAGAAGGCCGAGGTCGATGTGCCGACCACGACGATGGCGGAGATCACCAAGACGGTGTACTCATCGGCTGAGGCGATGGAGTCAGGCGAGCAGGAGCCGATCGAGCCGGGGGGCGACGCCCCAGCCGCAGATGACACGTCGACAGACGGTCTCGGTACGACAGGGCTGTTGCTCATCGCTGCCGGTGTGCTGGTGGTCGCGGGTGTGGTGTTCGTGATCGTGAAGCGGCGCAGCACGAAGTGACTATAGCGTCTGATGCACAAAGAGGGGCGCCCAGACGGGCGCCCCTCTTTCATATAGGAGCCTGCCGGCTACGGCGTCGCCAGGCTGTCTGGTTTCACGCCCACCTTCATCACAAGTTCGATCTTTTCAGCATCGCGCCAGATCGTCAGGGTGACCTCATCACCTACGGTGCGCCTACGTACGGCGAGAACGAGATCGTCCATGGTACGGATTCGGCCGTCATCGACGGCGACGATGACGTCACCCGCTTCGACCCCGGTTTTCTCGGCCTCCGAGTCAGGCGAGACCTCCACGATGAAGGCGCCTTCCTCAACGGGCAGGTCTTCTTCGCTGGCAAGTGCTGCTGTCACTGTCTGTCCGACGACGCCAAGGAAAGGCGTGTCCACACGGCCCTTATCGATGAGCTCATCGGCGGCTTGTGTCGCTCGATCCACGGGGATAGCAAGGCCGACGCCGTCGGAGACACCGGTATTACTGTAGATGGCCGACGGGATACCGATAAGCCGACCCTCACGATCGACGAGTGCCCCGCCCGAGTTACCGGGGTTGATGGCGGCATCGGTCTGGATCGAGTCGATGTACGGGTACTCTCCATCGTCACCACCGAAGCTGGTCAGCGGACGGTGAAGTGCCGAGATCACACCGGAGGTCACAGAGTGTTCGAGGCCGAACGGTGATCCGATCGCTATCGCGAGCTGTCCCACGACGAGCGCGTCGCTGTCACCGGCTTCGATGGACGGGATGACTGTGTCGACGCGGACGACCGCGATGTCGCTGTCGCTGTCACCACCGACCAGTTCGGCCCGGTGACGCTCGCCGGTCGAGTCGGTCACAAAGATCTCGGTAGCGCCGTCCACTACGTGATTGTTCGTGATGATGTATGTGCCGCCGTCGGGGGTTTTCTTGTAGGCGACACCGGATCCTTCACCCTGGATCGGTACGTCGGGATGCCCGGGTGAGAGGTCGTCCCCGGACGTCGCTGCGCCAGAGACGTCGATGTTCACCACTGAGGGTAACGCCACTGCTGCGGCCGCCGCGACGACTTCCTCGGTCGTGTCGCCTATCAACTCGATCGTACCGTCAGACGATGACGACTGTGGTGCGAAACGGTAGGCGGCATAGCCCCCGACAAACCCTGCAGCGGTGCCGGTGAGGAGTGAGAACACCACGGCGATGGCGATGATGCCGGCCGTGCTCGTGTGGCGCAGGGGGGCAGTCGGGGTCGGCCCGGGCGCTGAGGGAGTCTGGGGAACCGCAGGCGCTGAGGGAGCCTCGGGTGGGAGTGTGGGTTCTTGTTGCATGTCTGTGGTCCTTTCTCACGCGAAATCAGTTCGCGACTCCCCAATAGTACGCCGTGCGGTGACACGAGGGATGGTGCGTGCGTGCGAATCCATGAAAGCTCCATAGCACACGGTACAAGATGAGGCTTCCCGTCGTTCTCGCCTCGGGTTGTGACCCCTGATGGGCGTGGACACGCTACAATCGACATCATCTCGGTGTCGAAGTGAACCGTTCGAGATCCCGGGCCCTACAACAGGTGGGGGTAGTTCGACTAGACTGGCCCGAGTAACCGTCGAGGGGAGCTCGCCTCGTGTCCGAAGCAGTCGGCAGCACTGCACCTGAAGAGCAGACTAACGAACAGCCTACAGGCGTTCAGTCCGCTCCGACGGACGATACCGCTCCGATGGTGGGCGATGCCCCCGTCGTCTCTGTCGCGGCCGATGCCGCTCTCTTAGAAGGCGTCGGCGATGGTCTCACCTGGATACCGTTCGGGCTCTACCTTGCTGCATGGATCGCCCTGGCAACAGCGACTGTGTACTCCCTGCGCGGTGCTACTGCCGAGTCCCCCGCGCGATGGATGCCCGAGTACCCGGTGCTCCTGTGGGCGGGTGTCGTGCTTGCAGCCGCAGGCCCGATCCTTTCCCTCGGCGTATGGCTGGTCACGAGCAGTCGCCGTGCGGGCGGAGCCCGGCGGGGGCTGCTTGTCTCGGCCATGACACGAGGCGCACTTGCCGCCGCCTTCGGTGTCATGATTTGGCTCGGCACGCTGTATACGATCGAGATCATGACGATGAACGGAGCTTTGGCATGAGCAAGCAGGCGCTGCGGATAGCGGTTCTCATGGGAGGTCGCTCGGCGGAGCGTGAGGTGTCGCTTCACACCGGCGAGCAGGTCGCAGGTGCTCTGGCGTCGGTCGGGCACGATGTCGTCCCCGTCGATACGGCGGACATCGGCTTCATAGAGGCGCTCAGAGTGGGCGGCTTCGATGTGGCGTTCATCTGTCTGCATGGTCGCTTTGGTGAGGATGGCACCATACAGGGGTTGCTCGAACTCATCGAGCTTCCGTACGTCGGCTCCGGTGTGCTCGCGAGCGCGCTTGCTATGGATAAGGTCGTCTCGAAGCAGATATTCGTCGCTGCGGGGATCCCGACACCCGAGTGGATCGTCGTGCGGCGCGGTTGTCCATACTCGGTTGCAGATATCTCCGCTCGCCTCGGCGAGAAGCTTGTCGTGAAGCCGGTGAACGAGGGCTCATCGGTGGGTATGTCGATCGTCCACGATCCCGATGAGCTCGGCCCTGCGATCGAGTGTGCGTTCGAGCACGACCACACGGTCCTGATCGAGGAGTTCGTCACCGGCGCGGAGGTGACCGTCGGGGTGCTCGGCAACAGCGACCTCATGGCACTGCCCACACTCGAAGTCGTGCCGGAACATGAGTTCTACGACTACGATTCCAAGTATCTGCCGGGAATGAGTCGCCACATCATCCCGGCCCGGGTGTCGGACGCGATTCGCGAGGAGTGTCAGCGGATTGCCATCGAGGCGCACTGTGCCCTGGCTTGCCGGGGGATGTCGCGTGCGGACACGATCGTCACGGGAGACGGTATCGCTTATCTGCTTGAAGTGAACACCATTCCCGGTATGACGAAGACGAGCCTGCTGCCCGATGCGGCGCGGGCGGCCGGGATCGAGTTTCCGCAACTGTGCGACCGGCTGGTCTCACTTGCGCTTGAGTGCTGATCGGGTCCGAATCTCGTTTCAGGCGTTCGTAGCTCCGGGTGTCATGATGGGAAGCTCGATCACGAAACGCGTGCCAGTAGCCATGGGCTCGATGTACGCACTCCCGCCGTGGGCTTCGGATACGACCCTGACGATATAGAGCCCAAGCCCCATCCCCGGCGTATCCTGTGAGCCACGTACGCCACGGTCGAAGAGGCTCTCGCGGTGCTCGAGCGCGATACCGGGGCCGTCGTCCTCCACCGCTATCAGTGCGCGATCGTTTCGAGAGAACACGCGCACGCGGATCTCACCATCGGGCGGACCGTGCTTGATCGCGTTGCCGACGAGGTTCGTGATGGCCTGCTCTATCCGGTCGCTATCGCCGAGGACCGAGAGTGGTGCGGTAGCATCGATGACGATGGGTTGCAGTGAGCCGATCTGAAGCGAGGCCGCGATGTGCCGTGCAAGTTCGCCGAGTTCGACCGGACGCATCACCTGTGGGGCGAGGACTCGTTCGGCACGTGTCGCGTCGCGCAGGTCGTTCAGGAGACCCTCGAGCCGCTCGGTCGCCCGGCGTGCACTCGAGACCGCCTTCTCCCGCTGTTCGTCTGTGACCGGCTTCTCGAGGATGTCGAGGTAGCCGCGCACGACCGTCAGAGGACTTCTCAGGTCGTGCGATGTGAGCGAAAGGACTTCTTCGCGCAGGGCTTCCAGGCGCCGCTCTTCGGTGATGTTCCTCGCCGAGATGACGTAGTCGCGTTGATCGGGGTCGATGAACGCGATGCTCACTTCCATCCAGCGTTCGGGCTGGTCGCCCACCAGGAAACGGAGCACCTGCGTCTGGCCACCCGAGACCGTGTCGGTTTCGAGGAGGTCTATCCGCTCACCGGACTCGGCGTAGAACTCGACGCCGGCGAACAGCCCATCCGGGTCGGCACGCAGCAGGTCGCCGAGGTGTAGTCCGAAGAAGTGTGCGGCTGCAGGGTTTGCGATTTCCACGACTCCATCACGCACGAGGATCTTGAGCTCGGGCGACTCCTCCACGACAGTGCGGAATGCGCGCTCGGCCGCGAGTGTCTGATCGCTCGCTTCAAGGAGCTCTGCCTGGTTCACCCGGAGCTGGTTCATGAGGTCCCTGAAGACATCGCCTAGTTCGGCGATGTCTTCAGGGACCCCCGGCTCCATCATGAGTGCGTCATCTGTCCGCAGGCCGTGCAGTGCGAGGTAGCCCTCCTCCTGTAGGTAGGTCAGAAAACGGTGTAGTGGCTCGGTGATGCTGCGGCTCAATGCCATGCCAAGTAGGTAGGCGAGCCCCACCGTGACAAGGCCGAGCGCGACCGGGACGACCACGACAAGCCAGAGCCGGCCTCCGGCAAGACCCGGGTCCGGCTTCTCGATCCATACTGTTGCGGCCGGTCGGCCGTCGAGCCCGGTGAGTGTGGCCTGGATGATGAAGAGGCTATCGTGTGTTTCTACGAACGCACTTTGATAGCCATCAGGCGCTGAGAGTGCTTCCCATCCATCCGTCTGGGTGCGTTCATCGCCGGGGCGTACCAGGGTGACGGGGAGATCCGGCATGAGGATAGCGCCGGTTTGGATCGGTTCGGCGATGGCGATCGTGCCGGCAGGGGGCTCCGTCGAGTCGTCGGTCACCGGGGCGATCGACAGTACGACCGGCCCCGACGGGAACGCCATCACTCCGCTGGCGCCACCGGATCGCGCCATGGCGAGCTTGCTCAGCGCAGCGACGTTCGCGGCCTCACCGCTACTGCCAAGAATCGCGCCATCAGCTGACATCCAGACGACGATCGTGGCGTCGGTTTGGCGATCGAGCCAGCGCTCGAAGTCAGAGGTCGGCGCGGTACCGACACCCGTCTCCGTCGCACGGTGTACGACCGGGGAGGCTGCAAAGCGGGTGGAGAGCACGTCGAGTCGGCTCGATTCGAGTTCGAGATGCGCGTGAAGCGAATCCAGACGCGCTGCCGCCTCGAGCGAGGCGAGGGAACGTGCGTAGTCAGTGACGCCGACGCCGACGATCACCGCGATCACGGTGAAGACGATAGCGGCCGAGGCTGCCATGGCGACCTGCATCTTGGTCGAGATACGCATCACCGATCGCGCGCGCGAGCCCCACTGCGTCTGCTGTGGGCAGTCGCCCATCTCTACCTCCCCAGAACGGGTGCCCGGGTCTGCCAACACGGGACATTGTAAGGATACGACAACCAGGCATCCTCTCCCTATCGAACAGCAGCCGACATGCTCGTGTCGTTTGGGCACCGACCGATCTCAGGGCGTTGTACGCGATGTTGGCAGGGCGTATGCTTTCCGGACGCTTAGGCGCTGTTCAGGCAAGCTTGCGGAAGGACGGATATGGAAGAAAGCACCAGTACCACCCCTCGGAACAACACCGTGGTGATCGTGCTCATCGCACTCATCGTGTTGCTCGCAGGAGTCATCGCGTACTTCCTGCTCAGTGACAGTGACAGTGGCAGTGACGCGGCCGCACCGGCGGCGGCATCGGCCACCGATGTCGAGACGTCTGCAGCCATGCCGGCTATGACTACCGAGGACGAGTTCGATCCGGCGACCGCCACCAGGGTCGTCGAGGGCGTGACACCGGAGCAGCACGTAGAGAAGTACTTCGACGCGGTGCTCGCCGGTGACTACGAGACGGCATACGCGATGTTGCCGACGAGCAAGCAGGAGAGCTACGGGAGCGTGGATGCGTTCTCCGAGCAGCTCACAGGATATGGGATGACCGACTACTCGCATGACCCTGCTGTCGAGCAGGGCGAAGAGACCCAGGTGACGGCGACTGCAGTCATGCCGGGTGGGTCCTTCCAGTACCTCTGGACATTCGTGAAGGACGGCGAAAGCTGGCTCGTGAAGGCGCGTACCTTGCCGGGTATGGGCGGCTAGACAGCGTTACTGCATGGAGAGGGTCTGACAGCGGCGCCCCTCGGGGCGCCGCTTCATATTTCGAGGGCTATTCGACCCCGCCAGCGTCAGGGTTGCGTGCTACGCTTCCGGGCATGGCACACGAATCCATCATCTCTTTCCTACAGCCCGGAACCGACCCTGAGGTCGCTGCGGCGTACACTTCGCTCCCGGAGCGTGCCCGGGGCCAGGCCTTTGGTTTCGAGGACGAGGTGGCGTTCGTCGATCTTGAGACCACCGGCTTCGATCCGGTGCGTGATGAGATCATCGAGATGGCGGTCGTGATCGCCCGTGGACCCGAGGTGTTGGATCGGTGGTCCACGCTAGTGCGCCCTACGCGGCCGATCCCCTTCGAGACCACGCAACTCACAGGGATTGATGACGAGATGGTCGCCGGTGCACCGTCAGCGGCGAGTGCCGGTACCGATCTTGCCCGTGTCGTGGGCCCACGGATGGTCATCGCACACAATGCGCCGTTCGATCGGGCGTTTCTCGAGCATAACCCTTCGGTCGCCGCGCGTCTTCCCGGGCTCTGGGTGGACTCGCTGGAGGTCGTACGCATCGCGTTGCCACGCCTCAAGTCACATCGTCTGGGCGATCTTGCACGCGCGTTCTCACTCGATCCAGGCTGCGGTCATCGGGCGGCTGACGACGCTGAGACGCTCTTTGGTGTGTGGAGGATCGCACTCACTGCGCTCTCGGACCTTCCTCCGGCGGTGCTCCATGAGCTCGCCCGGCTCGGAGCCTCGGTGCCCGGCTGGGGTGCCGCGTCACTTTTCTCGCACCTGGCCTCAGGGGTCACGGCGCCCCCGTTCGACCTGCGCCGTCTGAGGACCGAGCGCCTCCGTGCCGAGCGTATGGAGCCGCTTGCGGACGCTGGCGAGATCACGATCACCCGACCAGAAGTAGCGGCGGTCCTTGCCGAGTTCGAGCCTGGTGGTCTTGTCGAGCGCATGTATGAGACGTACGAGCCGCGGGCCGAGCAGGCGGCGATGGCCGAGGCGGTTCTGGAGGCGTTCGGCTCGAACCGCTCGGCCGCCATCGAGGCAGGCACGGGCGTTGGGAAGTCGGTGGCGTATCTGGTACCTGCGGTCCGATTCGCTCTCGCCAACGGGATCGCCGTCGGCGTCGCGACGAAGACCAACACGCTCATGGACCAGCTCGTGCATCGCGAGTTGCCACGGCTCGACGAGGCGCTCGGCGGCGGCCTGCGTTTCACGGCGCTCAAGGGTTACGACCACTACCTATGCTTGCGTAAGGTGCAGCGCCTTCTCGATGCTCCGTTGGATCAGGAGAGCGCTGCGGCGCTCGGCATGTTGGTGAGCTGGATATCCCAGAGCACCTGGGGGGATCGCGACGGCATCAATCTGCATTGGCCGTCACGTCTGCGGCAGGAGTCGCAGGCGTCGTTCGCCGACTGCACCAAGAAGCGCTGCCGATACTACCCCAATCAGTGCTACCTCCACGGGGTCCGACGCCAGGCCGCATCGGCGCATATCGTCGTCACCAACCACGCCCTGCTGTTCAGGGACCTTATGGCCGATGGGGGCATCCTGCCACCGATCAGGCACTGGGTGGTGGATGAGGCGCACGCCGCCGAGGCTGAGGCGCGTGATCAGTTGTCGGTGGGCACGGGACACGTCGAGATACGATCGTTGCTTGGCGGACTGCATACCACGGGACGTGGTGGTCTGCTGGATGCGATACGGGTGAAGGTCGCGCTGGGTACGATCGAGGATCGGCTGGCTACGACGACGGCGATCGATGAGTTGCGGGAGACGGTGACCGAGGCGGTCATCATCGCGGACTCGTTTTTCGACTTCGTGTCGGAGATCGGATCACGGAACGGTAGCTCCTATGAGACGGCAGAGCTTCGGCTCACCGGTGAGGTTCGCGACGGCGGTGCGTGGAGCACTGCCGCCGGTGTCGGACGTTCGCTCGCAAAGCGACTCGAGCGGATCATCGAGGTAGGCAAGAAGGTCATCACCGCACTCGAGCCGGGCGGTGATGAGCTCACCGAGAACAGAGCCGACCTTGCGGGGCGTCTGTCGGCGATCGCCGGACAGCACGCTGGACTGACCACCGTGCTCGACGGTACCGACGACAGCTACGTCTACTCGGCCACCGTCGACCGGCGGCGTCAGGCTTCCTCGGCGCGGCTGGACGCCATGCTGCTCGACGTAGGCTCTGCGCTCGCAGAGCAGTTCTATCCCCGGTTGTACTCGGTCGTGTACACGTCAGCCACGATCGCGGCCGGCTCCGATTTCTCACATTTCGAGCGTGCGCTCGGATTGGATCGCATCGAGAGTGGCGGGTTCAGAACGCTGCGGCTCGACAGTAGCTATGACTTCGAGCGGCAGATGGCGGTCTTCGTGCCAACGGGGCTCCCGGACCCGTGTCGATCCTCCGACAGAGGATACGCCGCTTATATCAGTGCGCTTGGCGATCTGTTGTTGGACGTACACCGAGCCATGGAGGGGTCAGTGTTGACGCTTTTCACCAACCGGCGCGACATGGAGGAACTCTATCGCCGCCTTGCTGCACCGCTCGCGCACGAAGGTCTAAGGCTGCTCGTCCAGGAGCGGGGCATCTCGCGCAAGCGGGTGGCCGAGGAGTTCATCGCTGACGAGAGGGTATCGCTCTTCGCCACGAAGTCGTTCTGGGAAGGTTTCGACGCTAAGGGCGACACACTGCGATGCGTGGTGGTGCCACGGCTCCCCTTCGGCCCCATCAACGACCCCGTGCTCGAGGAGCGCAAGGAGCGGGACAGCGCGTGGTGGGAGCACTACTACCTGCCGGAGGCGGTGCTCGAGCTCAAGCAGGCCGCCGGGCGTCTCATCCGATCGTCGAGCGATCGGGGATGTCTCGTACTCGCCGATGCCCGGTTGAGTGGTACCAAGCAGTATGCACGTCGGTTCCTCGACGCACTGCCCGTGCGCGATGTCGAGCGCCTGCCCGCATCCGATCTCGGTACCGTGATGCAGGAGCGGTTCGGGTCCGACACGCGCTAAGCTTGTCCGGCATCTACATGATCGCCCCGAGTTCGTCGAGTGCGGCTTTTCGCACGGCTTTTCTCAGCGCGGGCGGCTCGATGATCTCGGCGTCACCCAGATATGCCAGTACCCGTCGGGCGATCCACGACTCTGTCTGGTACGCCACGGTGACAAGTGTCGTGCCGCCGGGCTCCGCCGTGAAAGTCGCGCCCGGCCAGGTCCGCTGATCCGGGAGCGCGACACCTGCAGCGAACCGCACTGTTGCCACCGGCAGGTCTTCGGTGTCGGGGGTGACGTTGAACGGCACGAGTGATGGTGGCTCGAACATCTCGCCGAGAGGGCGGGCATCGAAGATGCGATCGAGGCGGAAGACCCGCTCTTCGTGGACTGCTTCGCAGAGGGCCACGAGATACCATGTGCCGAGTCGGTTCACGAGAGCCCAGGGGTGTACGGTCCGTTCGGACACGTTGCCGGTCGAACCGGTGAAGTAGTGGATGTGGACCTTCTCGTGTGTCTCGGCTGCTGCAGCGAGCACCGAGTATGTTTCGGCGAGACCGCCGGGGCCCGAGCTTGCCCGCACTGTTCGGGCAAGCTCGTCCAGGGCCACCCCCGAGGATGCGGCGTCCCGAAGCTTCTCCCTAAGCGGCGCGTCTGCATCGTAGCCAGCCGCATCGAGTGCAGCCCCAAGCGCTCGCGCCTCGCCCAGCGTGAGGCGGAGCGGCCGGTCGATGCCGGGGGCTTCAGCGTAGATCGTGACCGTGTCGCCATCGATCAGCAGATCGATCATGTCATAAGGTGTGAACGGTGGCACGCCACACATCGTGAGCGTGGAGAGGTCAGCGGCGACTTCGGAGGGCTTGCATCCTACAGCGCCAGCCAGCTCATGGAGCGAGACGGTCTCGCCTTTCCTGAGCAGCGGGATGAGGGCGAGAAGGCGGCCGGCGCGGGTTGCGGTGTCGGGAGACTTAGGCATGAGCGTCAGCCACTCTTCGCAGTCCGATGGCGAGCTCTTCTATGACGGGCTCCGGATCGACAGCGTAAAGGCCGGGTCCCTCATCGACGATCCAGGAGGCCAGGCGTCGTGCATCTGCTGCCTCGACCGTCCAGACCGCCGAGCCGTCGGGCAGATGCTGGGTCTTCCCGTGTCCACGAGCAAGCCGGTCGATCCGCCAGGCGGTCTCCGGAAGGAACCTGACCCTTGCGGCGAACGGCGCACTGCCGTACTGGAACGGCAGCCGCTCCGACTCTCGGATATCGAAGTCCGCAGGCCGCTCGAAGTCTGGCGTGCGCGGTCGTGCAGGGTTCACATCGATGCCGTTCATGCGGGTGATCGCAAAGGTTCGTATCTCTCCAAGGTCGTGGTCGCGTCCTACGAGATACCAGGAACCGTTGCGGAAGAACACGCCGTAGGGGTCGATCGTACGGTCGCGTGTCTCACCTGAAGCGTTTGTGTACTCGAAGGTGACTGTCTTACGTGCCTGGACCGCCTCAGCGATGGCTCGTGCATCCACGCCCTGTCCGGCGGGCGCAGCACGCCCGAGGTCCGACGAGGCGAGCGGGCCTTCAGCGCCCGAGGTACCGAGCTTTCCTGTTGCGGATCTGAGCTCATCACCAAAGGGAAACCCCGGATCCTCGGCGAATGCCGTAGCCACTGCGCGGAGCGCGGCCCGCTCTTCTATGGAAAGGTTGACGGGGCGGGCGAAGGTGGCGTCAGCGTCGATCCGGTACGCATCCGATTCGCCGTCATCGACGACATCGAGTACCAACCCCCCGGCTCTCAAGGCGTCTTTGTCGCGTTCGAACATACGGATAAACGCCGTATCGTCCTGATCGGCGGGGTAGCCGAGCCCTGCGGCCCGGCACTCTTCGGCACTCTTCGGCAAACGGCTCGACGCGAGATAGAGCGCCAGGTTCACCACGCGTTCGACCGCGTCAGACACCGATCCTCCCATCAAGTCAGGTAGACATACAGATTCTAACCGAGTGATGACGTAAGAACATACAAGGGAGGGTTTCTCGGAAAAGAAGACGAGGCGCGCGGGGGGGCGCGCGCCTCGTCAATTTGGGCGGCGTGTCCCGCCTCTGAGGGGGGAGGAGCAGGCGGGTC
>JAVERH010000176.1:0-3917 GCA_034007245.1 Coriobacteriia bacterium | reverse complement strand
ACCGCTTGACCGGCAGCCGGTTCCGCAGGCGTGAACGTGAAGTCCACCACAGGCTGCTTGCCGATCACCTCGATCGGCTTTGTCTTCGAGCTCGCCAAGCCGCCCTCCCCGGTCACGGTGAGGGTCACCTGGTAGGTCCCGCCGATCGCATACGTGTGCTTGACAGCAGCCGAGCCCTTAGTCTCCGCAGTCTTTCCATCACCGAAGTTCCAGCTGAACGTAGCGTTGGCGATTTTCCCCGAGGGATCGGCGATGCCTGTGGCGGGGGTAAAGGTGATCTCGACTCCCGCTTCCGGCGCCGCCGGCGTCCAGCTGAAGTTCACCCCCGTTGGCGCCTGACCGATGGCGGTGGTGAACGTGGCCGGCCCAGCGAGTGAGTCCGTTTGGTAGGTCGCCGTGCCCTCTGTATGCCACACGACCGTCGCCAGCTGTAGTTTCCGCCCGGCAGGGGCCGTGTCCTTAAGGGTGATCCAGATCTCAAGCTCCACGCTCGTATCATCCGGCATGAGGTTGTTGGCCCCCGTTGTCACGCGCACACCGGCCAGGCTCAGCCCCACCGGGTCCGTGACCTCGCCGAGGAGCGCTCCGTCGGATTTCCGGCGCACCTCAATCTTGGCCACGTGCTGGTCGGCGAGCGGGCTCTCCGTCTCCGCGTTCCGGACCATGAGCGAGGTAGTGGTCACATTATACGGATCAGGATCGGTATCCTGCAGGATCAGCCGCTGGGCCAAGAAGCGCACCCCCTGAAAGACCTTCCGATCGGTCAGCGTCTCATCCCTTTTGGCTTCCTCAAACCCTTTAGCCTCAGCTGGGCCAGTAGTGAACACCTCGCCGTCGAGCGCATCTTCGTCACCCTCAGGCTTCCCGTAGATCTTAGAGTCCTCGGTGTGCCAAACAACGGTCCGCAACTGCAACTTCCGGTCCAGGGGCACCGCCGTCCCGAGCGTGACCCACACCTCAATGATCTCCGTGGTGTCATCGAGGACTACGTTGGCGCTGCCCGTCCCGATGCGCAAGCCCCCCGAGCTCAACCCGGAGGCGCTCGCTACTGAACCCATCAGCGCCCCATCGCGAGCGCGGATGATCTCGATGCGAGCAATTTGGCTGTCGGCCAGACGCGAGTCCGCAGCGATGTTCCACGCCACAAGCGAGTTCACCGTTACATTGTAGGGATCGGGGTCATCATCCGTCACCTCAATCCTCTGAGCGAGGAACCTTTGTCCGGAGAAGACCCGTGGATCGCCGCCACCCGCGATGTCGAGGTTCTCCACAGACTCGAAGCCGTTGGGCTGGGCGATCGTGAAGGTGGGAGCTACATCAGTTTGCGGATCTCCATCGCCTGCCGTGATGTCCCGTCCTCCGCAGCGCACATCAGCCCACAGCTGCAGCTTGTGCCCAGTAGGTGCGTCCATCTTCACAGTAACCCAGATCTCAAGGACCACCGTGTTGTACGGACCGACCTTGGCGCCGGAGGTGGTGATGACGACACCTGTGGACGTGAGGGTGGCAACTGACGTGGTCGTGCCAAGTTGCGTGTCGTCGCTCGCCCGGCGGACCTCGATCCGCTCAACATACTTCCCAGCGAGTTTCGTAACCCCCGTCCCCGTCGCGATGTTCTTGATGACCAGCTGCGCGATGGAACTCTCGAACGGAAGGTCGTCAGCGTTCACCGCAATCCGCCCCGCGAGGAACCGCTGGCCCCGGTACACGTCCGCTGTCTCCGGCAACGACCCGTCGAATACGATTGTGGGGAGGTCCACCGTAAAAGTGGCGGCCTGCTCGGCAGTGCCGTAGTCAACATCCTTACTCGCAGTTGTCTCGAGGACCTTTGTCATGATGACCGTCGAGGCGGTCTTATTCCCTAGTTGCAGCTTCTTGTCCAATGCAACGCCCGTCTTCAGCTGAACGAAGATGTAAATGCGATGAGTGCCAGCACTGAAGATGTTGTTCGAGAGGGACTCGATCTTAAAACCCTCTCCCTCGAAACCGGTAACGGTGGTCGCCTTCTTGAGGACAGATCCGGTCTCGCTCGTCTTCCGGATCTCAATGAAGCCGATATCTGCTGCAAGAACCCGGCTCTCCGTCTGGGCTGTGTTCCTCACGGTGATGTTCTCGATCTTGAGGCTCGAACCTGTGGGTACCGTGAACTGAATTATCTGGGCCAGGATCACGGAACCGGGGGGCACGAAATCGTCGGACAGGCCAATGTTGTAAAATTCTGTCCCCATCACCCACGGCGCCGCGAGGGCAACCGCCGCCACAAGCAACAGAAATCGTTTCATCGCCAAACCTCCTCCCCCCGCTCGGGCCGGCCGGCGCCCACACGCCAGGAACCCGGTTCCGCAGGCTTCATCCATTCGTCCATCCCTTCACCACAAGGCTTCATAGCACGGTGCCCAGTCTAGGTGAGCGGCATCACGCTGCGGAGGATCGGGGTTACCCCGACCCCAGGCGTTTGTCCGCCCGCCCGGGCCCCCATGTCCGATGCGGTCAGTATAGTGTCAGAGAGCGGGCCGTGTCGGTGATCGAACCCACCCCCACGAACAGCCGGGAGGGCGGTGGGGGCGGGACGGGGTTCCTTGGCCCGGCGGGCAGGAACCCGTACACTCCAGCCCGAGGTGACCGCATGAACCTGATCGAGGACGTCTGGGCACGGGAGATCCTGGACTCCCGCGGCAACCCGACCGTGGAGGTGGAGATCACGCTCGATGACGGCACCGCGGCGCGGGCCGCTGTGCCCTCCGGTGCGTCCACCGGCACCTACGAGGCCGTCGAGCTGCGGGACGGAGATGACCGGTACCTGGGGAAGGGAGTCCAGCGCGCGGTCCGCAACGTGAACGAGATCATCGGCCCGGAGATCGAGGGGATGGACCCCCTCTGGCAGGAGGAGATTGACGCCCTGCTCCTGGAGCGCGATGGGACTCCGAACAAGGCGGAGCTAGGGGCGAACGCGATCCTCGCCGTGTCGCTCGCCTGCGCCAAGGCGGCAGCGGCGTCGCTTGGGATCCCGCTCTGGAAGTACCTCGCCGGCGCCCGGCCGGGCCGGATGCCGATCCCCCTCATGAACGTGATCAACGGGGGCGCCCACGCCGATAGCGGCCTCGCGATCCAGGAGTTCATGATCGTCCCGCTCGGGGCCCCCGTCTTCGGGGAGGCCCTCCGCTATGGGGCGGAGGTGTTCCACACCCTGCGCAAGATCTTGAAGGGGAAGGGGCACTCCGTGGCGGTGGGCGACGAGGGCGGGTTCGCCCCTCGTCTCGCGACGGACGAGGAGGCCCTCCGCATCCTCGTCCAGGCGATCGGCGATGCGGGGTACGAGCCGGGACGGGACGTCGCCCTCGCCCTCGACTGCGCCGCGACCGCGTTCTACGCGCCCGACCGCGGGATCTACCGCCTGGCGGGCGAGCGACGCGCGGCGGACCTCGTCGAGCTCTACGCCCAGTGGGCCCAGGCGTACCCGGTTGTGTCCATCGAGGACGGGCTCGCGGAGGAGGACTGGGAGGGATGGTCGCTCTTCACGGACCGGCTCGGCTCCACGATCCAGATCGTGGGCGACGACATCTTCGTGACGAACCCGGACCGGCTCGCCCAGGGGATCAAGCGCCGGGCGGCGAACGCGATCCTCATCAAGCTGAACCAGATCGGCACGGTGACGGAGACGCTCCGCACGATGGACCTTGCCCACGGGGCGGGCTACGCCTGCATCATCTCCCACCGGTCCGGAGAGACGGAGGACACGACGATCGCCGACTTCGCAGTGGGAACGGGGTGCGGGCAGATCAAGACCGGATCCGTCTCCCGCTCGGAGCGGGTCGCGAAGTACAACGAGCTTCTGCGCATCGAGGATACCTATGCTCCGCCCATGGCGACGTGGCCCCGCTAGGGGGTACCTCCTCGCCCTGGCCGTGGTGATGGTC
>JAVERH010000175.1:0-3930 GCA_034007245.1 Coriobacteriia bacterium | reverse complement strand
CTGCCGAGCCGGGCGATCTCGTGATAGTCGATGCAGGTCGAGCTCCCGATGTCGCGATCGAGCTTGCCGAGACGGCTGTTGCTCTTGGCGCGGATGTACGGCTGCTGCTCCTCCTCGAGCCTGACGCTCTTCGGCGTCTGCGTTTGCCGGTGCGCCTTCCTGCCGATTTCGTGGCGCGTGGTTCCTCGTCTCAGGAGGTGGCAGCGCGCGTTCGCGGGCTGCTCTGGCCGGGCGAGGAGGCAAGTACGCAAGACGTGATGCACGTCGACGGACTGACGCTCAATCTGGCTACGTACCAGGCGCAGGTGGATGATGTGCCCGTGGAGTTCACGTATCTCGAGTACGCGCTTTTCGCGTTCCTCATGACGCACCCCAGCCGCGTCTACAGCCGGGAGTTGCTACTTAAGCGCGTGTGGGGGACGGACTACTTTGGTGGCGTGCGGACCGTGGATGTCCACGTCCGACGCATACGCGCCAAACTCGGTCCGGAGCACTCCCGACGGCTCGAGACCGTGCGGAGCGTGGGCTATCTATGGAGGGGCTAGGCGATCGGTCTGCGGTCGTTCGGCCGATCCTTCCTCACCGTCCCGAGGAAGCGGTAGTCCGCCTTGCGGAGTGTCTCGCACTCACCGTCGATACCGTGTGCGGCCATGAACGCGCACATCTGCCCGGGGGTCATGAACGTACCCGGTTCGCCGAGCAGCATCTCGCCGAGCCTGATGAGGCGCATCGTGAAAGGACGAGGGTCGAGATCGAGTACTAGCACGAGACCCTCGTCGCGTACCACACGTGTGAACTCGGCTACTGCAGCGCCCTGGTCCCGGAAGTGATGGAAAGCGTCCGTCACCACGATCGCGTCGAAGCCGTCGTCGGGAAGCGGCATCGCCTCGGCAGTGCCCTGTACGCCCGTGATCCGCTCGCTTGTCGGGACGTGGTCCACCATCTCGGCGGTTGGGTCGAGTACGGTGACGCGGGCATCGAGTGCCCTGGCCAGGAGTGTGGCGAGCTGTCCCGCACCTCCGCCGACGTCGAGGAGGTGGCCGCCTGGCGCCACGGCGGCGCGCAGCCAGTCGGCGATCGTCCCTGCATCATCGTCAGTGAAGCGATCGCCCAGGTGTCGCACGAACGGTGCCGCCCAGTTGAAGAGGCCCACGTCACTCCCCTCGGGTAGAATCGATATACGCGCCCGGTCGTGCCGGAGTGCGCCTGCCGAGTTCGTACCCGAAAGGTATCTCATGCCCGAGCGCACCATCGCCGTCGTAGACGGAAACAGCCTCCTGCACCGCGCGTTCCACGGGCTGCCGCCGAGTATGACCGCTCCCGACGGTCGTCCCACCAACGCCGTCTTCGGATTCATGTCGATGCTCTTCAAGATGGTCACGGACCTCGGGCCTGACGGTGTGGTCGTCGCGTTCGACCGGGGGAAGCCGGCCTTCCGGACCGAGGCGTTGGCGCAGTACAAGATCCAGCGCCCACCGACAGACCCAGACCTCAAGTCGCAGTTCCCGATGATCAAGGAGCTGCTTGGCGCACTGTCGATCCCTATCGTCGAGGTCGACGGATGGGAGGGCGATGACATCCTCGGTACGCTTGCCGCGCGTGGCTCTGCCGAGGGTGTGCGCGTACTTCTCATCACCGGTGACAAGGACGCGCTGCAGCTCGTCGACGAGAACGTCCGTGTCGTCAGCACGAAGAAAGGTATCACCGATATCTTCGTCTACGATCATGACGCGGTTGTCGATCGCTACGGAGTGACGCCCGGGCAGGTGGCCGACTTTCTCGGCCTCAAGGGCGATCCATCGGACAATATCCCGGGGATCCCGGGCGTGGGGGAGAAGACCGCCGCCAAGCTGCTGCAGCAGTACGGGACGCTCGATGCGGTGCTGGAGCACGCTGACGAACTCAAGGGCAAGCTAGGCGAGAACGTGCGCGGCAACGTAGACTCTGCTCTCGCGAGCCGTGTGGTAGCGACGATCCGACGCGATGTGCCGATCGAGCTCGACCTCGGTGCGGTCACATGGGGCGTATGGGACGAATCCACAGCCCTTGGAGCGCTCACCGGGCTGGCGTTCACTTCACTCATCCCCCGGTTCCGCTCGATGTGCGATGTGGAGATGGGCGCCGCCGGACACGTCCCCGAGGAGGGCGCTGCCGAGTGGCATGTGCTCACCGGTGATGCTGCAGCCGGATGGGTCGCGGCGTGCGCGGCTGACGCGCCCGTCGGTCCTATTGGGATCGCGGCGGGTGTCGCCGGTGGGGAGTGTCTCTTCGAGGACGAGCGTATGATCGCGTTCGCGTACAAGGATACTGTGGCGACACTCAGCGGTGGCGACGCCACGAGCGCGCTTGCAGCCGTGTTGACCGCATGCCGCGTGAGCGCGGGAGACATCAAGGAACTCATCGAAGGCTCGTGTCCGCCGGGCTCGTCAGCGGCTGTCGTGCCGAGCGTCACGGATGGTCTCGACTCCGCGCGCCTTTTCGACTCCGGTATCGCTGGATATCTGCTCGCATCAAATCGCTCGAAGTACGACGTGGCATCACTGGCTGCGGAGTACCTTGGTCGGACGGTCGAGCCGGGTGATGTGGCTGCCGAGGCGCGGGCGGTCGCAGAACTTGCTCCCGTACTGGCCGACAAGCTCGAGGAGTGGGGCGCGACGCAGTGCTTCAGGGAGATCGAGATGCCGCTCGTACCCGTCCTCGTGCGCATGGAGGAGGCCGGTGTCGGGCTCGATCGGCGTGTGCTCGACGCGCTTTCGTCCGAGACGCATGCGCAGATCGAGGCGATCGCCGGTGAGATCTACGAGCTGGCGGGCACAGAGTTCACGATCGACTCTCCCAAGCAGCTCGGCGAGATCCTTTTCGACAAGCTGCAGCTCCCTACGCAGAAGAAGACGAAGACCGGGTACTCCACGGATGCCGGTGTGCTTGCGGCGCTCTCGCCACTTCATCCCATCGCCGACAAGGTCGTCGCGTACCGCGAGCTCACCAAGCTGACCAGCACCTACATCGACGTGCTTCCGCGACTTGTGGGAGAAGACGGACGGCTACACACGACCTTCAATCAGACGGTCGCAGCTACCGGGCGGCTGTCCAGCAGCAGTCCCAACCTGCAGAACATTCCCGTGCGCACCGAGCTGGGCCGACGCATCCGTGCAGCGTTCGTGCCTGCCCGTGAGGGCGACCTGATGGTGAGTGCAGACTACTCACAGATCGAGCTTCGCATTCTCGCGCACCTTTCCGGTGACCCGGGTCTGATCGAAGCGTTCACATCCGGCGCTGACTTCCACGCTGCGACTGCAGCCCGCGTATTCGACGTGGAGCCCGAGGACGTGGATCCGGAGATGCGCCGTAAGGCCAAGGCTGTCAACTTCGGCATCGTCTATGGTATCTCCGCGCACGGCCTGGGTGACTCGCTCGGCATCGGATACGCCGAGGCGCAGGCCACCATCGATCGATACTTCGCTGCGTATCCGCGGGTGCGCGAGTACCTCGACGAGGCCATTGTCGAGGCTCACAAGATGGGCTATGCCGAGACGATGTTCGGTCGCCGCCGTCCGATCCCTGAGTTGCGTAACAGTAACTTCAACCTGCGTTCGTTCGGTGAGCGCACCGCGATGAACCATCCGATGCAGGGTACCGCTGCCGATCTCATGAAGCTTGCGATGATCGAGGTCGACCGTCGCCTGCGCTCCGAGGGCTTCGAGGCGCGCATGGTACTACAGGTTCACGACGAACTGATCTTTGAAGCGCCGGTGGCCGAGATGGAGCGCCTCACGACGATGGTCCGAGAGGCGATGGCCGGTGTCGCCGACCTCTCGGTGTCGCTGGAGGTCGGTATCGGCGCGGGTGTGAACTGGGCCGAGGCCAAGTAGACGGAAGGCATCTCGCCGATGGTGGTGAGTGGGGGCTCAGTCGACCGGATGTGGGCCC
>JAVERH010000174.1:0-3944 GCA_034007245.1 Coriobacteriia bacterium | reverse complement strand
ACCCTCGAGCAGCCGAGCAGCCGCATCGGCCTGAACATCGGCAGATTCGAGAATCCGCATTCCCTCACGCGCTTCCCTCGTGCGCTCGAGCAGGTCCTGGGCAAGCTCCCGCACCTCGCGTTCAATAGACTGGGGATCCCGCAGTGCCCCGGTGTACAACCTGTCGAAGTCCAGCTCCACGCCCTCCGTGTCGAGCACATCGCTCAGCTTGTCCACGCCGAAGTCCTCGAGAATCCGAGCGAGCTTCTCCTCGAGAACCTCCCTGACGCGCATCTCGACCGTGCCCACGAGTTCGAAGTTGATGGCGAGAACCTCGCGCATCTGCCCGATGCGGTCGACACGCCCGATGCGCTGCTCGATCTTCATCGGATTCCAGGGGAGATCGTAGTTCACAACCACGTTGCAGAACTGAAGGTTGAGCCCCTCGCCGCCGGCGTCGGTGGAGATGAGCACGTCAGCCTCGCGTGCGAACCGCCTCTGCGCAGCAAGACGCTCATCCTGTCCCATCGAGCCGTTGAGAGTAGCTATCGTGTATCCGCGCTGCTCAAGATACTCGGCCAGCATCTCCTGCGTAGCCACGAACTCCGTGAAGACCAGGACTTTGAGATGGTGGTCATCGAAGTCGAGCCGCGCTCGCCCGATGTGATCTGCCAGGGCCATCGCCTTTGCATCAGGCGAGGTTGCCTCGCAACGACGAGCGGCCGCAACTAGGAGCTCCACCTCCGAGTGTTCACTCCCAAGGCCCTTCAACCGTGCACTGAGAGCCCGGTTCAACTGCTCCTGACCATCAAGCTCATCCCATTCCTCCACATCCTCCGGGAAGAGCGTCAGTTGGCCATCAGGTAGCGCCAGGACCTCGAGTCGCTTCTCAAGCGTCATGCGAATCGCCCGCGTGCTCGAGGTGACGAGGCGCTGCATGAGAATCATCAGGAACGCCGCCGCGTTGCTCTTCTCGCGAAGTGCGCGGTTGTAGCCCTCGCGGGCGTACTCCGTCACCGAGTCGTAGAGTGCCTGCTGCTGAGCGTGCGCATCGCCCCATGTGACTGGCACGAGCTGTGTTCGCCGAGGCATGAAGAGCGGCCGGCCTTCGGCATCAATCGCCTTGCGTTTCTCGGTTCGAATCACAAAGGGGGCGACAGCATCACGCGTGACTGACTCGTCATCTCGAAATGACTCCGAGTCGATGAGTGACATGACACGCCGAAAGCCGTCTGTCTTCCCCTGGTGGGGCGTTGCGGTCAGCAGAAGCAGGTATGGCGAAGCTTGGGCCAAGGCCACTCCAAGCTGATGCCTCGCCACCTGCTCGGTGCTGCCACCAACGCGATGCGCTTCATCGATCACGATGAGATCCCAGCCGGCGGAGACCACGTCCTCGAATCGTTCGCGGTTGTATCGCTCCAGCTGTTCGTCGGACCATCCACGTCGTGCATCCAGGGGTTTGATTGAATCCAACGGAGCAATCACCTGATCGTGAACACGCCACAGATTGTCCGTCGCGTCCAGGCCGAGAAACCTGCGGGCATTGGTGAACTCGCCGGGCACGATGATTCGGAAATCCTCGCTGAAGTGCGTCCTCATCTCGGACTGCCATTGGTCGGTGAGTCCAGTTGGCGCAACGACGAGCGTGCGCCGAACCAACCCGCGTGCCTTAAGCTCCCGCAGCACGAGGCCCGCTTCAATCGTCTTCCCAAGGCCAACCTCATCCGCGAGCAGATAGCGCACGTCTTCACGTGCAACTGCACGGGAGAGACACAGGACCTGGTGCGGCAGAGGAGTCACACAGGACTCGAGTGGTGCCAGCAAGGCCCGGCGGTCGACGGCGTCGGCAACCTTGGCCGCTGCTGCTGTGAACACCAACCTACTTGGTGAACCCACTACCCCATCGCGGGTGATCGCCTGCTCGGGAAGTCGACGCACCTCGCGAAGTTCCGGTATCCAAAGTTGATACTCGCGAGTACCCCAGAGCTCCGAGCTCTCGAGAACGCGAGCCGCTTGGCCCGTGTGTTCAATCGAGACCCATTCCCCGGATGAGTACACGTCGCTATCCCACCCGCATGCGTGCGACGTCGTAGTACATCAGCAGCTTCTCATCCTCTTGCACAACCGAATCGGGCAGACGTTCGGTTATCTCGACGATCATCTGCCAATCGCGTTCGTCGTAGGCGCGTTTGAACCCGGTGCGCACGGCCTCTGTACGGAAGAGTTTGAGTTTGCGGGCTGATGACGTCCGATAGTGCTCGAACTCCTTGAGCAACTGACGCTCGCGAAGCTTCTGCAAGTCGGACTCCTTCCCTGGGTCCGGCACGTACCAGCGGTCCCTTGCTTTGGCTTGGAGTGTCGGATCATCGGACTCCAGGTTCCGATACTCGCGCCAGTTCGTCGAAAGGTATGACTTGATCTGGCTCGGCACGGGTCCTCTGCCGTCGTATAGCAGGAAGTTCTCTTCAAGCAGCGCCCTCAGTTCCACCTGCTCCTCATGCTTCGCCCAAGACTGCTGAGCCTCACGCATGAATACAGGGGCGAGCTCGGGAAATGATTGGGGCCTTCCACTAAGCTGCTGTCGAATCCACTGAATGGCGGACGATTCGTCGGTGACGATTAGTGATAGCTGACGAACCGAGTCGGACTGAGCCCGCCTCTTGTCGTAGGCGGCAACCTGTTGGGACATAAAGTACATACCGTCGCGCTCTGGGTATCGCTGCGCAAGGCCAGCCATGAACTCTGCCGCTGAAAGCGGAACCGCGAGCCCGCGCTGCACGAAGAAGCCCACCATCCGGTCATGGAGCATCTGTGAGGTCCGCTCTGCCACAACCTCAATCGAACCATCTGGCGCCGAGACCACGGGTACATGAGACAGGTGCTCGTTCACGAATGTCCAAGCAGCACCTCCAGCAGCAGTCTCAATGCTCAACTCTCGTTCCAAGCCGCTACTCGGGCGATACACCGTCACTATCAGGTCTTGGTCGACTGTGACTCCGATGACCTGATTGAACGAGCCGTGTTTCTTGTCCAGCGTCCGGACGTCACCCACCACAAAGCCTGCAGTCGCGAGGGCTTCCTGTATCGAACGCCAAATTGCGTTGCTCGAATTACTGAATACCACGGTCATCCAACGACCAGGCTTGAGCACGCGATAGTACTCGGCGAAGCAAGCAGTCATGAGGTCCTGATACTCGTGGACCGACTTACTTCGAGCAGGGCTGACAATTGCCTCAGGCACCACGTTGGTGAATACGCGGTAGAACGCCTCCGTTATGAAGTTCAGTTCGGCATACGCAAAGTTCGCCCCAAAGGGCGGATCCGTAAAGACGTAGTCGACTGAGCTGTCGGGCAGCCCGATAGTCGAACAGTCCCCGGTAGTCACGAACGTTTGCGCATCACCGATCCGCTTGTCTTCACGAAAGCCTCGGAGTACGCGCTGGAGAGCACCGTTCGCTAGCGACAGAACGTTTGCCTCAGCAATCTGGCCGGGAACGTAGAAGACGCCCTTCAGCGGCCCGTTTCCGAAAGAGGAGGCGGGCCGATATCTGTTCAGGATGGACGCAGTCCACAGGGTCTGGTCGAAAGTGAACAGCAACTGCGCCCTGCATCTGGAGTCACTTACCTGTGAAGCCTTCGTCCAGAGTGCCCACAAGACCAGAGCTGAACGCTTGAGGTAGAGGTGATGAACGTTCTGGAATGCCGCAGTGCCGGCCCGCCACTTGTCGCCCCATCGCTGGGTATCGCCGGACGTGTGCATCATTCGATCCGACGGGAAATCCGTCGGCCACGGCACGTCGCGTATTCGAGAAAGTATGTCGCGATCGTCGTCGTCAACAGGCTTGTCGAAGTCACCTTGATGGGTGCGATAGTTCACAGCCACCGGGACTCGCGTCACGGTGGTGAAAGCACCCCCCGTGCATTCATCATGCTCCGTGGTCTTCCTCTGCTCCAGGAGCTTCTTC
>JAVERH010000173.1:0-4041 GCA_034007245.1 Coriobacteriia bacterium | reverse complement strand
AAGGAAGAGCTCAAGCGCGCTCTCCGTACAGCGACCATCGACTGCGCTATCACTCCAGTCGTATGCGGCGCTTCGTTCAAGAACAAGGGCGTGCAGGCTCTCCTCGACGCGATCATCGATTACCTACCTTCTCCGCTTGATATTCCGGCGGTTCAGGCCAAGTCGATCGATGACGACTCCGTGGTGATGCGCGAAGCTGACGACGAAGCACCGTTCTCCGCTCTGGCATTCAAGGTCATGACCGATCCGTTCGTGGGTAAGCTGACCTACTTCCGTGTCTACTCCGGTTCGGTGTCCTCAGGTGCTCACGTGCTCAACGCGACCAAGGGTCATAGGGAGCGCTTCGGCCGTCTTCTTCAGATGCATGCCAATCACCGTGAAGATATCGATTCGGTCCACGCTGGCGACATCGTCGCTGCTGTAGGTCTGAAAAACACCACGACCGGTGACACGCTTTGTGCCGAGGATGCCCCCGTGCTTCTCGAGTCGATGGAGTTCCCGGATCCGGTGATCGATATCGCCATCGAGCCAAAGACCAAGGCTGAGCAGGAGAAGCTCGGTACAGCGCTCGCAAAGCTCTCGGAAGAGGATCCGACATTCCGGGTCCACACCGACGAAGAAACGGGTCAGACGATCATTGCCGGGATGGGTGAGCTTCATCTCGAGGTCATCGTCGATCGCCTTCTGCGCGAGTTCAGGGTCGAGGCGAACGTTGGTAAGCCGCAGGTCGCCTATCGTGAGACCGCAGGTAAGACGGTGACAGAGGTCCACGGCAAGTTCGTCCGCCAGACGGGTGGTCGCGGCCA
The DNA here is from genome assembly GCA_034007245.1 of Coriobacteriia bacterium. Classification (GTDB taxonomy): domain Bacteria; phylum Actinomycetota; class Coriobacteriia; order Anaerosomatales; family Anaerosomataceae; genus Anaerosoma. Next base: position 3,235 of record JAVERH010000173.1, on the reverse strand, counting down.
GTATGGTCACGTCGTGCTGAATCTCATGCCGCAGCAGCCGGGCGAAGGCTACCTTTTCGAGAACAAGATCGTCGGTGGCTCGATTCCCAAGGAGTACATCCCGTCGGTGGACAAGGGTATCCAGGAGGCGATCACCACCGGCGTGCTCGCCGGCTACCCGGTCGTCGACATCAAGGTACAGCTTGTCGACGGTTCATATCACGACGTCGACTCGTCCGAGATGGCCTTCAAAATCGCGGGTTCTATGGGTATCAAGGAGGCGCTCCGCAAGTCGGGTCCGGTCATCCTTGAGCCGGTCATGGCCGTTGATGTCGATACGCCCGAGGAGTTCATGGGTGATGTCATGGGTGACCTCTCGAGTCGCCGTGGCCATATCGAGGGCATGGAGCCTCGCGGTAGCTCGCAGATCGTCCACGGTAAGGTGCCGCTGGCGAACATGTTCGGGTATGCTACCGACCTTCGCTCGCGCACCCAGGGCCGCGCGGCCTACTCGATGCAGTTCAAGGCTTACGAGCCTGTTCCGAAGTCCATCGCCGATGAGATCGTCGCCAAGTCCGGCGTCGGCGCCCAAGGCTAGGGGATAACGGTTATGTCGAAGCAGAAGTTCCAGCGAACCAAGCCACACATGAACATCGGCACCATCGGTCACGTCGACCACGGCAAGACCACGCTCACCGCTGCGATCACCAAGTGTCGCGCGGCGAAGGGCATGGCTGACTTCACGCCGTTCGATAAGATCGACAAGGCTCCCGAGGAGCGTGAGCGTGGTATCACCATCGCTATCTCCCACGTCGAGTACGAGAGCGACAAGCGTCACTACGCGCACGTCGACTGCCCGGGTCACGCCGACTACGTGAAGAACATGATCACCGGTGCTGCCCAGATGGACGGCGCCATCCTTGTCATCGCCGCCACTGACGGCCCGATGGCTCAGACCCGCGAGCACATCCTGCTCGCCCGTCAGGTCGGAGTGCCGAACATCGCCGTCTTCCTCAACAAGTGCGATATGGTCGACGACGAGGAGCTCATCGAGCTCGTCGAGATGGAAGTCCGTGAGTTGCTCTCCGAGTACGACTTCGATGGAGATAACATCCCGGTCATCCGTGGGTCGGCCCTCAAGGCACTTGAGGGTGATGCGGAGTGGCTGCCGGCCATCCAGGAGCTTCTGGATGCGCTCGACACCTACTTCCCGGACCCCGTCCGCGAGACGGACAGGCCGTTCCTCATGGCCATCGAGGACGTCTTCACCATCACCGGTCGCGGTACCGTCGCGACGGGCCGTGTGGAGCGCGGTGTGGTCAAGGTCGGCGACGAGGTCGAGATCGTGGGTATCCACGATGAGACACGCAAGACCGTCGTCACCGGTGTGGAGATGTTCCGCAAGCTGCTCGACCAGGCCGAGGCTGGCGACAACATCGGCGTGCTGCTCCGCGGTATCGCCCGTGATGACATCGAGCGTGGCCAGGTGCTCTGTAAGCCCGGCACGATCACCCCGCACACGGAGTTCATGGGTCAGGTCTACGTGCTGACCAAGGAAGAAGGCGGCCGGCACACCCCGTTCTTCGACGGGTACCGTCCGCAGTTCTACTTCCGCACCACTGATATGACCGGCGTGGCGCATCTGCCCGAGGGCACCGAGATGGTCATGCCCGGCGACAACGTATTGATTCGCGGCGAGCTTATCGGCCCCATCGCTATGGAGGAGGGCCTGCGTTTCGCAATCCGCGAGGGTGGCCGCACCGTAGGCTCGGGTCGTGTCACCGAGATCATCAAGTAGATCCTTGCCCCATTAGAGTCGCGGAACGGGGCCTGGCGGATGGCCAGGCCCCGTTTTGTCACTCTTGTAGGAAGTGCCAGTTTTGACAGTGCTCTAGAGCGGGTGTTAGATTACGCTACCGTGCGGCCTGAGGCCGGATGGTCCGGTCCACGGTCGGTAGGAGGAACGATGAGAACGCTCGTCACGCTAGCGTGCACGGAGTGCAAGCGGCGAAACTACACTACGAACAAGAACAAGCAGAACAACCCGGAGCGCATCGAGTACAAGAAGTACTGCAAGTGGTGCCAGACTCACACGCTCCACAAAGAGACCCGATAGTCGGACCGCGTTTGATAGCGCGCGGTGCGCGCAACATAGGGCAGTAGCTCCAACGGTAGAGCGCCGGTCTCCAAAACCGGATGTTGGGGGTTCGAATCCCTCCTGCCCTGCCAGACATCGATTGGTCGCTCAGGCGGCATAAGATACCGGCCCCGTTCCAGCGGGGCGGAAGAGGTGTGAAGCGCATGGCTCAGAGCAAGAAGGGCGCCGAGAAGCCCGGGGTCTTCAAGCGGATCGGTAAGTACTTCAAAGACGTGCGGATCGAGCTTCGGCGCGTTGTTTGGCCTGACCGCCAAGAGGTGCTGAACTCGAGCATGGTCGTCGTTGCGACGCTCATCTTCTTCGTGTTCTTCACACTTATCATCGACAACATCTCGTCGTACGTCTTCATCGACGTGCTGGCCGGGATTGGCAGGTAGGACGATATGGCGAAGAAGTGGTATGTGATTCACACGTACTCCGGCTACGAGAACAAGGTGGCCACCAACCTGCGCCATCGTATCGAGTCGATGGGCGTGCAGGATAGTATCTTCGACGTTCTTATCCCCAAGGAGACCGTCACCGACCTCAAGTCCGGTGGCCGCAAGGTGACGAGCGAAAAGAAGGTCTTTCCTGGTTACATCCTCGTCCAGATGGAGCTCGATGATGACTCCTGGTACGTCGTGCGCAACACGCCCGGCGTGACTGGTTTCGTGGGTGCCCAGGCAAAGCCTGTTCCACTCTCGCGCACTGAAGTGGAGCGCATCAAGGGGCGTGTTGCCGCATCGGCTAAGCCGCGCACGATGACGGACTTCGTCGATGGCATGCCCGTGAAGGTGACCTCTGGTCCACTTGAGGACTTCGACGGTGTCATCGCCGAGGTGAATGCGGATCAAGGTAAGCTGAAGGTCATGGTTTCGATCTTCGGAAGAGAGACGCCTGTCGAGCTGAGTTTCGATCAGGTGGCAAAGCTGTAGACACGCGATGCGCGCCGTGCCGATGGGGGATGCACCCGTCGGGCTTCTCGCGGAGTGACCGCTTACCTGGATAGGAACGTGAGCGACGCCGAAACGCGTCGAGGAGTGAGGTAGAACAAGACATGGCGAAGAAAGTCGTCGGATTCATCAAGCTGCAGATCCCGGGTGGTCAGGCGAACCCCGC
>JAVERH010000172.1:0-4044 GCA_034007245.1 Coriobacteriia bacterium | reverse complement strand
TCACGAACCCGCCTCGCAATCAGCTGCGCGTACTGCGCACCGAAGTCGAGGACGAGCACCGTCGGCTGATGATCGTGATAGCCGCTCACACCTACCGACCCATGCCGACGCCCTGGGCGTTCTGGAGCGTCTTGCCCTCAGTCTGCAACGAGGGCGCCACCATTACCTCGGCCTTCTGGAAAGCCTTGAGGTTCTCGTATCCACACGTGGCCATCGAGGTACGCAGACCACCACACAGATTCAGCGTCCCATCGTTCTCATGCGCCGGGCCGATAAGGACTTCCTCAAGCGTGCCCTTCTGGCCGGCGAAGACGCGGGTGCCGCGTGGAAGATCCGGGTGGAAAGTCGCCATACCCCAGTGATAACCCCGTCCGGGGGCCTCGTTGGCGGCCGCGAGCGGCGAGCCGATCATGACGCTGTCAGCGCCACAGGCGATAGCCTTGGCCAGATCGCCACCAGTGCGCATGCCACCGTCAGCGATGACGTGACAGTAGGTACCGGTCTCATCGAGATGGCGCATACGGGCCGCAGCGGCGTCCGCGACTGCGGTGCACTGCGGAACACCGATGCCGAGCACCCGGCGAGACGTGCAGGCGTGGCCGGGTCCGACACCGACAAGCACCCCGACGGCCCCCGTACGCATAAGGTGCAACGCACCTTGATAGCTGCAGCAGCCGCCGACGATCACAGGGATGTCGAGCGATTCGATGAAGGCGTTCAGGTCGAGCGGCTTGTCGTAGGTCGAGACGTGCTCGGCCGATACCACAGTACCCTGGATGACGAGGATGTCGAGTCCGCCCTCAAGGGCAGGGCCGATGAGTCGCTCGACGTTCTGCGGTGTGAATGAGGCTGCGGCAAGCACGCCGCCCGCCTTGATCTCCGCCACACGCTGCTTCACGAGCTCGGGCTTCACATCTTCCGCCGCGTAGATCTCCTGCATCTTACGGGTGGCCTCTTCGCGATTGAACGACGCGATAGCATCGAGCTGCGGGCCCGGATCGGCATACCGTGTCTGGATGCCCTCGAGGTTCAGGACCGCCAGACCGCCGAGCTTGCCGAGTGTGATAGCAAACGCAGGATCCACGACACCGTCCATAGCGGAGGCGAGCACAGGCAGCGGAAAGGCATAGTCGCGACCCTTGTATGAGAACTCCCATGCGATGTCCACGTCGCGAGGATCACGCGTTCGGCGACTCGGAACGATAGCGATATCGTCAAAGCCGTACGCCTGTCGTGCCGTCTTCCCACGTCCGATCTCGATCTCCATACTGTGCGCCTGCCTTTCTTGTTCGATGTCCCCGCGGACACCGTTCGCCGATGTGACAAAGACCAGGGTTCAGCCCCGTGGATCAAACGGGCGACACCTGGCCTGGAGTGAGTACTGGAGCGTGGTGGTGTGAAAGATAGTGGTGATGCCAACCGTCCCGGTAGACGTATTGTAGGGGTTCCTCCATGCTTGTTGAACACTCCACGCTATAATAACGTGAATTCGTGCCCGTCACGACAGCCGTTTCCCGGCTGTCAGACACGAAAGGCCGACCGAAACCATGATCCGTAGCCATCGGCCCATAGTACTACCGTGCATCCTTGTGACCGCTGCACTCGCCCTTATAGCCTGGACCTCCACGGCACATGCAGCCCATATCTTCATCGACCCCGGACACGGCAGCATCATCACGCCCGGCGGCGGTGTCGACCCCGGAGCCGTTGCAGAAGGTCTCAAGGAGAAGGACGTGGCTCTGCAGATCTCGCAGCGCCTTGCCACTGAGCTACGATCACGTGGACACACGGTCACCATGTACCGCACGGGTGATGTCACGACGCCCCCCGCAGACCGGAGCGCATGGAAGTACACCGAGTCGACGGACACCTGGGCCTGGCAGAAAGATGGAGTGATCAGCAAGAACGACTCACTCCAGGAGCGCCCCGACGCCGCGAACGCCTCCGGCGCTGACATCTTCATCTCCATCCACCTCAACGCCTACACTGAAGACATCGCGAACGGCTACGAGACCTGGGCTATGCCCGAGGACCAGCTTGGCATCGCACTTGCGACGCACGTCGATCGTTCGGTGACAGCGGCGGTGCCGCTCAACGACCGAGGCGTCAAGACAAGCCTGCCGTTGTACGTCATCCGCTGGTCACACATGCCGGCGATACTGGCTGAGTGTGGATTCATCTCCAACCCAGCCGATCGCGCATATGTGACCTCTGCAAGCGGCCAGGCAACGCTCGCAAGAGCGATCGCCGACGGGGTCGACAGCTTCTTCGCCACCGACCCCTTCCGTCAGATGTGGCCGCGTATCTCCGGTAGCACGCGGTACGGAACCGCTGCAGCGCTTTCGGGTGACGGATGGTCCCTCGGCGCAAAGACCGTCCTGCTCGCCACCGGCCAGAACTGGCCCGATGCGCTCGCAAGCGCACCTCTCTCCCGCAAACTCGATGCCCCGCTGCTGCTGAGCTCGCCGACAGGCCTACCGTCCGAGACGGCTGCAGAGCTCGCACGCCTCAAGCCCGAGCGCATCATCGTGCTTGGTGGCACCAACGCGGTCCCGGAACACGTCGTCGCCAGTGCGGTGGCAGCAGCAGGATCCTCGGCTCCGAGCGTCGAGCGGATCGCAGGACTGAATCGATACGAGACCGCCGCGGCGATCGCGACCGCGGTCGGCGTACCTGCCGACGGCAGGGTCGCTATCGTCGGCGGCTCCTCGCCAGCTGATGCGGTGAGCATCTCCGCCTATGCTGGCAAGAACCTCATTCCGATCCTACTCACCGAGCCGGGATGTCTCTCCCCAGCGACCGAGACCTTCAGAACTGAGAACGCGAGCTCCTGGCGCTCCACGCTCATCATCGGCGGCACCGGCGCCGTGTCTGACACAGCAGTTGCGAGCCTCCCCGCACGCCGCCGGCTCGCTGGCTCCAATCGATACGCCACCAACACTGAAGTCCTCGAAGAGCTCCACACCTCACCATGCGTCTACTACGTCGCGAACGGTCAGGCGTATTCAGACTGTCTGGCAGCCGGAGTCCGTGGGGCCAAGAGCGGCGGGGCGGTCATGCTCGTCCCACCCCGGACGATCGGCGACGAACAGCGGCTCTACATCGAGAACCACGAAACGCGCCTCCAGGCCATACGAATGGTCGGAGGGACCAGCGTGCTGCCGTATCTCCACGAGTGGATGATCCTCAAAGCGCAGCGCTAATCGACTCTCCTAGACGTTGAAGCGGAAGTGCACTACATCGCCGTCAGCCATGACGTACTCTTTCCCCTCGATACGCAGCTTGCCTGCGGCTTTTGCAGCAGCCTCACTGCCGAGTTCGTCGTAGTCGACATACGAGATGACCTCCGCCTTGATGAAGCCATGCTCGAAGTCGGTATGGATCACGCCAGCACACTCAGGAGCCTTCGCGCCCACACGGACCGTCCAGGCACGCACCTCCTGGACACCTGCGGTGAAGAACGACTGCAGGCCGAGCAACCGGTATGCCTCACGCACGAGCGCATTCAAGCCCGGCTCATCGAGGCTCTCCATCTCGAGATACTCGGCAAGTTCCCCGGGCTCCAGCTCAGCCATCTCCGCCTCGATCTTCGCGCAGATAGGCACCGGCCCGATCCCGTCTATCTCGGCAAGTGGCTTGCCGATATCGTTCTCGTCGACGTTGGCCACGTAGACCATCGGCTTCATAGTGAGCAGGTGCAGATCGCGGACGAGCTCGCGCTCCTCACCGGTCATATCCATAGTACGAGCACGGTGACCCTGACTCATCCACTCATCGAGCCTGCGGGCGACTGCGATCTTCGCCGCCACCGCCACATCACGCTTTGCGTCCTTTTCGAGCCGCGGCAGCGCACGCTCGAGCGTACCGAGATCGGCAAGGATGAGTTCCGTCTTGATGGTCTCCACATCGGAGGCGGGGTCGACCCTGCCGTCCACGTGAACGACGTTGGGGTCGGCGAAGTAGCGCACGACCTCGGCGACCGCGTCACACTCGCGGATGTTCGCAAGGAACTGGTTGCCAAGACCCTCCCCTTCACTCGCCCCC
>JAVERH010000013.1:0-26593 GCA_034007245.1 Coriobacteriia bacterium | reverse complement strand
CGAGCACGTCACTCGCCAGGATGGTCCCCTGACCTCCGACGCCGACAAGAACGACCGTCGTGACGCTCATCGGCCACCCCCCAGATCGCACGATGGACCAACCTTCACGATCGCATCGAACCTGCAGACCTGGACACACTGGCCGCAGCCGACGCACGTGGACGTGTCTATCACAGCCCGACCTGTCTCATCACGCGAGATAGCAGGACAGCCGAGACGGATACAGGCAGCGCACTTGGTGCAGAGTTCCTCGTCCACAGCGTACGGATCTTTCGTCTCGTTGATCAGAAGTGCGCATGGTGCCTTGGAGATGACGACGCTCAGGTGGTCCGCCGCCGTCTCCTCTTTCAGTACCGCCAGCGTCGCATCCAGATCATGTGGATCGACCGTACGCACCACTGCCGCACCGAGTGCGAGCGAAAGAGCTTCCAGGTCCACTTCAGGTGCAGCTGCACCGTCGATGAAGACTCCGTTCACGGGATTTCCCTGATGTCCGGTCATGGCAGTCGTTCGGTTATCGAGGATCACGACCGTGCCGGTCGAGCTCGCGTACGCCATGTGAAGCAGCCCCGTGAGACCGGAGTGCGCAAAGGTCGAGTCACCGATTACAGCCACGATGGGGCGCTCCGTCGAACCGGCGATATCCATCCCGTGAGCCATACCGATGCTTGCACCCATGCAGACACAACTGTCCATACCCTTGAGCGGTGCAAGTGAGGCGAGTGTGTAGCAACCGATATCGCCGGTGACAACCGCATGGACCTTCCCGAGCGCATAGAACAGCCCCCTATGCGGGCAGCCCGGGCAGAGTAGCGGCGGCCTCGGCGGCAGACCTTCCACCTGAGAACGGACGGCCAGCGGAGCCTCACCGAATGCCTCCGCGATGATACGGGGGGACAGCTCGCCTCCACGAGGAAGCCCGATCTCTTCGACCTCGACGCCGAGGGCACGGACCCTCAAGCTCAGGTACGGATCCATCTCTTCGGCCACCACGACACGATCGACCTTCGAGCAGAACTCGAGGATGAGGGTGTCGGGCAGCGGGACCGTCAGGCCCAGTTTCAGCACGGACGCATCGGGGAGAGACTCTCGAACGTACTGGTAGACCATGCCCGAGGTGATGATACCGATCGAGTCATCGCGATACTCCACGCGGTTCTCGGACGCTGTCGCACCAAATGCAGCAAGCTCGGTCTCGCGTGACGTGACGTACTCGAGGCGGACGCGTGCGTTGCCCGGCATCATCACGTTCTTAGCAACGTTGCGCTCGTAAGCCCTGAGTGGTAGCTCCGTGCGATCGCCCGTCTCTACGAGCCCCTTACCGTGGGACATACGCGTCGTGACACGCACGATGACCGGCACGTCGAACCGCTCGGAGAGCTCAAACGCACTACGCATGAACTCGAGCGCCTCCTGGCTGTCCGAGGGCTCGAGCACCGGCACGCGAGAACCGACACCGTGGTTGCGCGTATCCTGCTCGTTCTGAGAGCTGTGCATCCCCGGATCGTCTGCGACGACATACACGAGTCCCCCGGTGACTCCGGTATAGGACTGCGAGTAGAGCGCGTCGGCAGCGACGTTGAGACCGACGTGCTTCATCGTGACCACGGTACGCGCGCCCCCGAGCGAAGCACCGCCAGCCACCTCGGCCGCGACCTTCTCGTTGGGCGCCCACTCGCAGTGCACGCCTTCGTACTTCACTAGATTCTCGAGAACCTCCGTGGATGGCGTCCCGGGATATCCGACACCGATAACGGCGCCAGCCTCCCAGGCGCCTCTAGCCAGGGCCTCGTTACCGGACATCAGCGTGCGTGCCACAGCCACCTCCAGGCGGATACAGTGGATAAGAATCGCCGAGATTGATGGATTTTAGCACAGCAGTGATGCGGCTCCTGTTTCCGGATCCCGGCGTCAGGAAGTTCCGTCTTACAGGCGCGAAGCACCCACGTAGTCCTGGGAGTACTGGATGCGGGATGTGAGAGAGTTCACGCGCACGTACGCACCGGTATACGGGGCGTGGATATAGTCGCCTCCGCCGACGTACATCCCCACGTGATGTACTCGGTTCGGATCGCCGTTCGTTCCGAAGAACACGAGATCGCCGGGTTGCAGCAGATCGACCCGATCGGCTGAGATGTGCTGGCCGGCATGGAACTGCGACTGACTCGTCCGTGGCAGCGATACGCCCACCTGGCGATACACATACTGAACCAGACCCGAACAGTCGAATCCGGCCGGCGTGGAGCCTCCCCAGACATACGGAACGCCAACGTACTGGAAGGCGATGTCCACCACACTACCCGAAGAAGGAGCAGCCGATGCGGGCTGATTCGTGTCCGAAGGTTGCGATGCAGATGCGGTAGAACTGCTCGAATCGCCTGACTCCGCTGCCGCCCGTGACGTCTCTTCTCGCTCCCGGGTCGCAACAGCTGCAACCCGTGCCCGCTCTGCGGCAAGCGCCTTCTGGCACTCTTCCTCTTCCTCCACGAGTCTGCGGACGTCGGCATCCAGCCGCGCCACGAAGTCCTGCTGGACCGACACCTCGTGGTCGATCGCCGCTGCACGCTGCTGGGCCTGCTTCTGTAACACCAGCTGTTCAGAGTGACGCTGCTCGAGAGCGCGCTCGGCACTCTCCACGCGCGCCCTGGACTCCTCGACTGAAGCGACGTTCGCTGCATCCGATGCACTGATCCTGCTCAGGAGATCGATCCGAGTCATCAGATCATCGAAGCTTCGCGCTCCGAGGAACACACCCACGATATCGATATCGCCATGCTTATAGATGTTCGACGCTCTTTCGGCGAGCACATCCTGGGCATTCTTCAGATCGGCTGTCGCGCGCTCCAGGTCCTGCCGGGTCTCATCGATCTCCGCCTCCGTCTGCTCTACGGCTTCCGTGATGGCGTTGAACTCCTCGATCCTCACCTCGAGATCGCCCCGCATGCGCTCGAGCTCCGCCTGGGCAGCCATGACTTCAGACTGCTTCTCGGTGATCTCCAGAGTCGCCGGAACCGCTAGCACAGGTGATTGAGAAGACATCACACACGACACGAACACGACGAACGTGACTGCGATACGAACAAGATGTCCGTCGGCGAGTGACATGGTACCTCCGAGCTGCGTCTTCGTGGTGTGTCGAGAGGTCCCGGACAGGCGCGCCATCGCCATATCCGTTATCATTCAATATACCACAGCCAGGGTGTCATATTTGATACAGTACGTCATGTACGTTATCCGACCACCCGGAGTCAGATGCATTCGTCTATCACGATGTTGCGCTGCTTCTGTACCCTTTCGCTCACGGCTGTGATCGCCGGAGCGGGACTGATGGCATCCCCACTCGCTGCTGTAGCCAGCCCTTCCGATACCTCAGGACAGACCTCTCCTCCTCTTGCAGGCCTGTCTGCCGAAGCCGGGGCAATCCGCGATAAGATCGACGTAGCCACCGATCACGTGATCTCTCTCGAAAACGAGATAGCCGCGCTGGAGGCCGAGCAGAGCGCCCTCGATGAGCGACTTGCAGTGACTGCCGGACGTATCGTCGCGCAACGCGAAGCCGTTGCACAGGCAGAGATCCACCTCGCAGAGGCAGAAGCTCGATTCCAGTCGAACCTAGTGCAGATATACAAGCGCGGTTCATTCGACCCATTGGCCATACTCCTCAACGCCGATACGCTTCCCGAGTTATTCTCACGTGCGGACGCCCTGTCTCGCATCGCCGAGGATGACGACCAGGTAGTCGCCGATCTCAACATCGCTACCGCAGACGCTCGGTACACGCAAACGCAACTCGAGGAACTCCTCGCGCAAGACCGTGCGCTTCGTGCACAACAGCAGACACGTCACGAGCAACTCACCACCCTTTTGAACGAACAGAATGTACTGATCGATCAACTGACCGCAGACGAGCGCGACGTACTCGAGCAGGTCCGCGTGCTCACCGCAGAGCTCCGAACCCAGTGGCAGGACTCCTCCGTGCCCATCGCAACCGATATCGCGCGAGCCACTGCTACCGTTGATGTGCATCCGGGCGTCGAGTACCTCGTCTCCGCCTACATGCCGCGCGAGTACCGCTCGACCGGTGAGGTGTACTCGGCGGTCTGCAGCTGGTACGGCCCCGGATTCCACGGAAGAACCACCGCATCCGGCCAGGTCTTCAACCAGGACGATCTCACCTGCGCGTCACGCACCCTCCCCTTCGGGACGGTGCTTGCACTCACCCGCGGTTCACGTCGAGTAATCGTCTACGTGAACGATCGAGGTCCGTTCATAGCAGGCCGCGACCTCGATCTCTCGAAGGCCGCGGCCGCCGCGCTCGGTTTTTCTGGCGTTGAATCGGTCCAGGTGGAGGTCGTCACCGCCGTGAAGTAACGCTGCTTCTTGGCGCCGATCGGTCTTACCGACCTGGGCGTACACGAAGCGGGACTAGTCCACGTGGATGAGCGTCACGATCTTGGGATCGCCAAGCTTCTGCCTACCACCCAGGAAGTCGAGTTCGAGCAGGAACGCAAACCCTGTGACCGTCCCCCCCATCGTCGTGACGAGCGCTGCCTTCGCAGCCGCTGTGCCACCTGTCGCGAGCACATCATCGACGATGAGCACGATATCACCGGGCACCACAGCGTCGGTGTGCACCTCCAGCGCGTCGGTTCCGTACTCAAGATCGTAGCTGTGAGACGTGGTCGTCCACGGCAGCTTTCCGGGCTTGCGCGCAGGCACGAACCCTGCGCCGAGACGATACGCAAGCGCGCCGCCGAAGATGAACCCACGCGCCTCTGCACCCATGACCTTCGTCACACCCGCATCGGCGTACTCATCGGCAATCGTATCGATGGCGGCCCGGAAGCCTTCTGGGCTCGCAAGCAAGGGCGTGATGTCCTTGAAGACGATACCGTCCTTGGGGAAATCCTTGATATCCCTGATGTACTGCTCGAGATCCACGCTGTACTCCTTACTCTCATCATGAGTGGTTCGTACGGACCACTGATATGGATACGTACGCCTACAGCATCGCGCCCAGCGAGTCGAGCTGGGCACGTGTTCCGAATGCTACCACGTGGTCGCCCGGGTCGAGCACCCTGTCGGGCGACGGATTGCTATCCGTCACACCGCTGTGTGCGATAGCCATGATATATGCTCCGGTGACATCCCGGACTCGCGCCTCACGGATCGACTGACCGGCAAGGAGCGAGGCTCCCGTCACCTGGAAGGTATCGAGTCGGTACTCCAGACCTTCGCTATGACTCACCAGCTCCAGATAGTCGCTCACGAAGGGGTCCAGAACGCTCGACGCCATGCGTCGGCCCCCGATCACGTTCGGAGTGATAACGCGATCGGCACCGACACGCAGTATCTTTGACTCCGAGGTGATCGACGACGAACGCGCCACGATGAACAGATCGGGATTGAGTCCCCGAGCAGACATCGCGACGAACAGGTTATCTGCATCGGTATCAAGCGCTGTCACGAGCCCTTTTGCCCTGGCGATGCCCGCCGCCTCCAGCGTCTCCTCGCTGGTGGCATCCCCGCCCAGGAACAGCCACCCTTGATCCAGTGCCTCCGCCTTACATTCATCACACCGATCGATCACCACGAATGGAGCACCCTGATCCTGCAGTGATGAACATACAACCGAACCTACGCGTCCCATACCCGCGACTATGTAGTGTCCGGACAACATCTCGATGCGCTTGACCATACGGCGCCCCTCCATAAGATCCGTGAGCTGTCCTTCGATCATGAACTCCACGAGCACACCGAGCGAATAGGCAATACCGCCGACTCCCGCGAACACCATCGCGATAGTGAACACCCGGCCCGCCGGTGAAAGGGGGGCTACTTCCTTGAAGCCCACGGTCGCCACAGTGATGACCGTCATATACAGACCGTCAAGGAACGTCCAGCCCTCGATCACCATGTACCCACCCGTGCCGAGAGCGAGAACGCCAACGAGTAGCAACGCCGCAATGGCGGTGCGTTTCATGATCCGCTCCAGATTTCATCGCTCAGCGTGGCAACGTATGGCAGGGTTCTCCACAGACCGTCCAGATCCAGCCCATACCCGACGAGAAACCGGTCCGGCACAGAGAACCCGCGGTACTCGATCGGCAGGTCCGCAAGACGACGTGCATCCTTGTCCAGCAGCGTACACACCGAGACACTCGCGGGTCTGCGCTGATTCAGTACGCGCAGCAGGTAGCTCAGCGTGAGGCCGGTGTCGATGATGTCCTCGACCACGAGCACATCCCTGCCCTCGATCGGATCATCCAGGTCCTTCGTGATGCGGACGGAGCCCCCCGCACGGGGGCCATACGAGGATATCTCCATGAAGTCGATCGTCAAAGGCAACTCGATCGTACGGCAGAGGTCTGCGAGGAATATCGTGCCACCTTTGAGTACGGTGATGAGTGTGAGCTCACGTCCTGCATAGTCGGCGGTGATCTCTGCTCCGATGCGGCGTACCGCAGCCTGTATCTCCTCGGACGTGTGCAGTACGTGATCGATCCTTGGGTCCGGGAACACGTCGCTCATGCTTTCTACCTCCCCTCGGTATCGCTACCCTGAACACAATCCCGCTCCGGAGGAAATGGCGCTGCATCCAGACCACCGCCCTCGTCATGCTCACGGGAACGCACGGGGATACCGAATTTGAACAGGATCTTCCTGAAGTCCTTCTGGTAAAGGATCTTGATGTTGATATCAGGATAGAGCTCCTTGAGGCGGCGCACTTTGCGGTTCTTCTTGGTGACCAGCTTCTGACTCATCGTCGTAAGCTCTATATAGAGGTCGAACTCCGGCAGATAGAAGTCCGGTGAGAACGACGAAAGAACCATGCCATGGCGATCCCATTCGAGCGGGAACGTCGTGGGTTCGTAGTCCCAGGAGATCTCATAGAAGTCTAGAATCTGTGCGGCGACCCGCTCACTTGGATGAGCGAACTCCGTCGTCGCGACACGCCCCGAAGCCGGAAGCTCTGTACCGAGGTGCTCGGATCGCTCGTCGGTCATCGTCTCAGCCGGCATCCTCGAACAGTCGGCCGGCAGCACGACGCAGCATGTGCTGCTTGAGAGCTCCTGAGCCCTTTTCGAGTTCACCGAGCGTGTCCATCAGCTTCTGCCTCGCCTCCGGCGTGCGATGACGCATCGCGGGCATGAGTATCTGCTGGAAGAAGCCGGCTTCGCGTTCAGCGAACGCCTCGTACATGCGCAGATGCCGAGGTTCGATACCGTACTTACGCAGATCCCAACACGTGTGGGCGATAGAAACGTCAGGACCGGCGAGCTCCTCACCCAACGGGCCCTTGACGAACGTGACGATGCCGAAGGACGCAAGCTCCCGGATGTATGCCGACGGCAGCCCGAGTACCTCCTGCGCACGATCGACCGGTACCGTCTCAGCATCCTCAAACGGAAGCGACATGGGTTCGGCGCGCTCGATGGAAGGTCGGAGCTCACTGGGGACCTTGCCCTTGTCGAGATCGTCGAGCTTCTCCCTGATAACGGCCAGCGGCATGAAGTGATCCTTTTGAAGCCGTAGGACGAGCTCGAGTCGCTGTACGTCGGTCGGCCGGTACTTTCGGTAGCCACCGGGCGTGCGCTCGGGCGCTATCAGACGCTCGTCTTCCAGATACCGCACCTTGGAGATGGTGAGGTCGCTGTAGGTACCGGAAAGACTCTCCACGACCTCACCGATCGTCATGTAGTCACGAACTCGCTGTGTCATCTAGGAGGGACCCCCTCCTGTTACGAACACCATCTGGAAACGACCGATCTGCACCGAGTCACCGCTTGCAAGCCGTGCCTCGCCGACTACCTCGTTATTCACGTAGGTACCGTTGAGCGACCCCGCATCGACGATGGTGGCTCCATCCTCATCGATACGCAGACGTGCGTGTATACGGGACACGGTGACGTCGTTCAGGAAGATGTCGCTCTCCGGGTCGCGCCCGATGACGACCTCGGACTGCTCCAGGTAGAACCGCTCCCCGACCTCGACACCCTTCCTGACAACGAGCACGGGCACATCGCTCACACCCATGTCGGCAACGTAAGCAGGTGCGGATGGTTCGCCGATCGCCTCGAACGACGCAGTCACGCCCTCTATGCGGGCCCCGCATACGGGACACTCTGCATCATGAGACGTGAGTTCTGCGCCACACTCCGGGCACAGGTCCATGGTCACCACTCCTACCGGTAGTACCCATGAGCACGCATGCTCTTAGTCAAGCAAGCCGAACTCCTGGCTCTTGAAGGACTCGGCGATCTGCGTCTCGAGGGCACCGACGACCTCGGGATTCTCAAGTACCTTGATGAGGCGCTCTTCGCTCAATCGATTCTTCACGTACGGGTCACTCAGTGCATCAGTGAGCTTCCGACCGCCGCGGACTTCACGGATGACGTATTCGACCACCCGCTCCTCGACTCCATCGATAGATATCTCGTTCAAAAAATCGTGGATCTTGTCTGCAACACTTGCCACGCGGGCCTCCTTCATCAGGCCGGGACGCGGAGCCGACCGGTCCTACTCATCCGAGTCGTCATCGAAGTCCTCGCCATCGGTCACATCGTAGCGGGAGATGCCCCGCAGATCGTTCGCGAGTATCTCGATCAAACGATCGATATCGCTCCCTGAGACAACGCCCTTACCATGCGCACGATCGTCCTTCAGCCGCCGTACGAGCTCGGCTCTCAGGATGTCGATCTTGCCGTGAAGGACACGGCGGCGGTAGCTGACCTTCTGCTCCTCCTCGTACAGCTCATCGAGGATCTCTCGAAGCTCATCAACGGTTCGCTCACTCAGGTTGAGCAGTGCGTCATCCGAAGAATGTCTATCCCCCACCAGTTCCACCTCCACAAGTATCGCAGCGCCTGCTAAGACTCGTCCAGATTGTAGCAGACAGCACCGACATCCCGAGCTCTACCTCGACTCGAACTCTAGGTAGCTCCCTCCGATCCTGTCATGCATCAAGACGGTACTCACTCACGTACGATCGGGCAAGCATCTGTTCGCCGTCGCTGAGGCCCTCTTCACACAGTTCCACGGCGAATGTCGCCTCCACGCCAGTCCGAACCGCTGTGGCGAGCTCGACGTGTTCCGGTCGACGTCCGATCGCATCGACGATCGTCGCCGTAGACGTCGCGAGCGCCCTGGCTGCCTCCACATCCAGCATGAACACCCGAGCCTCCCGTGCTACGTCACGTGCGATGACGAACGAGCCATGCTGTAGGCAACTATCACGCTCCCAGACCTGCGCGCTGCCGGAGAGCTTCGCAGCGCCGAGTGAGAGATCCGCCCCCGTGGCGTGCAGGTAGCACGCTCCCACCCGCTTGCCACGCTCTCGTGCGGTCAGAGCGGCATCCACACCAAGCGAACGGTAGGCGGCTGCAAGCGCGCCGGAAAGGTACCGGTAGCTGTCACGCACACCGCGAGGTACACCGTCTCGGACACCCGCCACGATCGAGTATGTGAGCTCTTCGTCGTGCAACACGCCGCGCCCACCGGTCGGACGACGACACACATCGATCCCTCGCTCGTGGCAGTACGGGACATCGACGTCATCGAGCTTCTGGAACCGCCCGATCGAGACGGTCGGCGGTGAGAACCCGTAGAGCCGCAGCGTAGGCGGTGCATCACCGGAGGCATGCTCGCTCAAGATGGCCCGATCGACGGCCATGTTCCAGGGGCCGTCCGCAGCATCGTCGATGATGACCCGCCACTGTGACACCAGGGCTTACGCCTCCGCACCGTCCGGTCTCCACGCGACATCTGCACCCTTGACTGCGGCAGCCTCGTCAAGCCGGCGCACCGGGGTGTCGTACGGCGCACCGTGTAGCAACCCGGCGTCCTCATGAGCCTCCTCGGCAATCCGGCAAAGGACCGACGCAAACCGATCGAGTGTCCCCTTGCTTTCTGTCTCGGTGGGTTCCACCATCAGTGCCTCATCGACGATCAGCGGGAAGTACACCGTGGGTGGGTGGATACCGTAGTCGAGGAGTCGTTTGGCCACATCCAGTGTTCGCACGCCCGTGGCCTTGCGAAGTGCTCCACCCGACATCACGAATTCGTGCATGCACGCGCGATCGTACGCGACCGGCCACACATCCTCCAGTAGCGACTTCAGGTAGTTCGCCGACAGGACTGCCTGCTCCGATGCGTCCTTGAGCCCGTTGCCGCCTACAGCACGGATATACGTATATGCACGGACAAGCACACCGAAGTTACCCACATACGACCGCACGCGACCGATGGAACGGCCGGGCGTGACAAGAGTGAAAACGCCATCGTCGTGTCGATCGACTATCGGACCCGGTAGGTACTGCCCGAGCTCGGCAGTGACCGCGACCGGCCCCGCGCCCGGACCACCACCACCGTGCGGCGTTGCGAACGTCTTGTGCAAGTTGAAGTGCAGCGCATCGAAGCCCATGTCGCCGGGACGGCTCTTACCCATGATGGCGTTCATGTTGGCGCCATCGCAGTATGCGAGCGCACCAACGCTGTGAACGGCCTCGGTGATCTCGAGGATGTTCTCGTCGAAGAGTCCGAGTGTATTGGGGTTGGTGAGCATAAGTGCGGCCACGTCCGTGTCGAGTAGACCGTACAGCGCCTCAAGGTCGACTCCACCGCGATCGTCACTCGGCACCTGGACGACCTCATAGCCACACATCGCCACCGTGGCAGGGTTCGTTCCGTGAGCCGAGTCCGGCACAAGCACGCGTACGCGCGGATCTCCCTGCGCGGTGTGGTAAGCACGTATGGTGAGAAGACCGGTGAGTTCTCCGTGCGCCCCTGCTGCCGGCTGAAGCGTGACTGCCGGAAGACCTGCGATCTCGGCAAGAGACTCCTGTAATCCCCACATCAACTCCAGCGCGCCTTGCACGGTCTCTTCCGGCTGATACGGATGGATCCGCGCGAATCCCGGAAGCCGGCACGTCTGCTCGTCGATCTTCGGGTTGTACTTCATGGTGCAGCTGCCGAGCGGGTAGAAACCGGTGTCGAGCCCGAAGTTCGCGCTGGCAAGATGTTCGTAGTGCCGGGCGAGTTCGACCTCGGTCACATGCGGTAGTACGGGTGGTGCTATACGCGCACGTCCGCCGAGAACCTCGTCGAGCGATACGCCAGGAACGTCGAGTGCAGGCACCTCCACGCAGCGCGACTCAGCGGCGCCTCGTTCGAAGATGAGCGTGCCGGTGAGCGGCTCGGCGAGAACCGGTGACACGACAGGGGTCTTCCCGGGCGCAGTGCTCACAGGGCAGACACCTCCTCTATGAAGCTATCGAGGACTTCGCGGGTATGCCTCTCGGTGACCGCGAAGAGCACGCGGCCCGCATCGGTGTCACCGAAACGTGATAGATCGAGCCCCGCCAGGAAGCCTCGATCGAGCAGTCGCTTCTGCATCACCGCGACATCTCCCGCGAAGCACAGCGTGAACTCACTGGCGAACGGAGCATCGAACGCGCGCTCGAAACGACCTGATCCCACAAGCGCCGCTTCGAGATAGTGGGCTTTCGCGATGCATGCCTCGCCGATACCGGCGAGGCCTTCCGTACCCACTGCGGCGAGATAAACGCCAGCCGCGAGCGCATTCAGTGCGTGATTCGAGCAGATGTTCGACGTCGCCCTCTGGCGGCGGATGTGTTGCTCGCGCGTGGAGAAAGTGAGCACGAATCCCGGACGACCATCCACATCCGTCGTGCGACCGGCCACACGGCCAGGCATCTGCCTGATGTGCGCCTTGTGACACGCAAAGATGCCGAGGCCCGGACCGCCGAACGAGACTGCGTTACCGAACGGCTGCCCTTCCCCGACCACGATGTCAGCACCGTACGACGCAGGCGGCTCCATCACGCCGAGCAGCATAGGGTTCGTACCGACCACGAACAACGCACCGGCGTCGTGGGCGATCGCGCCCAACGCAGTGAGATCCTCAAGCGTCCCGTACAACGTCGGAGATGTCACCAGGAGCGCTGCGGTCCTGCTGTCCATAGCCCCGGCCACCCCAGCAGTATCCGTGACACCGGCCACCACGGGAACCTCAACGATATCGATCGTGCCCGACTCGACGTAAGTCGCCAGCACCTCGCGCCACTCGGGGTGCACCGCGCCTGACACGACGACACGATCGCGCTTGGTCACGCGTGCTGCCATGAGAGCCGCCTCGGCGAATGCCGTCGCCCCGTCGTACATCGAGGCGTTGGACACCTCCATGCCGGTGAGCTGACAGATCATGGACTGATACTCGTAGACCGCCTGCAAGGTCCCCTGACTCACCTCAGGCTGATACGGCGTATACGCGGTGAAGAACGCCGGCTTGCTCACAACAGCGTCGACGATAGCCGGGACATAGTGATCGTAGATCCCCGCTCCCAGGAACGACACCACGCTGCCACCATGACTGTTGCGCGCAGCGAGCGATTCAAGGTGCGCGGAAAGCTCGATCTCCGTCAGGCCGTCGGCTATCCCCAGACGACGCGCGAACCGCGCGCCCTCCGGGATACCGTCGAACAACTCTTCGACCGACTCGACTCCCACCCGTTCAAGCATCTCGACCTGCTCATCGCAGGACACAGGAATGAAGCGCATCCGTCAGGCTTCCTCGGCCAGAAAGGCCTCGTAGTCGACTGAGTCCATGAGCGCATCGACGTCTGAGACATCGTCCACCTTGACCTTGACCATCCACCCATCACCGTAGCTGTCATCGTTCACAGCCTCCGGAGTATCGTCCAACTCGTTGTTGACCTCGACCACCTCGCCACCCACAGGCGCGAACAGCTCGGAGACGGACTTCACTGACTCCACCTCACCGAACGACTCACCGACGATCACGATGTCACCCACCGATGGTAGGTCGACATACACGACCTCGCCGAGTTGATCCTGAGCGAAGTCAGAGATACCGATAGTCGCGATATCGCCGTCCAGGCGAACCCACTCGTGCTCGCGATCGTACTTGAGATCCTTGGGATACATCGGTCGCGCTCCTTCCCTGTACTCGCTACGACTTCTGAGCCGAAAGCGATGTCGTCTTCACGAACGGCGGCTTGACAACGACCGCCGGTACTACCTTGCGTCGGATCCCGATCTCCAGTCTGGTCTCCGCAGCAGCAAGCTCTACAGGGACATACGCGGTCGCGATACCGTGTCCGAGCGTCGGGGAGAACGTCCCGCTTGCCACCTTACCCACCTCGACACCGCCGTGCAATACAGGATATCCATGACGCGGAACCCCCTCGGCTACCGTCATCCCGATGAGCTTCCGCGACGGACCCGCTTTGCGCACGGCAGCGATTACCTCCGCCCCGATGAAGTCCGCCTTCGCCTTCGGGACGACCCAGCCGAGCCCTGCCGTCATCGGATCTGTATCGCGGTCCATGTCGCTGCCATAGAGCGGGTAACCCATTTCAAGCCGTAGGGTATCGCGTGCGCCAAGACCGCACGGTGCTATTTCCGGGAAGCTGAGAAGCATGCGCCACACTGCGGCAGCCTGCGAGACATGACAGAACACCTCGACACCGTCCTCGCCCGTGTAGCCCGTCCGCCCCACGAGCACCGGGATCGCATCGAGAGTCGCCTCCCCGATCGCAAAACGAACGGGAGGCACCCACGACCCCCCGGCGAGCTCACCGACGATGCGCAGCGCCTCAGGGCCCTGTACGGCGATTAGTGCGGTCCGATCGCTCTCGTCGACAGCCTCAACAGACTCAGAGATGTGGCTCGTGATCCACGCCCAGTCGGTCTCGCGGTTCGAGGCGTTCGCCACGATGAGATACTCGATATCCCCCGTGTGGTAGACGATGAGGTCGTCGATGATACCGCCGTCCTCGTCACACATCACCGTATAGAGCGCACTGCCGAGCTCGTCGATGCGATCGAGGTCGTTAGTGAAGACATGCTGGAGCGCAGCCTTGGCTTCCGGGCCGAAGATGCGGAACTCGCCCATATGCGAGACGTCGAAGATCCCCGCCGCGGTCCGCACTGCCGTGTGTTCCTCGATGATTCCTGCATACTGCACAGGCATCTGCCAGCCGGCGAAGTCCACCATCCGCGCGCCGAGCGCGAGGTGCTCGTCGTACAGCGGCGTCCTACGTCCTTCTTCACCCATCGATGGCTCCTCTCACATGAGCGGCACGGCGGTCGCCGACAGCGATCCACCGAAGACACTCCTCCACATCCGCGTGAACCATATCTTCACTCGCGACCACGTATCAGGCCGCTCGACCGCGACATCGGCGATGAGCGGCACCTGTGCAAGCAACCGCTCCCCCTGCACGACCGTCAGGGTGCCGAGATGCTGGCCTGCGATAACCGGCGCTTCGACATCCTGCACATAGTCGATCGCTGTCGTTACCTCACCCTCCAGGTCGAACACAGGGACTGAAGCGTCCTCTGCGACCACAGCGGTCACAGTCCGATCGAGGTAGTCCCGCACCGGTATCAGAACCGCGGTCGTCTCCGCTGCAGCGACCTGCGTCATGGCGTAGTGCTCGAAACCCCAGTCCAACAGGGTGCTCGCCTCATCGAACCGCTGTTTCTCATCGTCTGTCCCCAACACGACCGCGATGAGACCGATCTCGCCGCGCGTGGCCGAACCGACGACACAGTAGCCGGCTTTGTTCGTCCATCCTGTTTTCACACCATTGGCACCTTCATAGGTGCCGAGTAACCTATTGGAGTTGTCGTAACGTTTCAGTCCGTACTCCCCCGCCACCGTCACCGAAGACTGCGATACCATCTGCACGAATCGCGGATCCGCCATCGCTATCGTCGCAAGCGTGACCAGATCCTCGGCTGATGTGTAGTGTCCCGGCGCGTCCAACCCGTGAGGGTTAGCGAACGACGTATGCACGAGACCGAGGTCAGCAGCCTTCTCGTTCATGAGTGCGACGAATCCCTCGACGCTGCCCCCGACGTGTTCGGCCAGGGCGTAGGCACCGTCGTTGGCCGAACGAACGAGCGTTGCCTCCAGAAGCTCGCCGACTGAGATCGTCTGACCGACCATCAGGTCGATCTCGGCCTCCCCCACGCCGGCGGCGCGAGCCGAGACCGTCACGGTCTCTGACGGATCGGCACGATCGAGCACCACGAGTGCAGTCATGATCTTGGTGGTGGATGCCATGGCGCGTTCGCTTTGGGCGTCACGACTCCACAGCGTTCGCCCGTCGCTCGTACGAAGGATACCGGCCGGCATCGTGACATCGGGCTCCATACCCGCGAACGCCTCAGCCACAACGACAGACTGCGACCCTATGATGTCCCCCTCGACGGCACTGGCAGACCTGCCTGTCGACACCGCACCTAGCGCAGTGGACAAAACGAGTGCGGCCGACAGCGTGAGACGAAACATGCGGTATCGCACTGAGACTGTGTCACTCCTTTTACAGGTGAGCCGCCGGGGTCCGAACGATTGTACGAGACTCCGCCAAGGATGGCACGTACCGCGACTCAAGAATCAGGTACGATGGTCGATGTCATGATGGATGGGCGAATCTCGCACACGACGACATGGGGGAATCGTGGAACGCGAAGAGCACTGGCCGACATGCGACAGCGGGTTCACCCTGGCCGAGCTGATGACCATCGTGTTGATCATCGGCATTCTGGTCAGTATCGCAGTCGCGGTGTATGTGCCTGCCACCCAGTCTGCGGCGTCCATAGCATGCAAGTACAACCAGCGGGTACTGGAGGATGCGTACGTGCAAGCCGTAACCGCAGAAAATGGCGCATCGCCTACTGATATCGATGATCTCGCACCCTACGTCAACAACTTGGATCGCGTCAAAGTGTGTCCGCTCGATGGGGCGGAGCTCGAGCTCGACACTGACACTGGCGAGATCTCGTGCCCCCATCCAGAGCACAACTGAACGCCTATCTACGAGGAGGTCGCTTTGAAGTACTCCCGCTTCGAGATGCTGGCGTTGGTGCTCGGTGCCGTCGCGATCGTCGCCAGCACGTTCGTCCCGTCCACCGCCCAGATCATGCCCACCGAAGTCGTGGCGCAACTACTGTTGATCGTCGTACTCGCCGGCGCGCTCCACTGGGGCAGGAACGGCGGATTCGTAACCGCACTGATCGCTATCGCCATCTATGTAGGGATGCGTTATTCCACGCTCAGTACCGAGGGGCTCTCCCCCGAGGTCATCACGATGATCGTTTCCCGGGCGCTCGGATACACGGTGGTCGGAGTGATCGGCGGTGAGCTTGCCGGACGGCTCAAGTATCTGTTGATCCGCGTTGAACGCGAAACCATGATCGACCCGGTGACACGGGTGTACAGCGCCCACTATGCCGGACGCGCTATCACTATCGCTCTCGGCAAGTATCAGCGGTACGAAACACCTTGCTCCGTCGTCACGATCACCATTCCGCCGACCCAATGGGCCAGCCTCAAGAGAGCACGCATGAACTCGCTCATGCGACATGCCGCATCACACCTGAGAAACGATGTCCGGCTGGTCGATGATGTCGCCTACCGGGGCAACGGAAGCTTCATCGTGATCCTGTCCGAAGCAGCGTATGAGGGAGCGCTCGTCGCAGCAGAGCGACTCCGCACTGGAGTCGCCGGGCTGATGGACTGTAAGACCACAGACATCACGACACATGTACTGACATGCGGCCGAGATGACGCGCAGCTTGAAACACTCGTCAGCGTCCTCGCGCCCACACTCAGCGCCGAGGATGAGTCAGCGCCGACCTCTGATCCGACACGTCGACGCACGACGACCGACCGTGCCTCGCAGCAGAACGCCTAGATCTCCTCGGCACGCAGCACGCGGATACCTGCATCGCCGAGGACGCGTATGGCGTCCGCCACGCGCTCGACCCGGAACACGTCGACCGCACAACTGCCACCCTGCTCCATGAAACAGTAGGCGTACTCGACGTTCAGGTCATCCGCACCGAGCACCTCGAGAACGTCCGCGAGACCACCGGGACGATCGGGAACCGCGACAGCGATCACGTCGGTCACGCTTACGCTGAAACCGGCTTCCTCGAGAGCATCCTTCGCAGCTTCCGGGCGATCACAGATGATGCGGACGACTCCGAACTCAGCAGTATCGGCGATCATGAGTGCTCGCATGTTCACGCCCGCAATACCAAGAGACCGCGTCAGTCGGGCGAGCCTCCCCGGGGTGTTCTCCAGGAATACCGTGAGTTGCTTGACCATCGATCACTCACTCCCCTCTGCACGCAGATCGACAACACGCTTCGCCTTGCCTTCGGATCGCTGGATGAACCTGGGTTCCACGAGCCTGACTCCGATACTCACTGCCAGTGCAGAAGTGATCTCTGCGCGAACACGCGCACGAAGACGCTCGAGCGTCTTGACCTCATCGAAGTTGACCTCCGGACTCACCTCGACCTGCACCTCCACCTGATCCATGCTGCCACGTCGCGACAGTACGACCTGGTAGTGCGGTGCCACACCCTTGATACCGAGCAGTCCCTGCTCGATCTGGCTCGGGAATACGTTCACACCGCGGATGATCAGCATGTCGTCGGAGCGCCCGGTCAGACGCTCGAGGCGGCGGAACGTCCGCCCACATGAACACTCGCCAGGGACGATCCGCGATATGTCGCGAGTGCGATAGCGTACGACCGGGATACCCTCCTTTGTGAGGGTGGTGAAAACGACCTCCCCGAACTTACCATCGGCAACAGGCTGCAGCGTCTCGGTGTCCACGATCTCGATGATGAAGTGATCTTCATTCACATGGAGACCACACTGACACTCACACTCGGATGCCACACCCGGCCCCAGAACTTCGGAGAGCCCATAGATGTCGGTAGCAGTGATCCCGAGCTGACGCTCGACCTCCGCGCGGGTGTTCTCGCTCCAGGGCTCAGCGCCGAAGACACCCGCCCTCAGGGAGAGCTGCGTCGGATCGATACCCATGTCCCGCGCAGTCTCCGCGATGAGCAGAGCGTAGCTCGGCGTGCATGCCAGGATCGTGGTACCGAAGTCCTTCATCACGTGCACCTGACGCTTGGTGTTGCCGCCCGATATCGGGATGGTGGCACACCCGAGACGCTCCGATCCGTAGTGTGCTCCCAGCCCCCCGGTGAACAGACCATACCCGTAAGCGATCTGAACCACATCGTCGCGGGTTCCTCCGGCCGCCGCGAATGTCCTGGCCATGAGATCCGACCATCTGTCCAGGTCCCCCGCCGTATAACCGACGACGCTCACCTGCCCGGTCGTACCTGAAGAGGAGTGGACGCGCACGATCTCACTCATCGGGACAGCGAACATCCCGTACGGGTAAGCCGCACGCAGATCGTCCTTGACAGTGAACGGCACGCCCGCAAGCTCGTCGAGCGAGGACACGTGCGGCACCATGTCAGCAGCATCGAACTTGCGCCGATAAGTCGGGACGGTCTCGTACACACGGGCCAACAAGGAGTTCAGCCGCTCGAGTTGCAGAGCCTCGAGACGCTCTCTGTCCATCATCTCGTACTCAGGTTGGAACACCCCGGACCCCTCTCCCGCTGTTTTCGCGTACCCGACTGTCTCTTACGGCGTCGCTGTCGTCGGCACCGATGGCGCTGGTACCGGGACAGGTTTCGTGCCGACGCGCACGACCTCCTGCGTCGGCCTGTAGACCGACTTGAACGCATCGCGCCGGACCTCGACACCGCCCTTGGTCACGACCCGCGTGACCACGATCGTGCGACCTGATGCACCCCGCTCGTCCACCACACGCGTCCCGACGGGCAGTTCGGGGTCCTTGATCTCATGGACGGGGGGACTCGTGAGATTCGTCCAGGGTCCGGTATCGTAGGAGACCTCATACCCGGGATCGGTACCGTACAGCGATATCGTGACACTCGAGTTGCTATACCCACTCGCGATAAGGACCCAGTCCTTCGTATCGTTCTTGAACTTGAAGTCGGGCCCGCCCCACGACACGGTGGCATCGCGCCCCTTCGGGTAGTGGCTGATGTACTGCGAGTGATTGAGCCGCTCGACGACCGGCAACCCCGAGAAGAACACCGCGTTGAACAGAGTCGTGTTCACCTGGCATATCCCACCACCTAGCTGCGGCACGAGCTTGCCGTTCACGATCGCTGCGGCCTCTTCGTATCCCTTCGCGGCCGTACGTTCGCCAACCGTCCCGTTGAAGCTGAACGTCTCGCCGGGGGCCAGAAGGGTACCATCGAGTGCATCGGCCAACACATGGATGTTGTTCACCCGCGCCTTGTTGGACGAGGAGAACTCCGTCGTAAAGGTTGAGATTCGCTCGGTGATACCAAAAGCCTTGGCTTCCTCCGTAGTGAGATCGGCCTCCACGCGATGCATGGTGAGCTCGGCACGACGCTCACCTGTACCCACGAGTATCACTTCCAGCCTGATGGCCAGATCTGCAGCATCGGCCGAAAGACCATCCTCCGCGGGAACGACACTCACCGTTCCGTTCGAACTCGTGAACGTGGCATTCTTTGCGGGCCTGCCGACTTCGGCCACAAGCGGGAGTATCGTCGCGGAGACCTCATCTGAAGCGATGTACGCCTGGAACTCGGGCCCACTCGTGCCTTCGATCGAGCGGAAGTCGATCCAGCTACCGATTGTTGCGGGCTCGATCGTCCATGTCTTGTCATCGTAGTAGAGCTCAAGCGGAGCCGCCACCATCGCACGTGCCGCCTCATACGCCGCTTCCGCGCGCGCCTCATCGATCAGCGGCATCAGTGTCACGAGCTCGACGGCAGCGGTTCGATCGGCACTGAGAAACGCCTCAGGGATCGCCTCACGCATGTCATCAATGCTCACACCATGCCCGTCGGCCGATGCCACCCGGGTGATCGAGGCACCGTCCACAAGGATCACTGCGTCCTTGGGTGGCTGTGCGATCGCCGTGTTCATACTCTCGACGAGCAGCTCCACAGCAGTCTCGTCACTGTCGAGTTCGAGAGGTATGGTGACCCCCCCGAACACGGATCGGGCACGCCCGACGACGGCCTCGAAGAACCCGCCCCGTCCCACGCCATAGGCCGCCTCGGCCAGACCCGTCGCATCAACGGAGAGACCGACGCTCTCGGCAGTCACGTCCCATCGCTCACCATCGACCATGAGACTCACCGGCGTGGCCGAGAGATCCGCAACGTATGTCCCTATCGCGGCAGCCGCATCGTCACGTGCAAGTCCGCCGACATCCACCTCACCAGCCCGCACACCGACGTGGATCCGATCTTGCGTCATAGTGATATCCACAGCCGCTACTCCGGCGACGACCACCACCAGCAACACGGCCACGACGAACCCTATGCGGGCACCACGCGGCCATGACGCTATCCACTGCGGCATGCGTGACGGGCGCGCTACGTCCGCCTTCTTCGATCTGCTATGTCGTCCTCCACGCATAGTTTGTGGGGACTCCTGCTGTGCTTCAGCCATCGGTATCTCTAATCCTGATCTCGCCTACGGGCCCGCAGGCCCCTGTGACAGTCGGGTAGCAGCATCTATGCCGCTACCCGTGACCAGCGATGATACCACGCTGGAGACATCATCCGGCAGAGGTGACCAGCGCCGCGATCTACCCGTTGGCGATCGCATCCCGAACCGCCTCCGTGTACCGCTGAAGCAGTATGTCCGCTGAAGCCGCGTCACCGCCCTCGGCGTATACGTGTACCTGCGCATCGGTCGAGTGCGGCAACACGAGTGCCCACCCGTTCTCATCGGCGATCTTGACGCCCTCCACGGCGTCCGCTTCACCCACACGCCCCAGCATGCCGACGGAACGCATGACGGCCCCCTTACGGTCGAAGGGGCACACCACCGACTCCTCCCTCAAGAAGAACTCGGGGAGCTGCTCTACCACTTGATCGAGGTCCAGATCGTGATGGTCGAGCATTCGCAGGAGCGCACCGAAAGACATGACGGCGTCATAGCCCGCAAGGAAATGCGGGAACACGAACCCTCCACGCCGCGAACCAGCGAACCCTATCGCCGGATCAAGCGTCGCCGCCGAAAGCGCACGGCGCGACGTACCGGTCCGACGTACGAAACATCCGGCCTGCCCTGCGATCCGCTCTACCGCCGTCGAGGCGGTCACCGGCACGGCGATACCAAGACCCTCGCCTGCTGTGACCCGGGAGTTCGCCCAGAGCCACACCATCGCATGCAGGGCCGTGTCGTTATCCAACACGCGGCCCGACGGCGTCACGAGCCTTATGCGCTCCGCTGTCGAGTCCATCACGATCCCGATGTCAGCCTGGAACATATCAACCGAACGCACGAGTTGATCGAGCAGCACCGTGCGTTCACCGGCGTTCTCCGACGCACGCTCCGAATCGATGTACGCGCGTAGTCCGATCACGTCCACACCCCACTCGGCTGCGAGCGTCGGCAGCACGAACGTGGCCGGACTGAGCCCCATGTCCACCACGGCAGTGCGTGGACGACGAGTCGTCCCCCCTCCGTTGAGCGCGGCGGCGAGTCCGGTCGTGTAGTACTCGAGAGCGCGTGGCGGATACAGGATCTCCCCGATCTGATCGAAGAACGCCCGGCGGAACTCTTTGCGGAAGTAGAGTCGCTCGACCTTCTTCTCTTGAGCGGTCGACAGATCGATACCCGCCGAGTCATAGAAGTGGACCTCGATGGACTGCGGGTCGCCGTCTGCAGCGCAGATATGCATGCCACCAGTGGCACGGGTATCGCGAGTGGTGAATCGCGTCACCGCCGGTGAGGCCACACGCAGATCGCGAACATGGCAGCCTGCTGAGTTGAGTCCCGCTGCCGCAGCCCGTTTGACCATCCGTGCCGCGCCACTGGAGTCCCGGCTCACGACCACGTGCGACTTGCTCGGCAACAGACTGCCAAACGCCTGCGCCACATGCAGGACAAGCTCCGGCGTGACATCGATGTTCACGAGTCCTGCAATGCCGTCTTCAGCAAACAGTGCGCGTACGCCACGTGACTCCCATATAAGCGATGAGCTCACGAGTGCACCTGCCTCGATACGTTTGAACGGGTAGACCTGGACATCGTTAGCGACTGACGCCCCATGGCCGACGACGCTCTCGTCACCGATCACAGCGCCCTGCTCGATGCGGGCACTCGCCCGGATATCCACACTCCGGCATAACACCGCCCCTCGGACCTGCGCATACTTCCCCACGAACGCATCGTTCCAGATGATCGAGTACTCGGTCTGCGCTTCATATCCGATGAGGCAGTTGTCCCCGATGATCGTGTACGAACCGATCGTCGCACCCGCCCGCACGGTGGTGTTCGCGCCGATCACGACCTTCTCACCGATCTTGGCCGTCGGGTCGATCGTCGCACCGTGACCGACATACACGTCGTTTTTGGTCTTCGAGCCCGGAACGAAGAGCATCGCCTTACCGTCGAGGATATCGCGGTGGACGTCTACGTAACCCTCGAGACTGCCGACATCAGCCCAGTAGCCGTCGACCACACACCCGTACAACGGATAGCCCTTCTCCATGAGGATCGGGAAGAGATCGGACGAGAAGTCGAACGGAGTACCTTCCGGGATGAAGTCGAACACGAGCGGATCCACCACATAGATGCCGGTATTGATCGTGTCGCTGAACACCTGGCCCCACGACGGCTTCTCTAAGAAACGCTCGATCCTTCCTTCCTCGTCGGTTACCACAACGCCGAACTCGAGCGGATCGGATACGCGCTTGAGCGCGATAGTCACCGCCGCACCCTTTTGCTTGTGGAACTCGATCACCTCGGTGAGGTTGATATCGGTGAGCGCATCTCCCGAGATGACCAGGAACGTCTCGGTCAGTGCCTCGGCGGCGTTCTTCACCGAGCCCGCAGTGCCGAGTGGTGTCTCCTCGATCGCGTAGCTGATCTCCATGTCCCACTCTTCGCCATCACCGAAGTAGTCCTCGATGACCTGCGGCATGAACGCGAGTGTAGCGACGACCTCGGTGATCCCGTGATGCTTCACGAGCCCGAGGATGTGCTCCATGACCGGCTGGTTGAGGATCGGCACCATGGGCTTTGGACGCATGCTCGTGAGCGGCCGCAGGCGTGTACCCTCACCACCGGCCATAACCACAGCTTTCATGCCACACCACCCCTCTCAGCGTCCACTTGTTCTCGACGAGCACCCAGAGCCCGGACCGTATACCCCGCCGCTGCTGAGAGCGACAACGCGATTCCTGCGTACACGAAGAAGATGCCGAACGTCGTCGGCCGGGACCCCAGCCCTGGCAACCAGGCGGCATCGATGATCCCCACTCCGCCGACCTCGGGGAACCCGGCGATCAACGATGAGAACCCGACGAGCAACACCGCAGTGGTCCACTTGCCCGCACGTGTCACCGGCAGTATCACACCGTGCCGCTCGAGCAGGTAGGCACCGTAGAGAAGGTACAGATCGCGACCAACCAACACGATCGGTATCCAAAGCGGTAGAACGTCGATCAGGTACAGGCCGACGACACCGGATGCGAGCAGCAGCCGGTCCACCAGCGGATCGACGATCTTGCCGAACTGGGTGACTGTGTTCGTCCGCCGCGCGATCTGCCCATCGACCCAGTCGGTCGAGGCTGCTACCGCATAGATGATGAAAGCGACGAACCGCCCCCGCTCGTTCGGCGCGTCCACGAGTGCCGTGAAGAAGAACGGCACCAGAATGAGCCGTAGGATGGTGATCAGGTTCGCTACCGAGTAGACCGTGCGGTGCACAACCTCTTCACCGGTATCAGTCGTACGCTCGTCTACCACCAGTCGTTCCTCCTGAAGAAGAGAGCCATCCACGCTGCGATGAACATCATCCCTACGATAATGAGGCCGAACGACCAGCCCGCGTGTGCCGGTGGCCACATACCCTCGATAACGTTCATTCCGTATATCCCCGAGATGAGGGTCAGCGGCATGAAGATGGTCGCAACCACCGTCAACTGCTTCATGATGCCGTTCATACGGTTGCTCTGCACAGACACGAACAGGTCCATCACGCCGCCAGCGACATCGCGATAGATGTCGATCGTGTCGTCCAGACGTGCTAGATGATCACCGATATCGTCGAAGTACATGTACGCGTCGGGCTCCACGAAGACCTCCAGTCGCGCAAGCCCCCGGACGACATCACTCTGTGGGTTGACGACTCGATGGAGCGCGACGAGCGATCGCCGTATCCCATAGAGGCGCTGTAGATACTCAGGACGGGCCTCGGCCAACACAAGATCCTCGATCTCCTCCAGCTCGTCGGAGAGCAGCTCGACCACGGGAAAGATCTCGTCCACTGCGGCGTCGAGGATCGCGTGCACCGTCCACTCGACACCACGGGCGAGAACAACGTCTGCACGATCGATGACCCGCGAAAGCGCCGGTAGATCCAAACGGTGCACTGTCACCAGATGGCTCTCGGTCATGAACAAGCCGATCTCCTGCGTCACGAGGCCACCGTCTCCGGATAGCTGTGGTAACAGCCAGACCACGAACGTAAGATCGTGATAGCTATCGAGTTTCGGCCGTTGTGGCGAGTGGAGACAATCCTCCACAGCCAGCGGTGGCAGCGGCACGCGTGCGCCGATCGCGGCAAAGGTCTCTTCATCCGGGTCGAAGACGTCGATCCACAGCGGCCCGGCGAGTCCTGCGGGCAGTGCATCGAGTCCATCCGAGCGCAGGACACCATCGTCAATCCAACGTGCAGTGACACGCGCGGACATCGGGGCCCCTTTTCCTCGCGCTCGGACACCCTCAGGATAGCAGAGCGGGATTCGCACACACGCACATCAACGTCAGCTCTGAACGCCGTGCCAGGAACCTACTTCCCTAGCGTCGCCTGCCCTTGCCGCTTGGCCTCGAGGAACTCGTCATAGGTAGCCGTGAACGTCTGCGAACCGTCTGCACCGGTCAGCACGTAGTACAGATAATCCGTTTCCGCAGGCTGTGCAGCCGCCTGAAGCGCCCTGAGACCGGGATTGCTGATGGGCCCGGCAGGAAGCCCTTCGTGCAGATACGTGTTGTAGGGAGTCTCCTGTTCTAGATCCTTGTTGGTGAGCGACGTCGTCCCGTCCGGCATCGTGTACATCACAGTCGCACAGAGTTGTAGCTTCATCGGCCGTGCAAGGCGGTTATAGATGACCGATGAGACAAGCGGGAACTCCTCTGCAAGCTGCGCTTCACGCTCCAGGATGGACGCGATAGTAACGACGTCCCCGAGGGTCAGACCCCGTGACTCGGCAACGCCGAGATCGATCGTGGAGACCTGAGTATCGAAGTGCTCGAGCATCATCTCGACGACATCACGAGGCGACATGTCCGGCTCGATCGAGTACGTGGCCGGGAAGAGAAACCCTTCCAGGGATCCGTCATACGCTCCCTCGAGGTACGGGTGCTTCTCGGCGAACTCGGTAGCCCCGGATGTGCACAGTCTCATGACTTCCTCGGCGTCCACACCTCCGCGCGCAGCGAGACGTGCGGCAACCTGCTCGGCCGTGAATCCCTCGGGGATCGTGACATCCACGTAGTCGACGGATGGACCAGCGAGCATAAGGTCGATGACGTCTTCGTAAGCCATCTGTGTGGCGAGGTCGTACTCGCCTGCACGCAGACGACCGTCCACACCTATCTTCTGCACATGAAGGCGGAACGCCAGGACACTCTTGACGACACCCAGATCTGCCAGCTGCTGTGCGATGGAGGCGGTGGTGCTGCCCTGTTCGATGACGACATGGACGGGAGCTCCCCGCGTCACGTCTACGCGGGCGGCAGACTGCTCGCCCAGCACACGCGTGACGCTGAACCCTATCACGCCCAGCAGCACGACCAACGCAAGCCCGCCGAGCGCGATACGGGCAATACTGTGGCGACGCTCGACCGAATGGATACGCTGCGGACGGACCCGGGCCTGAGGCCGCTGCGATGGAGCGCGTGAGGAGCGCTGACGAGCACGGGGTGCCGAGGCAGACGGTGACTTCGCACGGCGCCTGCCCTGCGCGCTCCGGTTGGATCGCCGTCGACGCTCGGTGCGACGCGATCCAGCGGCCTCCGCGGACTCATCACCCCTCGAATCGGACTCCCCGTCTACCACATGACCTCCCTACGCGAGACACGAAGATTCACGAATCTATACCCTCCGCAGTATACGGGCGTGTCCGAATATGTGTCCACCGACCAGAGCACGCATCGGCGCATATGGCGACCTGTCGGACATCGCTCGTGTAAGGTTATGCTCCCAATACAGGCTCATCGACATGAAGCGAGGTCCGGCACGTGGCACATCTGCTTGGCTGTGATGACGTCGATCTCGAATATCCATCGAAGCGCGTGTTCGACTCGCTCACGCTCGGCGTCGATGAGGGTGATCGCATCGGCATCGTCGGCGGGAACGGCGACGGCAAGTCGACACTACTGCGACTCCTTGCCGGGACCACAGAACCGGACCACGGTCGCGTCATCCGGCGAGGCGGCACGGTGATCCGCATGCTCGGCCAGAGCGACACTCTGGATCCGACGGCCACGGTGGCTACGTGCGTCGTCGGTGACACACCTGAGCACCAGTGGGCTTCGGATCCGCGCGTCCGCGAAATCATCGCCCATCTGGTGGGTGACCTCCCATGGAAAAGCGCGATCGGCACCCTCTCGGGAGGGCAGCGTCGGCGCGTCGACCTC
>JAVERH010000171.1:0-4071 GCA_034007245.1 Coriobacteriia bacterium | reverse complement strand
CGTGAAGCACGCGCTTGAGATGCTCGAGTACGGCCGCGTATGCCTGTTCTTTGAAGTGGGCCTCGCGCTCGGCTGCAGGCAGGTCGACCCACCGGTCGCCCTCCGCGTCGAGGATCTCGCGCGCGATGTCGGCGATATAGGCCCCGCGATAGCCGTCCTCGGGAAACTGGACATCCCTGCCACAGAGCTCGAGATAGCGGGCCGAGACACTCGCGGCAAAGATATCCATCTGCACGCCGGCGTCGTTGACGTAGAACTCGCGCTGGACCTCGTCCCCCGCGTGCTCGAGTATGCGCGCGATGCTGTCTCCAAGCGCAGCCCAACGACCGTGCCCCACGTGCATCGGGCCGACGGGATTAGCGGAGACGAACTCCACCTGTACACGCTCACCCGTCGGCTCCCCCGCCCCGAAGCGATCCCCGTCCACACGGATGCGTGTGACCACATCGGCGACGACATCACGCGCGAGCCGTACGTTGATGAACCCGGGACCGGCGATCTCCACCGCCTCTGCAACACCGGCAAGACGCTGACGTAGACCGGCGGCAATGAGTGTGGCGATATCGCGCGGGGGCATCCCGGCTGCCTTGGCCGTGACGAGCGCTACGTTGGTCGACCAGTCGCCGTGAGAAGGGTCACGCGGACGCTCCACACCCACCACCGGCGGCTCTGCAAGCGGCAGTTGCCCGCTTCCGATGAGCACTTCGATGGTCTCGGCGATCACAGCGGTGAGTGTCTCGCGCACGGTAACGACTCCCGGGTCCGTGGGTATAGGTGAATCAGGATACCCCCACGGATACGGCGCGGCAATCCGGGTACCGGCTCGCCGTATCCGTGTCGCGCCCCTGATGGCGGGCGTATACTCACAGGCATACACACGCTTCACAACGAGTCCCCACCGGCAAAGGAGCACACACATGGGACTTATCGACAGCCCGGAGGTCACGACTGCGGGCAGGCGGATAACGGGTATCAGATGCGATCGCATCGGCAACGCAGGGGGCAGAGAGCTGTGGTGGGTCGCCCTCGCCTTTGACGATGAGTCGACGAAGCCCTCGGGGATGTTCGGCAACCTCGACGACGCCAAGACGCTCGCCGACGAACTCGCATCGACCTGGAACGTCACGGTCACCGTCACCGAAGTCGTCTAGACCCCGTCCCGAGCCACTCGACTGACACACCGCCGGTACCGCAACAACCGTGTGCGCGATACGCGCTCGATGCGTGTCTTGATACCGGGAGGCGCCGCCTCCCACGAGTCAGGATCACGTCGCAGGCCGACATCGGCGAGCAGATGATTCTCGCCGAACGAGCCATGTGCAACGGCGTCCTGAGCGCAGTGGAGCGCATAGCCGAGCATCACAAGATCACGCGTGCCCGCCGCCCGGTGGAAGTAGTGACGCGACCACATCCACGCCCACGGAGCGAAGTGCCGCGTGATGTTCGCAACCGATGCGCGTGCAGGATAGCGCACATCGAACGCCACGTCCGATCGGGCGATGACCTCCGCCTCCCGGGAGCTGAAGCCTGACTCATGCGCCCAGGTCCGCGTGAGGGTCAGATGTACCCAGGGCCCCATCACATCACCTGTGATACGGCTCGCCGCGACTGATACGGAACACACGGTAGAGCTGCTCGAGCAGCACGACACGTGCGAGCTGATGCGGCAGCGTGAGCGGACCGAGAGATATCCGCTCGTCCGCGCGCGCACGCACGTCCGGATGCAACCCCGCTGCCCCACCGATCACGAGCGTGATCCGGCTCTGCCCGTTGAGTGCCCGATCATCGAGCCATGCGGACAGGCCTTCCGACGTGCGAGCGATACCCTCGATGTCGAGCACGACCACGTGCGCACCCGAAGGGATCGCGCGCAGTACGTCGGCAGCCTCGGCTGCAAGCGCGCGGCGCTCATCGGCAGTCACATCGCGATCAGCGACTTCGGTCACCGTCACACGTGCATACGGCCCAAGGCGCTTGAGATACTCTGCGGCAGCGTCCCGCCAGTGACGCTCCTTGAGGCGGCCGACACACACCAGATCGAGCTGGATCACTGCGCTCCGTCCGAACCAAGTGTCACATCGAACGTGAGCGTCTCCTCGCCACGGACGATCCTTACCTCGACCCGATCGCCCACGCGATGCGACCGGATCGCGAGGAACACGTCCTCGACGCTCGCGACGGGCGTCGTACCGATACGCGTCACGATATCGCCAGGCTCGATGCCTGCTGCCTGTGCTGGCGATCCTGCCGAGACGACGTCGATGAGTGCCCCGGCGTCCACGGGAAGCTGGTAGAGCTCAGCCACCCGGCTATTGATGGTCAGGCTCGCGATGCCAAGGTACGGATGCTCTGCCCGTCCTGTCTCGATGAGATCATCGGCGATCGCGATCGCATAGTCGACCGGGATCGCAAAGCCCACACCTGCCGACTGCGCCACGTTCTCCGAGCCGGTCTGGATGAGCGTGTTGATGCCGATGAGCCGACCGGCGGCATCGGTGAGCGCACCCCCGGAGTTGCCGGGATTGATGGCGGCGTCGGTCTGGATAAGACTCGTGTATGCAGTGAGTTGCGCCTCGGCGCTTTCCATGAAGCTCGTCCGACCCAACGCCGAGACGATACCGGTGGTGACCGACTGGTCGAGACCAAAGGGACTGCCGATAGCGACCACCGGCTGGCCCACACGCAGATCTGCCGACGAACCGATCTCCATCGCCGGCAGATCGCTGCGCTCGACCTTCAGAACCGCGAGATCCGAGGACGGATCTCGTCCGACGACCGTCGCAGGCACGCTCTCGACACCGATCGTGACGGTGAGCCCGTCAGCTCCCGCGACCACATGATCGTTCGTGAGGATGTAACCGTTCTCACGGATGATCACGCCACTGCCGTTACCCACCACCTGTGATGCACTGCGGCCCGTGAAGGGGTTGACCGACGTCTGCTCGATCGCCACGCTCACGACCGACGGCATCGCCTTGAGGGCGACTGCCTCGGCATACGTGAGATCCTCGCCTTCAAGCTCGATGTTGTAGCACTCGCAGTCATCAGCAGACCCGGCGGACTCACCGGGTGGTGTTTCTGCCACCAGAGAACCGCCCCACGCCGCCCAGAGCACCGCTGCCGTGATTCCGGCACCGAGAAGTCCGCCAAGCACGCCACTCACGAGCGTGCCGAGACATGACCCACCGCTTCGCCGCCGGGTACTGGCAACCGACACCGACCGAGGAGGAGTACCGAGAGGTTCGTTCATCGCAAGACCACATCCCTTTCGGGGAGGTATACCCGGTCGAGAGTACCCTACAACCGAAGACCGAAGTACTCCAGCACGGGCGATGCCAGTATGCCGAGCGCGAACGTTGCGAGCGTGAGCACGACGTAAGCGATAGCCGTCGGCAGGCTACGGGTCTTGGAACCGGCGCCCGGGTGCTCACCGAAGAAGATCGCACGGAGTATCCGGAAGTAGTAGCCCGCGGAGACCACGCTCATCATCACAGCAACGATCACGATCCACAGAAGACCACTGTCGAGCGCAGCCGTGAACATCGTCAGCTTACCGAAGAAGCCCACCATCGGCGGAATGCCTACGAGCGAGAGCAACCATGCGACCGAGGCCCATGCGACCGCAGGTCGTCGTGCAGCGAGCCCCGCGAGTTCATCGAGTGAGGTGCCCTCCCCGGCCCCGAGCAGCATGATGGCCATCGATGGCACCGCATAGGCGATGACGTAGAAGACGGCCGCCACGCCACCAGACGACCCTGCTGCCGCCGCAAGCAAGACATACCCGCTGTGCGCGACGCCGGAGTACGCCATGAGGCGACGAAGATCGGTCTGGGGATAGGCAGCCAGGTTGCCGACGATCATCGACAACAGCGACCCGACCACCAGCACCGTCGTGATGGTGCCGCCGTTGTCGGAGAACGCAGACACGAGTTGCACGAGCGCGACCACACCTGCGATCTTCGGCACAGTGGACACGTACGCCACCGAGGATGCCGGAGCGCCCGCATAAGCATCCGGCGTCCAGTAGTGGAACGGCGCGGCCGAAAGCTTGGCGAAGAGACCTACTAACAC
>JAVERH010000170.1:0-4106 GCA_034007245.1 Coriobacteriia bacterium | reverse complement strand
CTGTAAGTATCTGTGTCTGATTCCGAGCATCAGGTCGTCCGATCCGCGGTCCCGGAGGACCGGGAGCGGCAGGGGGTTCGTGTACGATGGGAAAGTACGTCGCGAGAGTATCACACGGCCCGTGGTTCGGGACTAGGCGAGAGGTCGTAGGCAATGTCTTCAAAGGACGATCACACACATATCCCCGAGGTGCTACCGCTCATACCGCTGCGGGACCTCATCGTGTTCCCAAATCTGGTAGTGCCACTCTTCGTCGGTCGCGAGCGCTCGATCAGCGCGCTCGAGCAGTGTATGCGGACCGATCACCTTGTGGCGCTCGTCACGCAGCGTGAGGCAGAGACCGCAGATCCCACCGCGGCGGAGATATACGACGTCGGCTGCGTGGTCACGGTCCTTCAGGAGCTGAAGCTTCCCGATGGTACCGCCAAGGCACTGGTCGAAGGTGTCCAGCGCTTCCGCATCCTCGAGTACCTGCAGACCGATCCCCATATGATGGTCCGGATCGAGGTCATAGAGGAGCCGCAGCATGCCGATCTCGAGGCAAAGGCGCTCATGCGTAATCTCGTGACGGACTTCGAGAACGCCTCTCAGCTCGGCAAGCCCATTCCGCAGGAGGTCATGGTCGCCGCTTCGAGCATCGAGGAGCCGGGGCGGTTGGCCGACTTCGTCACCTTCCATCTTTCGTTGAAGATAGAGGAGAAGCAGCAGATCCTCGAGGCACTCGATCCCAAAGAGCGACTTCAGAAGACATCTGATTTCCTGCGCAAAGAACTTGAGATCCTCGAGCTGGGAAGTAAGATCCAGAGCCGGGTCAAGGAGTCCATGTCCAAGAGTCAGCGCGAATACTTCTTGCGCGAGCAGCTCAAGGCGATCCAGCAGGAGCTTGGGCAGTTCGACGAGATACAGGCTGAGATCGATGAGTACAAGCAAAAGATCGAGGCGTCCGGCATGCCCGAGGAGATAGCCGAGAAGGCGCTCAAGGAGCTCGGTCGGCTGGAGAAGATGCCTCAGGCGGCTGCCGAGACCGGTGTGATCCGGACGTATCTGGACTGGCTAGCCGGGCTACCATGGCTGGTCTCCAGTGAGGAGAAACTCGATCTTGTCGAGGCCCTGGAGATACTCGATGAGGACCACTACGGCCTCGAGAATGTCAAAGAGCGTATCCTCGAGTACCTCGCCGTGCACAAGCTCACCGATCATATGCGCGGACCGATCCTGTGCTTCGTCGGCCCTCCGGGCGTTGGTAAGACATCGATAGGCAAGTCGATCGCGCGGGCGCTCAATCGGCAATTCATACGTATGTCCCTCGGTGGAATGCGTGACGAGGCCGAGATCCGTGGCCACCGCCGCACCTATGTGGGCGCACTGCCGGGGCGTATCGTGCAGTCCATCAGCCAGGGTGGGACCAACAACCCAGTCTTCATGATGGATGAGATCGACAAGGTCGGCATGGACTTCCGGGGGGACCCTACGTCGGCACTACTCGAGGTACTCGATCCCGAGCAGAACAACTCGTTCCAGGACCACTACCTCGAGGTGCCGTTCGACCTCTCGGACGTCATGTTCATCACCACTGCGAACCTACTCGACCCGATCCCACCGGCTCTGCGCGATCGTATGGAGGTCATCCACTTCCCTGGTTATACCGAGGACGAGAAGCTTCATATCGCGCGCAAGTATCTTGCGCCCAAACAGATCAAGGAACACGGTCTCAGCACAAAGATGCTTGCCATAACCGATGCCGCACTGCGCGAGATCATCCGCCACTACACGCGCGAGGCCGGTGTGCGTAATCTTGAACGGCAGATCGCGACGATCTGCCGTCAGGTGGCACGCAAGGTCGTCGAGGGTGAGACCAGCAAGACAAGCGTGACGGGCAAGGTGATCCACGATTATCTCGGTCCTATGAAGTTCACGTTCGGCCTCGCCGAGAAGAAGGACGAGGTGGGGGTGTCGACGGGCCTTGTCTGGACCGAGGTCGGCGGCG
Source organism: Coriobacteriia bacterium (assembly GCA_034007245.1). GTDB lineage: Bacteria > Actinomycetota > Coriobacteriia > Anaerosomatales > Anaerosomataceae > Anaerosoma. Next base: position 2,119 of record JAVERH010000170.1, on the reverse strand, counting down.
ACATCATCTTCATCGAGGCGACCACGATGAAGGGTAAAGGCGGACTGACCCTTACCGGTCAGCTTGGCGATGTCATGCGCGAGTCAGCACAGGCTGCCGTGAGCTGGATCCGGGCGAATGCGGCCACTCTCGGCATCGATGCTGATTTCGCCGAGTCGCTCGATCTACACATCCATGTACCAGCCGCTGCCATTCCCAAGGATGGTCCGTCTGCGGGCATCACCATGGCGACGGCCCTGGTCTCGGTCCTGAAGGGCATGCCCGTTCGGCGTAAGGTCGCCATGACGGGTGAGATCACGCTCCGTGGGCGGGTCCTGCCTATCGGAGGTCTGAAAGAGAAGCTGTTGGCAGCACACCGTGCCGGGATCAAGACGGTGCTGATACCCAAGGACAACGTGCGGGACCTGGAGCTTGTTCCCGAGCATGTGCGGACCGAGATGGAGATCGTACCCGTCGCCACGATGTATGAGGTCCTGGAGCGGGCCTTCTCCTGAGAATGGCGTGCTGGTCGGTAACCCTCACGTGATGTCTCGCCACGACTGTTCGATGCTGCGTCGCGATCGTCTATCACCCCATGTGTCCGTTGGGCCGACGTTTCTCCTTTCATCGTTGAAACAGAACCGTTGGTCTGGAGCGTCTGTGATGAAGATTACAGCATGCATAATGGGGGAACATCAGTGACAGAAGACCAGCCCGTGCAGTTTACAACCGCATAGAGCTCTTCCCTGGGAGTGCAAGACACGTCGGCTGAATACTCGGTCACCGCTATCCGACGTGAGCGAATGGTGAGACCGGCCCTTTTCTGGGCCGGTCTTTGTGTTTTCACAACCATGTCGGAGTGTGACATCCCGGATACGGGGTGGGTGACAGTAAGGAGGTGTTACCGATGGCGACTCATATCTGGAGGCGAGTCAAAAGCGGAACGCCGTCGACGCGGGTTCTATCAGCGTATCTTGCGTTAGTACTTGCAGTCGCGGTGATAGGTCCGGGCTTGACGGTGTATGGCTCTGAGGGCGAGACGCTGGTGGTGTCACCCGAAGAGCCGGTTGCTCAGGTTGAAGAGGAGGCAGGACTCGGGCAGGCCGAAGAGGTGACAGAGCCTGATCCAGCGCCAGTCGCCGAGCCGGACGTAGCCACCGCGTCGATCGTCGCGGTGGCTACAGATAGTGCGACGCCTGTCGCAGTTGAGCCTTCGGTGGAGATCATGAGGACTACCTCTGTGGTGGCTCCGCCAGTGGTTCTGGCCCCGTCAGCGCTAAGTGCCGACCCGAGTGGACTAGGTATCGCCCCCACCCTGGTGGACGGTAATCCTGCGTTGCTTACTGGTGGCCTCAGGATCGATCCGGGCACATCGGGCGTATATGCTGTTCCGGGTCGCCCCGGGATGTTCGTGACGATCACTGTGTCGTCAACGCCTGATGGCGATGTGTTCAGTTTCATGAGTGGTGTGCCGGTCCTGGGGGTCGTTGCCAAGGGCGGCAATGCTGCAAACTCGTACAGCTATTCAGGATTAAGTGCTGGCGCTGTGAGCGCGGACACGAATCTGCATGCTCCGGTGAACGCAAGTGGAGGATATGCGGACTTGAGTCACGCAGACTTCTACTTCGATCCGATCGTAGGGCCGCAGGGTGTCCATATCATCGCCACTAAGTTCCACGACGATGGAGGCAACTGTCCTCATGGCGTCGTGGGCGACGGCATTCGTCAGGGAGCCGAGGAGTGGCTCGGCGGATTCTCGTTCGATCTGTACTCCGGTCCGGACTCCGATGGTCCGTGGACGTATGTGATGTCCGCGACAAGCGTCGGTGCCAACGGTCAGGCCGACTTCGGGGAGCACCCGCATGGTTGGTACAAGATCGTGGAAGTGCTCACTCCTGCGCAGGTTATGGCCGGGTGGTATCCGACCACGAGCGACGGCGTCAAGGTCTTCCAGACGACCGGCGAGTACAACGGTGGCCTATGGTTCGGCAATCTACAGGAAGTGCCCGAGTCTGGCGACGTCAAGGTCTACAAGTTCAATGACCTCAACGAGAACGGGGAGTACGACGACGATGAGCCGATGCTCGAGGACTGGGAGTTCACACTCACGCAGTCCACGTCCGTACCGGCGATTCCTCAG
>JAVERH010000012.1:0-27052 GCA_034007245.1 Coriobacteriia bacterium | reverse complement strand
GGCGCCTGTCTTCATACCACTGAAAGGAATCACACGATGGTAGATAACGATACGAAAGACGTCGTCGGCCAGGGCATCTCACGTCGTCAGTTCATGACCGGCGTGGGCGGCGCAGGTGTCGGCATGATCCTGGGCGGTCTGGTCGTCAAAGGATTCATACTGCCCGATGAGGTCGTGGCCATGGCGGCCTCCGAAGGCTATCTGTTGATCGACACTAAGAAGTGCGCTGGTTGCGCGAGCTGCATGATGGCGTGCTCGCTCACGCACCATGGCGAGACGAACATGTCGCTCTCGAGGATCCAGATCACTCAGGATCCATGGGGTAAGTTCCCCGACGACATCGATATCGCAGTGTGCCGTCAGTGCCCGTATCCCTCGTGTGTCGAGGCGTGTCCCACCGGTGCCATGCACGTTGATACAGAGACCGGTGTGCGTACCGTGGACGATACGAAGTGCATCGGTTGCGAGCGGTGCGTCGCAGCCTGTCCGTTCACTCCCTCGCGAACGCTGTGGAACTCTGTGGACCAGCATGCGCAGAAGTGCGACCTCTGCATGAACACCCCGTTCTGGGACCAAGAAGGCGGGCCTGATGGCAAGCGGGCCTGTGAAGAGGTGTGCCCCATGGGGGCCATCAAGTTCACCAGGGAGCTTCCCGTTCAGAGCGAAGCCGGATACGAGATCGATCTACGGACCGGCACAGCGTGGGATCGTCTGGGCTTTGGTGGATCGCCCCAGTCGGGCGGTCACCTTGGCTAGTTCTGAGAGGCGAGTACTGCACCCGATGCACCCGATGACGACATTCATGGAGGCGCACTATGGCAAGTAAGAATGGATACTGTGGGAAGATCCTGAAGGTGGATCTCACCACTGGTGAGTTTGAAACGATACCGACGGAGAAGTACGAGAAGTGGGGTGGAGGGCACGGCATCGGTTCCGCGATCTTCTTCGACCTGTGCGAGGATAAGACGGTTGCGGGTACCGACCCCAAGAACGTTGTGACGATCATGACGTCGCCGCTTTCTGGCACGCTGGCACCGTCGGTCTCCGGTCGCTGTGAGGTCCAGGGTATCGGCATCCAGGCCTATCCGACCGGCTGGTACACCCGTTCGAACTTTGGCGGCCGCTTCTCGACGCAGCTCAAGTTCGCTGGCTGGGATGGCATCGTGCTCACGGGCAAGTCTCCCAAGAAGGTCTGGCTCAACATCGTCAACGGCGACGTCAAGCTTGAGGATGCCACCGACCTCTGGGGCCTGAACACACGCGAGACGCAAGAGGAGATATGGGCGAGCGTCGAGCCCAGCAAGAAGGACAACGACTGGGTCAGCCTCGGCGTGGCGCGTGACGCGGGACGCACTACCCAGCATCCGGCGGTTCTTACCACCGGCCCGAATGCCGAGCTCTTTGGTCCGATGGCTGCACTCATGCACGATGCCGGAAACGGTGCCGGGCAGGGTGGCTTTGGCGGAGTCTTCGCCTCGAAGAACCTTAAGGCGGTCAGCGTCATAGGCACCGGCGGAGTCGATATCGCAGACCCGAACGCGCTCATGGAAGCACGTCTGTGGTCCAACGATTATTCGTTTGCCGGACATCACGATGACCCCGTCGAATACGTCGGCCTGACGTCGTTCGCCTGTACGCCGGGCAAGCCGCTCGCCTCGGTCCAGGAGTGGTCTGAGGGAACCCAGTCGCGTCCACAGGGCTGCGTCGGGTGTGTTCGTAACTGTCGCGGAAGAAGCGACAACGGTGTGGGCAACGAGTCTCAGTGTGTCGACTTCTTCTGGTATGACGTCCACGACATCAAAGCGAACGGGCATGTCACCGCAGCGACACCTCGGGCCGCCGACGCGGTCCAGCTTGCAGGCGTCAACGCCTTCGCCGTAGAGGCAGCCGTACTCTGGATCGAGCAGCTGTACAACGCGGGCATCATGGGCAAAGGAAAAGAGATCCATTCGGATCTGCCGTTTGATAAGTTCGGCTCCGCCGAGTGGGCTGAGGCGTTCATCGGCTGCATCGTCAACCAGACAGATATCGGCGCCGAGCTCTGCAAGGGCATCTCTCAGGCAGCCAAGGCGTGGGGCCGACTCGAGATGGACACCGCAAGCGGAATCCTCCCGCTGCAGGAGTATGGTCTTCCGCATCATTATGACGCGCGTACCGAGGTTGAGTGGGGCTATGGCTCACTGATCGGCGAGCGAGATATCAACGAGCACGACTTCAACTGGCACGTGTACTGGACGCCTACCATCAACGGCCTCGAAGGCAAGGAGACTGCGGTAAGCGCGAAGCGGCTCTCCGAGATCTTCGCCAAGAAGACCGTACCGTACAACGACCCGATGATGGTCGACTACAGTGACGAAGGCATCTACTCCGAGGCTATGGCTAAGACTGTTGCGTGGCATCGCCACTACACGAGGTTCTTCAAGCAGTCGATCGGTTTCTGCGACTGGGCATGGGCGGATATGGTGAACCCCTATGGTCCTGACAGCGAAGGTATGACGCCCGAGGGCGAGATCAGGTTCATAAACGCCGTTACCGGCAAAGGCATGACCTTCGAGGAAGGCATGGAGATCGGGCGCAGGATCTGGAACCTCGATCGTGCGATCTGGATCCTTCAGGGTCGCCACCGCGATGTCGAGAAGTTCGCCGAGTATATCTACACCACGGGAGCACAGCCCGGTACGACCACTTACGAAGCTCCTTACACGATGCCGGTGTTTGAGAACAACGAGTGGTCCTACAAGAGCGTGGCCGGTCGTATTCTCGATCGCGATAAGTGTGAAGAGTGGAAAACGCGGTTCTTCGAGCTCGAAGGCTGGGATCCCGCATCCGGATGGCCGACGCGTGCGACGCTCGAAGAGCTCGACCTGGCCAACGTGGCCGAAGAGCTCGAGAAGGCCGGGAAACTGGGTGGATCGGTATGAGTGACGCGCTTCTGAGTGCTATCGACGGCGATGCTGCCGGGCGGCTCATGCGCCACCTTGAGCCAGACGATGCTCTTGAAGCTGGCATCCTGACACCTATGGCTGGAACAAGGGTGGTACGGCTTTTCAGCCTTGAGGAAGCAGAGAGGTTCCTCGTCGTGCACGACGGAAGTGCAACGGATCACGGTAATATGCGGGCGACTGTTAACTATGTCGACCCGGCGCGTCTGTCGCAGTGGATCGCCGAGAAGTTCGGCGACACGGAGCTTGCGTCTGCTCTTGATGAGCTCATCGCAACCCGCAAGGCGTACGGGTTTCTTGTGCCGGATTTCAAGGCACTGCTGGCAGAGAGGATCGGGCAGTGCGAGGAGTTGCTGGCAACCGTATCTGACGGGCAGGCTTAGGCGTATGTGACCCAGTGGCCGTCGGGCTCCCGGTTGGGGCTCGGCGGCCACTGCTTCTTAGGCGGACGGAGAGGTGGCGCAAGGATGCGAGTACTGCCCATCGGAGCACCGGTCACGATGGTCACGCCACATGCGCGTCTGTCGCCACCCCTCGGTCTTGCATATGTGGCACAGCATCTTCTGGACGCGGGCCATGTCGTCGAGGTGGTCGATCTGAACCTGACCGGTCTGAACCCGACCCGACTGAAGGCGACGCTCAACCGCTTCTCTCCCGATGTGGTGGGGATCTCCACACACACAGAGACGTATCCCAATGCGTTAGCGATCGCCCGGCAAGTCAAAAAACGCGATTCCGGGACCCCCGTGATGGTCGGCGGACCGCACGTGAGTATCGTTCGTCTGGATGCGCTGGCTGAGCCCGATCTGGACTATATCGTCGTGGGCGAGGGGGAGCGGACGGCGGTGGAACTGGTCGCCGCTATCGAGCGCGGCGCTTTGGCCGAGGACATCGAAGCGGTAGTCGGCCTGGGGCACAAGGTGCGGGGCGTGCCCGTGCTGAACCCGCCGCGCCCACCGCTCGATGTCAGCGAGATAGGGCGTCCGGCGCGGCACCTGCTCTCTCTCGAGTTCTACGAAGACGCACTCAACATACTCACCGCACGGGGCGGATGTCCGTACCGTTGTCCGTTCTGCTCGGCATCCGCGTTATGGGGTGGGAGGCGTCGTCCTCGAACGGTAGAAGACATCATGCTCGAAGTCGACGAGGTCGTATCCACCTATGGTGCGGGACACATCTTCCTGGCCGATGACATCCTGACGGTGAACCGTAGATGGTTCGGTGAGTTGCTCGACGCCCTTGCTGCCTATGAGGGCGGGGTCAGCTGGGGATGCGCCACGCGCGTGGACTGCGTTGATGAGGCCATGTTGCAGAGGATGGCCGAGGTGGGCTTCACCAGCATCCAGTACGGAATCGAGTCCGGTGCTCAGGAGATCCTGGACTCGGTGAAAGGTATCAAGAAGGACACGGCTCTTGAGGCGGTGCGCCATGCGGTGACGGCTGGTATCAGCGTCGCCTGCTCGTTCATGGTGCCGTTCCCGGAGGACACAGAGGATACGCTGGCCGAGACGTTCGCGTTCATGAGGGATGTGAAGGATGCGGGCGGTCAGTTGCTGGTCTCGTACACGACGCCGTATCCGGGCACGATGTTCGCCGAGAAGGCCGACGAGCTTGGGCTGCGCATACTCACAGACGACTGGAGCCAGTACGACGCCAAGCATATCGTGATGGAGACACGGCATCTGACAGCGGCGCGCATCGAAGAGCTTATGACAGAGGCGGCACTGTCGCTCGGTATGCAGCGGAGTGTGTGACCCGGGCCTACGGAGGTCGACGCGCAGTCGCGCAGGAGGCGGACCGTGTGTCCTTTCCCCTTACCCCCGCGAGCCGATCGTGTACGTGCACGGAGGCCGGGTCGAGTAGATCCGGTCTCCGTTCGGATACTAGCGGACGCGGTAGACGTCGCGAGCGACCAGGGCGGCAAGCGCGAACATGAGGTTTGCAACGGCCCAGCCCATGTCGAGTGTCACGGTCAGGCCCAGGCCAGACCAGTCGGCGTACGAGTAGAAGGCATCGGTGAAGGAGTAGACGACGGCCCCGACCACGATGACCCACCACGGCCAGCCGAGTCGTCCGGCACCGAGCTGGCGGATGATGAGCGCAAGGGCAAGCGCAGGCGCCAGGATGAAGAACACGTCACCGAGCGGGTAGAGTGTGCTCACCACGAGGCCCCAGAAGCCGAGTTCCGCAATGCCAGCAGGGAAGATGTGCGGCGCGAGGAGTGCGGCATACACCACGATGCCGAGGATGATCGCGATAGCGGCAGCGATGATGACCGGCGTGCGTATCGGTGTCAGGTGCTGGTACGAGCGGATCGCCAGGACGATCGCGGTCATGAAGAACACGTACTGGAGCACATAGAACGGATCGGCCAGGCTCGGGTACGGGTCCAGACCCATGTGGAGTTCGAGCACGGTCCAGATGATGTCGCCGATGGCGAAGGCGGCAACGCCCATGCCCACGAAGAGCCACTGTTTGCCGACTCCCTGGTCCAGCCCGATACGGAGTGCGATGGTGACGATCACCACGGCGAAGACGATCTGCAGGAGCGTCCCGAACCAGTACGACATGGCGTATGCAGTGTCGCCGAGCACATCGGCGTACATCTGAGTGCTCAAGAACCAGTAGATAGCCGTGAGGCCGACGAGCACACCTGCCCCCACGTAGGTCGCCGGGGCCATGACACTGTTTTTCCGGGCGGCGGGTACCGACTCAGTTGCCATCAGAACCCCTTCTGGATCTTCGTGAGTAGGTCATCGATCACGCTGGACGGTGCTATAGGTCCGAGCAGGCGGCGGATGCTGGACTCCAGCGCAGGAAGGTCGGCCTCGGTCAAGTCATCAGCGGACTTCCCGAGCGACAGCGCTGTGCCGCGCACGCAGGTGTCGGCCACCGTATCGCCCACATACGTACCGAGTGCTGCTTCAACGCGTTCGCGCATCGTAGCCATGGATTTCCCGTCTCTCGAAGAGCATATCGACCCGGCGGGCACGTGAGGTGTGGGTCGTCGTTCGGCACGCATGAGTGTCTGTTCATGGGGGTACCGTGTCAAGTAGCGCTACACGAGAACGTGCCTTTACGGGCGGTATACTCGGAGTCGTACACCGGATGACCTCGGGCGCGTGTGGCCGGAGGGCCTGCATACTCTGGAGGAGCGATGAAGAAGCGACTTGGACCGAGTGATCGGCTCTATCCTATGCCGGTGCCGCTTGTCTGTGGCGGGACGATGGAACGGGCGGATGCGTGTGCGGTGGCCTGGATCGGCATCTGCGCGACGGATCCACCACGAGTCGCGCTTGCGATGCGGGAGAGCCGCTACACGCTCGAGCTGATCCGCTCCTCAGGCACGCTCACGATCAATACGCCGAGGGCTGCCGACGCGGCTGTGGTCGACTATTTCGGTATCACGACAGGTCGCACCACAGATAAGTTCGCGGGGAGCGGGTGGACGCTCGAACCATCCGATGAGGTCGCAGCACCGCGCATCGTCGAGTGTCCGTATCAGCTGGAGTGCCGTGTGGCGCAGGAGATCCCGCTGGGCAGTCACGTGTTGCTGGTGGCCGAGGTCGTCGAGAGTCACGCCGATGAGTCGGTGTTGGACTCGGCGGGCTCGATGGTGGACGTGGCTGCACTCGACCCACTCGTCTATATCGCGGGGAGTCGGGAGTATCGGCGCGTCGGTGAGAAGGTGGCTGATGCATATGCTGCAGGGAAAAGTGTGGGGCAGGCTCGCTGAGCCTAATCAGATGGGTGCTGCCATTTTCCGGACCCGGAACGGTCATAGATGCAGAAAGGCACCCGCAGAGCGGGTGCCTTTCCGGCGGGACTGATCTCGGGGGGAATCGATTTCAGTCACTGCTGGTGATGATGTGCGCGCACTTGGCGTGCTGCTTGGAGTGCTTCTTCTGGAAGCGTACGACCTTCTGGGCCCACTCAGAGGTATCGGTTGCATCCGACTCACCGATCTGAGTCTGGGTCCTGGCCTGCAGCTGTGTCGCTGTCTTGGTCTGTGTCTGAGCTTGAGTCTGTGCCGGGTCGCAGTCTTGCGTCTGGACCTGTGCCTTGGTCTGCGTCCGAGCCTGTACCGGATCGCACTCCTGTAGTCGTGTCTGGGTCTGATCGCCGGTACGCAACTGGAGCTGGTCACAGTCGCCGCACGTTCCGTCCTGGAGCTTATCCTGGGTCTGGGTCTGCGTCTGGCTTCGCACCTGATCCGCAGCTAGCGCCGGGGTGGCGATCAACGCGAACGCTGACGCCATCGCTACTATCATGAGAGTCCACCGTTTCATGGAGTACACCTTCCTTTGGGCTGACGGGTGGCATACTCACAGGAACGTGGTCGACCGCCGGATGGTTACGGCCAGAAGCAGGCTGATTTTGCGGCTCCCATCGCAATGGGGTACATGTCTATCGAAGCCCCGGGTTTCCGTTCATCTCGCGTGACTGCTCCGTCGCGTTCGGCTCGGCGGTGTCCTGTTGTGCAGGGTCAAGTCTGTCGGCAGTACCGGGCTGGGTGCCGATGTCCGCCTTGGGGCCATCTGCGCTGTCGCCCGTTTGCGGCTGGTCGTTCTTGCCGTCCCGACCACCCGTGCCTTCATCGGCTGGCGTCGTTTGTCTCATGGGAGTGGACACAGCCTCATCGATCGCCTCACGTGTGCGCGTGGGTGCGTCGGAGCCGCGTTCGCGGATTCGGACAGCCTCGTCTTCACCGAGCGTGCCCTCAGCGGGCGTCGCCTGGCGAATCGCTTCACGCAGCATGCCGAGGGAGTCGTCTAAGACCTTTGGTTCTGAGCCTCTGCGGGCGAGGCCCGCAGTCTCACCTGCACGACGCGCAGCGATGGTCACCAGCAGACGATTCTCCAGCTTGCCGGGTGGGAGGACTGCGACAGCGGCGTTCTCCGCTGCGATCTTAAGGCCATAGAGCGGGGCACCAGGGAGTGAGCGCTCCGTCGCGTATGCGACGCCGCCGCCAAGCATGGCGATCGCCGTCATGGCTGCCGCGAAACGATGGGAGGCGAGCATGAAGAGCCTGCTGCGGTTGCCCGTGTGGACTTCGGCCATCACGCGTTCGCGGATCCGCATGCGCGCAGATCCATTCAGCGGCTCGGCAGCCTTACCGAGCACCTCAGCGAGGTCGTCTGTGATGAGATCGTTGTCACGCACCATCGTGTTCGCCTTCTTGAAGTAGACGGGCGAGTGTTCTGATCGCCCGATGCTGGAGGGCCTTGATGGCGTTCTCGTTCTTGCCGAGCGTGTCGGCGGTTTCCTTGATGCTCATGTCCCACCAGAACCGCATCGCTATCACCGCTGCCTGTTCGTCGGTCAGCATCCGTACACATGTCCGAACCTGTTCCCCGTCGGCTGCTGCGATCGTAGCGACGTCGGCTGGCTCGGCGGTACTTCCTGTCTCGGGAGGGTCTTCTGTCGGGATCGGGCGGTGCGCCTTGCGTCGGTACTCGTCGATGACGGCGTTCCGCGCAATCCGGAACAGCCACGCCGAGAACGGGAGTCCCCGGTCGTCGTAGCTGCCGATTGCCTCCCATGCTTTCAGGAAGACCGTTGCGGTCACATCTTCAGCGTCGTGGGCCGAGTCGACCCGCGAACGGGCGAATGCGTAGACCCGATCGGCGTACTCGTCGTACAGCCGTCCGAACGCTTTCGCATCGCCTTCGCAGGCTCGACGCACCGTGCGCGTCAGATGTCGCCGGTCCAGGTCGGTCGATTGCTGTCTCTTCGCTACTGACAACGCAGAAGACCCTTCCCGAGATACTGGAACGCCCGGATAATCAGTAGGGAGTGTTCGCAGGAATCATACCGAGAGCGCTGCGTGAGTGGAGGATTCGGTTACGTTGCGGCTATTTGCGGCTATCCGCAACCGCCGGGGGCCATACATGGCGCTGCGGGAGAGGGGCCTTCACGGCGCTCCACCGGGATGCTGCGTACCCGCTCGGGGTGCAGGATGCAGGTACGATCCTCGGCCATATAGTTGCCTTCACGCTGCCAGGCCTTCGCGTGGCAGCCGCGACAGATGCGCGAGTACTCGCAGTTCTCCGGGGCGCACATGCCCTCTGCTTCCTGCAAGTCGATCTGATAGAGCTTTTCGGTAGCCTCGGCGAAGCTCATCTCGCGGATGTTGCCCACGATCCAGTCCTGCGCGAACTGACAGGGCATGATGTTGCCTTCAGAGCTGAGGTTCATGTGGCCCTTGCCGACCGGGCATGCGCTCATTATCTTGAGCCGCTCGAGGCCCTTGCTCACATCCACACCGCGCTCGATGAAACGCTCGGCGATGTAGGGGATGACCGAGGGGAGTGCGCCCACGTCGTACTCGAACTGGAGGTCTGGATCCATCATGTCCTCGACGATGAAGTCGGCGAGTTCGCGCCACTGTTCCACCGTCACCCGGGCGTCATCCTCGCCTTCACTGCGGCCTGAGGTGATGAGGTCGCAGATATAGATCATGCCGCAGTCGCGATCTTTGGCCATCTGGATGATGTCGAAGATGTACGGCCAGGTGTCTACGGAGAGCGCGGTCTTGAGTACCACACCCACGTTCTCGGCACGGAGTGCCGTGATCGCACGCAGCACGCGTGCATGTGTCCCGGGGACTCCCACCATCTCGTCATGGAAGTCGGCAGGACCGTACATGGATGTGGCGATCCAGCGGACGCCGTACTCCTTGAGGCGTTTGGCTGCCGCTTCATCGATCATCGTGCAGTTGGTGGAGATCGTGGGGCGCACACCCTGCTTGTTGACCTCAGCCAGGATATCCCAGAAGTTCGGGCGCATCATCGGCTCGCCACCGGAGAGGAACACGACCGGTACCCCCGCTTCGCCCATACGGCGCACGACGTCTATAGTCTCTTCATCCGACAGCTCATCGGGGAGTACGTGCGCATCGGCAGACATATAGCAGTGGGTGCAGCGCAGATTGCAGCGGTTGGTGATGTTCCATATGATATCGCTCGGTCGGCCGAGCTCTGCGCACTTGAGCGCCTTGTTCTCAGCCTCGGAAGCCGGGCCGTCGAAGAAGAGTGAGCGGACGTGTGCCATAAGATGTGCCTCCCTGTGGAGCGATGGATGCAGCCCCGTGCCGGCGAGGCGGATGGGTGAACTCTCACAGGGTAGCACCGTGCAAGGTCCGCGCCAAACGGGTGGCATAGGTACCGGGGCAATCGTTTGGCGGTGGGGTACTCTATTCTCGGAAGGACATCCGTGCGTGCAGTTCGCCGTGCTACTTCCAAAAGGACACGAACCGATGATCTCGACGATCTTCCTGTAAGGGGAGCGCCATCAACGGCACCATCGCGACGCTTATACTCGTAGCTGCAACGCTTTTGGCGGCGGGCGTACTGGCGAGCAAGCTCTCGTCCCGCTTTGGCATTCCCGCCTTGCTGCTCTTCCTCGTGACCGGCATGCTCGCTGGTTCGGAGGGCCCTGGTGGCATCCCGTTCGATAACCCGGCCATGGCCATGGCGATCGGTTCGGTCGCGCTGTTCCTGATCCTCTTCGACGGCGGCCTGCAGACCGACCTCAAGAACCTTTCACGGACCGTTGTCGTCAGGGGTACTCTGCTCGCGACCGTGGGGGTCATGCTTACCGCCGGTCTGGTGGGCGCGTTCTCCGTCTTCGTTCTCGACCTGCCGCTCATCGACAGTCTCTTACTCGGAGCCATCCTGTCGTCCACCGACGCGGCTGCGGTCTTCTCGGTCCTCCGCTCTCGCGATGTCGGACTACCCCCACGGCTTCGCACGCTCATCGAGTTCGAGTCGTCGAGCAACGACCCGACCGCCGTCTTCCTCACGGTGACACTGATCGCATTCGCCATGGGTGACGCTCCGACAGGGGTCCTCGTCCCCCTGAGCTTTGCACTCAAGCTCGTGGGCGGCGCCGCGATCGGGTGGTTCTCGGGTCTTCTGATCGTTCGGATACTGAACCGCATCGACCTCGAGCACGATGGCCTCTATCCGGTGCTCACGCTTGCTGCTGCCGGAGTCGTGTTCGGGATAGCCGAGGTGATAGGCGCGAGTGGTTTTATGGCGGTCTATACGGCCGGACTTGCGATGGCGGGCCGCATTTTCGCCCATCGTCGGAGCCTGCTGCGCTTCCATGAGGGCGTCGCCTGGCTGATGCAGATAGTGATGTTCCTTATACTCGGCCTCTTGGTCTCCCCATCCGAGCTACTCGGCCACGCTGTACCAGGACTCGCTATCGCGGCGCTGCTCATGTTCGTGGCGCGGCCGGTAGCGGTGATGCTGCTCATGACCGGATCTGACTTCTCGTATCGCAAGCGGCTCATGGTCTCATGGGTAGGACTCCGGGGCGCCGCACCGATCATCCTTGCCACCTTCCCTATGGTCGCGGGGCTTGAGACGGCGGGGTCGATCTTCAACACGGTGTTCTTCGTGGTCGTGTTCTCGGTCTTGATCCAGGGTCCGACGGCCGGATGGATGGCGCGCCTGCTCAAGGTGGACGCTCCCATGGAGAGCCGCGAACGACTCCCGATCGAGATCGATGCTGCCGCAGCAATGGGCATGATGATCACGCGTCTTCACGTGAAGTCCGGATCGTTTGCCGACAAGAAGCGACTACTCGATGTCGGTGGTCCGGGTATGCCGCTCGTGGTCCTCATGCGACGGGAGGGCTGGTACTTCATCCCTACCGGTACCACCTTGCTTGCGGGGGACGATGAGCTTCATGTGTTGGGGACCGCCGAGATGATCGAAGCGATGCGTCCACTCGCATGCGATGTAGAGCGTTGCGACCTCTAGGCGTGAGAGGAGTGAGTCGGTCGGGCGACCGTCTGCCACCACCCCGCGTGATCTCGCACTGAGAACTCGATGAGCCCCCGGTCGAGCAGCTCGCCGAGATATCCCTTCACGTCGGTCACGGCGAGCCAGTAGACCGCAGGGCTCTCCGCGAGACCGAGCTCGCGCGAGATGAAAGCCACGGCGTCCTCGGTGGTCAGGCCATCATGCAGTCCTTCCAGAAGTAGCTCGGCGGTGCGATGCACCTGCATGATGTGAAAATCGATGTGCTCTATGGCCTCATCACGGGGTACCGGGCGTCCATGCGAGGGTACGATCCAGTCGCAGTCGATCGTGCGGATGAGCTCGAGCGAGGCCACTACCATGCCCGGGTCGATCGCGTACGGTAGCGGGTGCTGCTTCCAGAGTTCTCGCAGGTAGAGAGAGTCGCCAGTGAAGAGCACGCCGTCGGCGGTAAGGAACCCGTGATGGCCGAGTGTGTGTCCGGGGAGTGGGATCGCCGTCGCGCGTGGGTCGTTGAAGTCCTCGACAAGGCCATCCACTGCACAGCCGACTCCTCGAAAGAGCTTGGTGGTCATCTTGTCGCTTGGTTTGGCCCAGCTGAACATCCCGCGGATGTTGATATCGGGGTTCTCCACCATTGCGGCGTCGTCGCGAGGCGCGATCACGCGTACGCCGGCAGCGCGAAGCAGATGTGCGATCGAGAAGTGATCGGCATGTCCGTGCGTGATGGCGAGCAGCTCGAGTGGGACGTCTGTGTAGGCGGCCTCGTTCTCAGACGTGTCGATGCCGAGCCCGGCGATGAGGCCGGCGTTCGTCAGTCCCGACACGACGTATGTGTCGCCGGTCAGGCGGGTGGCGGTATCGGGCACGTTAGGCATGGAGACAGTATGCCACTACAGACGATGTGGCGCGGGGTGATGTGACGGTTCGCAGGATGCACGTCGACATGCTCCTCGCAATGATGGTAGTACAGGCGAACGCCCCGGGATGCGACCCGGCGGCTCCCTCTGTGTTCGACGGGCCGGGAGTCGTTTCTCTCTAGACGCGCACAGCGCGTGCGGCGAGCGCGGCGATCTGTCCGGCGATGTGTTCGACCGGCTGCTCGGGATAGAAGACGAGCCAGTCGAGCGCGGTCGTAGCAGTCATGCCGAACAGGGCCGACGCGGCGAAGTCGGGGTCTATGTCGGCAGGAAAAGCGCCCGACTCGCGTCCATCGAGGATCGCATCTGCGATATGCGCGAGGATACGACCGCGCAACATCACAAGGCTTTCTCGCCAGACCCGGTCTTCGCGCCACAACTCCGTCACGAGGATCTTGGCGAACTCGCGGTTATCGCGTATCCACTCGAGTTCTGTGCGTACGAACGCCATCACGCGATCGAGTGGGTCTGTCGACGCGAGGACCACCGCGGCGAATCGCTCGGCGAGCGGCTCGAGCTCGGAGTCGATGAGCGCCTCCACAAGCTCGGCTTTGCCCTTGAAGTGGTAGTAGACCGTGCCCTTGGACACGCCTGCGTGCTCGACGATCTTGTCCACCGTGGTGCCAGCGAAGCCCTGCTCGGAGATCAGCTGCAGGGCGGCCTGGAAGAGTTGGGTCTTCGTCTTGTCGGTTCGGTCAGACACGCTCGCTCCTTTCAAGGCTGGGTTGATTCTAACCGAGCCGCGCTTCCTGGCGTCGGGACGCCGATCGGCACCCCGACGCCAGGAGCCGCTTAGAGTTCGAGCGCGGGCCTGAGTCGGGCCGAGTCCCATCCACGGGCCATGATCGCGGTGACCGATGTGAGAAGTAGGGCACCGACTGAGAACGCACCCAGTATCCATGCGTCATGAGCAAGAGCTGTCATGTTACCGCTAGAGATCGCATGGCGCAGTCCATCGACAGCGTAAGTCATCGGTAGATAGGGGTTGATGGTGCGGAAGAAGCCAGGGAGCATCTCGATCGGGAACGTGCCTGCCGATGAGGTCAGCTGCAGCATGAGTATGATGATGGCGAAGAGCTTACCCGGCACGCCGAACATGGCGTTCACCCACTGGAGCACTGCAACGAATGCGAGTGCTATAAGGATAGTGAAGAGGTAGAGCTCGGGTACCGCGGCGGCATCGAGTCCGAGTGCCGTTCGGAGGACGAAGACGAGCACGAGCGCCTGGGCGACACCGATCGTCGCAGCTGGCCAGTACCCACCGAGCGCGGTAGCGATCGGGCTCCTGCCTTCACGGACGCCCTTCTCGGGCAGTGGCGCGAGTAGGAAGTACGCGATGAGCGCGCCCACCCACAGCGCTAGCGGGATGAAGTAGGGGGAGAAGCCGGTGCCGTAGTTGGGTATCTCGCCGATCGCCACAGAGTCGAGTTCGACAGGCGAGGCCATCATCTCGGCGTTGGCTTCCCGCTCAGCGTCGGTCATGTCCGGCACTTCGGATGCACCTTCAGAGATGCCGTCGGCGAGTTCGCGCGAGCCGGAAACGGCAGGCACGAGGCCCTCAGCAAGGCTTTCCGCACCGTCGTTCAGGGTGTCGAGTCCTGTGGTAAGGCTCTGTGCGCCGCTCGCCGCCAGTACGGTGCCGTCAGCGAGTGTCCCGGTCCCATCGGCGAGATCCTGTGCTCCTGAGACGAGGCTGGTGGAGCCTTCATGAGCGTATGTGATGCCGTCTGCCAGGGATGAGGATCCCAGGGCTGCCTGTGATGCGCCGTCAGCGAGTGTCCCGGTCCCATCGGCGAGCTCCTGTGCTCCTGAGACGAGGCTGGCCGAGCCTTTGTGAGCGTCGGCAATACCGTCTGCCAGAGATGAGGATCCCAGAGCTGCCTGTGACGCGCCATCTGCGAGCGACTGCGCTGAGGCTTTAGCCGAGTCGAGGTTTTCCGCGAGCGTAGAGATACCTGCACGCGTCTGTTTCGCGGCCGCGAGCGCGGTCGCGAAGTTCACGTCGGCCAGTGCCTCAGGGTGCTCAGTGGCGTACGCGCTCAGGAATCCCTCGGTTGCCGATGCGCCGGCCATCGCTTGTGCGCCGCCTGCAGCAAGCTGATCGATACCGGAGGAGAGCTTCGATGTGCCGTCAGCGATCTGCTGGTTGGCGCCTGCCAGCGACTGTGCTCCGGCATCGGCTGATGCAAGTCCACTGTCGAGCGCGCTTGCACCGGCGGCGAGTTCACCGGTACTCGAGAAGAGCTTCGATGCGCCGTCAGCGATCTGCTGGTTGGCGCCTGCCAGCGACTGTGCTCCGGCATCGGCTGATGCAAGTCCACTGTCGAGCGTGCTTGCACCGGCAGCGAGGCGAGCGCCGCCTGTGCTCGCTAGGACCGCACCATCGGCAAGCTGATCGAGTGCACCCGAGAGCTTAGTGGAGCCCTGTAGCGCGGACGTCGCACCTTCGGCCACCTGGCTCGCGCCGTCGGCAGCCTCGGCGATGCCTGCTGCCAGGTCATCGGCACCGAGAGATGCCTCGGCGAGCGATCCATGGAGGTCCGAGAAGCCGATGAGCATGGTGTCGAGATACGCGCGGGTCGTGCTCTCGGCGAGAGTGGTGCGCACTTCGGTGAACACACGGTCCTCGACCTGAGAGCCGATCATACTGGCGTACTCACGCTCCTGGACGTCGAGGTGCGCGGCGTGCGGTGAGTCGCTGTCGGCGGTGCCTAGATCGGTAGAAAAGTCTGCAGGGATGGTGAGTGCTGCACTGTACGTTCCATCTTCGAGTCCTGCGGCCGCCTCGTCGGATGACGTGGTGACCCACCCGAGCGTATCGCTGTCGAGCAGCTCGTCGGTCAGGTCTTTTCCGGCACTCAGGGTCGTACCGTCGATCTCCTGGGGCTCGTCGAGGTTCACGATTGCTACCGGGATCTGGTCGAGGTTGCCGTATGGGTCCCAAAAGGCCCAGAGATATAGCGCACCGTAGAGAAGTGGTATCAGCACGATGACCGCGATGCCGATCCTGAACAGACGGCTCGAGGTCACGCGCTCCCACTCCGTGTGCGCGATGTGTAGCGAGGTCATGGGGATGTTCGGCTCCTTTCAAGGGGTATGATGCTTCTAAGATGAACTGACTAGTCAGTATAAAAGATGCCAGTGTCGACGTCAAGACACCCGTCCGGCGTGCGCTGTATCCCCTCGACGTGGTACCCTATACCGCTTCTTACGACGATCCTTTGGAGACATGAGACCTCATGCGCGCTAAGAACATCCGCAATATCGCCATCATCGCCCACGTCGATCACGGCAAGACCACCATGGTCGATCGGCTACTGCAGTCCACGCATGTCTTCCGCGACAATCAAGAGGTCATGGACCAGGTGCTCGACTCCAACGATCAGGAGCGTGAGCGCGGTATCACGATCCTCGCGAAGAACATCTCCGTCCGCTACGGCGACATCAAGATCAACGTCATCGACACGCCGGGTCACGCCGACTTCGGCGGTGAAGTGGAGCGCGTCCTTAAGATGGCCGATGGCTGTCTGCTTATCGTCGACGCGTTCGACGGCCCGATGCCGCAGACGCGTTTCGTACTGCGTCATGCGCTCGAGCATGGCCTCAAGCCTTTGGTCGTGGTGAACAAGATCGATCGCAAGGGTGCACGGCCCCTCGAGGTGATCGGTGATGTCTTCGATCTTATGGTGGATCTTGGTGCTGATGACGAGCAGCTGGACTTCCCGATCATCTACACCAGTGCGGTGAACGGCTACGCACGCCTGGATCCGGATGACGGCAACATGGACATGGTGCCGCTCCTCGACGCCATCGTTGAGCACGTACCGTGTCCTGACGTCGACCTGGACGGCCCGGTGGCCATGCAGGTCTGCACGATCGACCACTCGGAATACGTCGGTCGTATCGGGATCGGTCGTCTGTCCAGCGGGACGATGCACTCCGGCGAGAAGATCCTCGTCGTCAAGAACGACGGCAGCCGCTACCAGGCGACCGTCAAGCAACTGTTCATCTTCGAGGCGCTGGGGCGCGTCGAGGCGCAGCTAGCGCATGCGGGCGACATCGTTGCCGTTGTCGGCGTGGACGATGCCGATATCGGTGACATGTTCACCAGCCGCCTTGAGCCGATCGTGCTCGATCCGATCCACGTGGAAGAGCCGACGATGTCGATCGTCTTCGCCGCATCCACGAGTCCGCTCGTGGGTCGCGAAGGGACCATCGTCGGTGGTCGTCAGATCAAAGAGCGGCTCCTCAGGGAGGCCGAGTCCAACATCTCGATGCGCATAACCGAGAACGAGGACAAGAGTGGCATGGAGGTCGCCGGTCGCGGTGTCCTGCACCTGTCGGTACTGATGGAGACCATGCGACGTGAGGGCTATGAGTTCCAGGTAGGCCGCCCTCAGGTGATCATCAGGCATGAGGGCAAGAAGAAGCTCGAGCCGATCGAGCAGGCGGTCGTGGACGTGCCGAGCGTGTACGCCGGTAAGGTCATCGAGATATTCGGCAGCCGTGGTGGCGAGATGACCGATATGATCCAGCGTGACGAGATGGTGCACCTCGAGTTCAAGATCGCCACCCGTGGCGTCATGGGTCTACGTACCCGTATCCTGAACGCTACACGCGGGGAAGCCACACTCTTCCATCACTTCATCGAGTATGGGCAGTACCAGGGTGACATCGGTGGCCGCATCAACGGTTCGCTCATCGCGATGTCCAATGATAAGTCGGCAGCCTATGCACTCGACGCGCTGCAGCAGCGTGGTCGGCTCTTCATCGGTCCGGCCGAGGTGTGCTACGAGGGCATGATCGTCGGCGAGAGCTCCAAGGACAGCGATCTGGTGGTGAACGTGGCCAAGGCGAAGCAGCTCACCAACATGCGTGCCGCTTCGGCGGACAAGGGGATAGTCCTTGCTCCGCCGATCAGGTTCACACTCGAGGAGTCGCTCGAATACATCGAGGACGATGAGCTTGTCGAGATCACGCCCAAGAGCATTCGGCTGCGGAAGCGACTGCTCACCGATAACGAGCGCAAGAAGGCGAAGCGCCACTAACGCATCCGGATCTGCCGATAGAAGATGAGCAGGCACTCGAGCTTCGCAAATCGAATGCCTGAGGTCACCCTCTATCGGCAGACCGCTCTGGCTGGCGGGAGACGTCGCTACTCGACGACTATCACCTGAGCCGTGGTCACGCCGTCGGTCTCGGACTGCGAGAACAACAGAACGCTGGAGCCTGCGGCCATCTCGGTGGCGCCGTCGGCATATGCCATCACGGTCGTGTCGTCGTAGTAGATCGTCTGCGAGCCGCCCTGCGTGAGCGCTACGGTGATCGTGTCGCTTGCCACCTCGATGATCTCGCCCTCGAGCAGGCCGCCGCGTGCGGGTCCTCCGGCCATGCCGCCGTTAGGCATCGCACTCACGTCGACGCCCTTCTCCTCGAGAAACGCTGCGCGCTCCTCCTCCGTCATGCTCTGGACTGCTGCACGTTCCTCGTCTGTCATATCCGCCATGGGCCCGCCGGTACCTCGGGAGCCGACTCCGGGGCCGATCCCGGGGGTGCTCTGACTCGAACTCGAGTAGAGCGTGCCTCCCCAAAACGCTCCGGCCACCAGCGCAACAGCCGCGACGATCAGTGCCACTTTCTTCATGAGAGTCTCCTTTGATCTTCTACTGGTATCTCAGGGCTTCGATGGGGCTCAGCTTGGCCGCGCGTCGCGCGGGATAGTAGCCGAACACCACGCCGATGAATGCGCATACGCCCACGGCGAGCGCGATGGCGTTGACGGTCAGGATGGCGTTGATGCCCAGCAGTCCACCGCCAAGAGCGGCGATCAGCCAGCCTAGAGCGATGCCGATGATGCCACCCACGAACGTGAGGACGACCGACTCGGCGAGGAACTGTAGGGAGATGATGTTGTCATCGGCCCCGATCGCCTTGCGTAGCCCGATCTCTCTCGTACGTTCGGTGACAGTGGTCAGCATCATGTTCATGATGCCGATGCCGCCCACCAGCAGTGAGATGCTGGCGATCGCAGCGAGAAGCGCAGTGAACGTATCGACCACTGTCGACACCGTGTCCAGCATGTCGGCCATGTTCATGATCTGGAAGTCCGCGTAGTCCGGATCCGAGATCGAGTGTCGCGAGAGCAGCAGCTGCTCCGCTGACTCCTCGGCGGTCGTCATCTGTTCCTCGTCGATCACGGTGAGCGTGATGCTGGACAGGTAGTCGTTGCCGCTCACATAGCGTTGTTGTGTGGAGAGCGGTATGAGCGCCGCAGAGTCCACGCTGGTGAAGCCGGAAACGCCCTTTTCTTCGAGCACTCCCACCACAGTGAGGAGCATGCTGCCCGAGCGGACCTGTTCACCAACGGGATCGATGTCGATACCGAAGAGGTCTTCTGCAAGCGTGGAGCCGAGTACGACGACCTGAGCGTAGGCCGAGTCGTCGCGTTCTGTGATGAAGCCGCCATTTGCGACCGTCAGTCCGTTGACTGCGGCGTAGTCGTTCGTCACGCCAAGGACCTGCGCGTTGGCGTTCATGTCGTCTGCGATGAGTTGGGCGTTACCCTGTGAGGATGGAGCGGCACCGGTGATGAGGCCTAGCTCTGCAAGTGCGTCTGCGTCCTCGCGTGTCAGTGACTGGACCGAGCTAGCTGACATACGGAAGCCGCTGCCCTGACCTCCCGGAGATGAAGGGGAGATCGTGAGCAGGTTCGAGCCAGCCGACTGGATCGAGTCCTCGATGGATGCCTGGCTTCCCGCGCCCAGCGCAAGCATCGCGATGACAGACGCGATGCCCACGACTATGCCGAGGATGGTCAGGCCGCTGCGGACCTTGTTCGAGGTCAGAGAGTGGAGGGTCTCCGATATGAGGTCGACGAAACGCATCACGCACCACCATCCTTCCCGGCCGCTTCATCGCCGTACTGCACGATGTGGGCGTTTGCCTGCACGGCGTCCTCGCTTATGAGGCCGTCCTGGATGCGGATGACACGTTTGGCCTGGGCAGCGATGTCTGGCTCATGAGTGATGAGCACGATCGTGCGTCCTTCGTCGTTGAGCCGGGAGAACAGCTCCATGACCGAGTCGCCAGTTGCGGTGTCCAGGTTGCCGGTCGGCTCATCGGCGAGGATCAGCGACGGGTCGTTGACCAGCGCCCGTGCGATGGCTACGCGCTGCATCTGGCCGCCCGAGAGCTCGTTGGAGCGGTGTGTCCACAGATCCTCATCCAGCTGGACGGAGCGCAGCGCCTGAGCTGCGCGCTCCTTGCGCTCCTCCGGGTCGACACGTGTATAGAGCATCGGCATCACCACGTTACGCATCACGGTCGCCCGCGGGAGCAGGTTGAACGCCTGGAAGACGAAGCCGACCGTGGATCGTCGTACCTCGGCGAGCTCATGGAGGTCCAACTCTGCCACATCGCGTCCCGCCAGTCGGAACGTGCCGCTGGTGGGCACGTCCAGGCATCCCAGGATATGCATGAGTGTGGACTTACCAGAGCCTGACGGCCCCATGATCGCGGCAAACTCGCCCTCTTCGATGCTGAAGGAGACACCACGCAGTGCGTGGGTCTTGGCGCCGGCTCCTTCGTAGATCTTCTCCAGGTCGACTGCCTCGATGACCGGGCTAGCCACGCGGACCGCCGCCCATGCCCGGCATCATGAAGCCGCCACCACTGTCGGTTTCGTCTGAGTTATCCAGAGTCTGCGTGACGACCTTGTCGCCTTCTGAGATGCCCGAGAGGATCTGCGTCTGCGTCGCGCTCATGAGGCCTACTTGGACGGTGGACTTCTGGGGGGTTCCGGTCTGGTCCAGTATCTGGACGTAGTAGCCACCGTCACCATCGGACTGTACGGCCGCGTTCGGAACCAGCAGTGCGTCCTTCGCGACGTCGGTGACGATGGTCGCAGCGGCCGACATCGCGGGTCGCAGTGCGTCATCGATGACATCGAGGGCGATGTGTACGTCGAAGGTGACGACGCCCTGTGTGTTCAAGCCCTCCTCGGATATCTCAGACACCTTGCCGGTAGCGGTCAGGTCGGGCAGGGCATCGAACTCCACATCCGCTCGCTGACCGACAGCAAGGGCGGGGAGGTCGACCTCGTTCACGGTGAGCACGACGACCAGCGGGTCCTCGTCGGCTATGGTGACCGGTGCAGTGGAGGAGCTGACCGCATCGGAGGCCACCCCGGTGGTCGATGCCGTCTGCGAGGACGAACCTCCGGCTGAGGAGACATCGTCGCCCACTTCTATATCCAGCGAGTACACGACGCCCGAGCAGGGCGAGACGACTTCGAGCTCGCCCTCGTCAGCCTTGGCGTTCTCGTATGCGGAGTAAGCCGAGGATCTGGACGCCTCGGCTGCGGTCAGGCCCGTCTCTGCGGCCTCGACGTTCTTCTTGGCGATGGCCACATCGTCTGTGGTGGCCGTGGGGGTGGCTGCCTCGCTTCGCTCGACCACACCTTCCAGGTCACTCTTCGCCTTCAGGAGTTGTGACTCAGCGTTGAGCGCACCTTGCTTCGCCTGGAGATATGAGGCGTAGGCTCGTGCGGTGGCATCCTCGGCATCGCTCGCATCGAGCGTGAACAGCACTCCTCCGGTGCTGACCTCGGAGCCCTCCTCGATCATGATTGCAGCCACGGTTCCTGCGCTATCCGGCCAGACCTCGGTGGTGGCACCTGACTTGAGATTGCCAGTGCCGGAGACAGTCACCGATATCGTTCCGGTCGTTGCTGCTTCCGTCGTGTATGTGACGAGGGCTTCTTCGTCTTCTGCGTTCTGAGTGATCGTGTATATGGTTCCGGCTACAGCGATCAGGAGCGCGGCAGCGATCCAACCGCGATAGCGCCGTAGTTTTTTGGACAGGGCCATGCTTCACCTCCACAGGGATATGTTCTCCCTATGAAGATAAGCGTACGCGGGGGCCGCATCGTCGTGCATACGGTGTGACTCCGCGTACTACTCCGGGTGTACGGGCTGTGTAGATCGTGTGAAGGGCTTAGTCGTTCACCCCGGGCTTGACCAGCCCGGACTCGTAGGCCATGACGACAAGCTGTGCCCTGTCACGTGCATGCAGCTTCATCATCACGCGCGATACGTGGGTCTTGGATGTCGCCGGGCTGATGAACAGGCGTTGGGCGATCTCATCGTTGGATAGCCCCGCCGCTACGAGCGTGAGGATCTCATGTTCCCGTTCGGTGAGGGACTCGAGTTCCCGGGGGCGCGCGCGACGTACTTCGGGACGCGCAGCGAACTCGGTGATGAGCCGTCGCGTGATACCGGGAGACAGGAGCGCATCGCCGTTCGCCACCACGCGGATGCCCTCTATGAGCCGCGCGGGGTCCGTGTCTTTCAGTAAGAAGCCGCTCGCACCGATACGAAGCGCCTCGTAGACGTACTCGTCGGCATCGAAGGTGGTGAGGATCAGGACCCGCGGAACGTATCCGGCGCCTTCTGCAATCAGGCGGCGCGTCGCCTCCAGGCCGTCCATCTCCGGCATACGTATGTCCATCAAGATGACGTCGGGTGTGAGTGCTGCCGACAGGCGTACGGCCTGTTCACCGTTCTCTGCCTCGCCTACGACCTCGATGTCATCCGCTGCCTCGAGAAGCACCCGGAAGCCTGCGCGCACGAGAGCCTGATCGTCGGCTATAAGGACGCGGATACTCATGACGTGCTCCTTGTCAGTGGGATCGTGACTCTCAGGCAGACGCCGGTCTGCTCGGCAGGCAGAAGCTCGAAGGTTCCGCCAAGCGCGTCCACGCGCTCACGCATACCCTGGATTCCATGGGAGGAGGTCGTGTCGATCGTTCCGGGGTCTATGCCCTTGCCGTCATCGGTGATCTCGATAGTAAGGTCGCGCGAACCCGTGCCGATCGTGACCTGCGCTCTGCTGGCGTCTGCATGACGGACGATGTTGGTGAGTGCCTCTTGCACGATCCGATATGCCGAGACGCCCGCATATGCCGGCACGGTCGAGAGATCGCCGACGACCGTGAGCCGGGTGTCGATCCCTGCTTCACGCACGTGAGCGATGAGCTGGTCGACGTTGGCGAGATCGGCTGCGGGTGCGAGTGGAGCGCCATCGGTGGTGCGCAGCACGTCGAGCATCGAGCGCAGTTCGGTGAGCGCCTGCTTGCCGGTGGCGCGTACGTTCTCGATGGACTCGCGGGCCCGGTCCGGGGAGCTGTCAAGCAGCGCCGCAGCGGCGCTGGCCTGCACTGTGACGATGGAGAGGCTATGCGCGACGATGTCGTGTACATCGCGCGCGATGCGGATGCGCTCTTCGTTCACCCGGCGGTGAGCTTCTTCTTCACGTGTTCGTTCCGCCTCGAGCGCGCGGTGCTCCACTTCGGCGATGTACTTTCGGCGATTGCCCTCCGCCGCACCAAGAAGGGCTGTCGCAGCGAGCAGCACGATGGGGCCGACGACCTCGGTGACCCAGCGGACGCTCGGCGAGAAGACGAAGAGACCGGCCGCGATAGCGAGGCCTGCTACAAGCATTGCGATGGCTCCCGTGCGCTGCTGCTTCGCCTGTGCTGTGACCGAGTAGATAGCGATCATCGGGGCGAGGATCGTGGGCGCGGGGGTGGGGATGAGGATATTGTAGGCGATCGCTGCGGTGCAGCTTGCCACGAACGCCCCCCACGGTGCTTTGCGGCGCATCGCGAGCGGCAGGAAGCTCGCAGCTACCAGAGCGTAGGCGATCCAGCTCTGCCCGGACGGCATGAATCGAGGTCCGTGCATGAACGCACCCCGGAGCGGCTCGGGCCTGATCGTGGTCATGAGCCACAACTGGAGGAACACGAGGGCGGTCAGTCCGAGCGCAAGCCCGACATCGAACCACAGCGGGTCGATGTCGGGCAGTCTGTTCTTCAGTCGTGTGATCATGCAGTCATCGTAGCGCCCGCACGTGGAGGTGACGAGCGACGTACGGTGTACGTTCGTCTGCTGCGCGGGGAGTACGTCGTGTCGCCCTCGGGTTCGCCCGTCGGCATCAAGTCGTTCTGCCAGTCGGGATGAGAGCTGCGCGGGTGGAGTGTCCGGGCATCCTCTGTCGTGCGTCGTGCGCACGACAGAGGATGCTTCCCCGTATCCGGGCCGGACCCGTATTCACGGGTGTGGCCCGGATACGGTACTAGTACGTCTCGACGAAGATCTCGTAGTGTGCCTGTGGGTGCGCGCATGCGGGGCATTCTTCGGGAGCCTCAGTGCCCTCGTGGATATAGCCGCAGTTCCGGCATTTCCAGCGGACGACCGTGTCGCGCTTGAAGACGGTCCCGTTCTCGACGTTGCTGAGCAGCTTGCGGTAGCGGGCCTCGTGGGCCTCTTCGACCTCGGCGATCTCACGGAACGAGCGCGCGATCTCCGGGAGACCCTCCTCGTCGGCTATCTGTGCGAATTCGGGGTAGAGCTCGCCCCACTCCTCGTGCTCGCCATCGGCGGCGGCGAGCAGGTTCTCGGCGGTCGTGCCGATGACGCCAGCCGGATACATGGCTGTGATCTCCACCATTCCGCCCTCAAGGTACTTGAAGAAGACCTTGGCGTGTTCCTTCTCGTTCTCGGCGGTCTCCATGAAGATGGCTGCGATCTGCTCGTAACCCTCCTTCTTGGCGGCGCTCGAGAAGTAGGCATAACGCGTACGCGCCTGGCTCTCGCCGGCGAAGGACTTCAGCAGGTTCTGCTCGGTGCGGGTGCCCTTAAGGCTTGCCATGAGGTGCTCCTTTCGGTCGGGGACGTGGTCTGGCCGAGGGAGTGCGGCCAGATAGCCATTCTACTCGATGCGTTGTCCCACCACGCGTATCGCATCGGCTCGCGTCGCGGTCGCGGGAAGCGGGAGCCCATCGGTGATGCCCGCCTTATCGAGGCGGGCTGCGACCTCTGTGTTCGCACAGCACAGCGCTACGGTGATCTCATGTTTATGGAGTTGTTCGATCGTGGCCTGCAGGCTTGCGAGTGCCGTGAGGTCGATGAACGGCACCTTCTCCATGCTCACCACCACGGCCCTGGGCTCGGTATTGGTGTGCAGGAGCGCCGACTCGAACTGGTCCACTGCACCGAAGAAGAACGGTCCATCGATCGCGAAGACGAGCACATCTCTGAAGGCCGGGACCTGCTCGACACTCATGCCGGTAGTAGTATCGTCGTCGACCTCCGTCACGCCCACCGCCGCAGTCATGCGACGGAAGAAGTTCAGGAGCGCGAGGATCACGCCGACCTCCACAGCCACGACGATGTCGGCGAAGATCGTGAGCGCGATGGTGATGAGCATGACCGCGACGTCGGAACGCGGTGCACGTTTGGCGATGCGGGCGATGCGGCCGATCTCGCTCATGTTGTATGCGACCACGAACAGGATCGCTGCCAGTGTGGCCAGCGGTACGTCGGCAGCAAGTGGCGCGAGTGCAACGAGCACGATCACGACGGTGATCACATGGAAGACGCCTGCGAGAGGGCTGTTACCGCCATGGCGGATGTTGGTGGCGGTGCGTGCGATGGCACCGGTGGCGGCGAATCCACCAAACAGTGCCGCCGCGATGCTTGCAGCACCCTGGCCGAGGAGTTCCTGGTTGGAGTCGTGCTTGGTCCCGGTCATGCCGTCAGCGACAGTGGCCGAGAGCAGTGACTCGATCGCACCGAGGAGCGCGATCGCGAACGCGGGACGGATGAGCTCGGCCAGGTTCTCCCAGGCGAAGTCGGGCAGTGCGAAGGTGGGGAGGCCACCCGGCAGGCCCCCGAAGGCCGAGCCGATGGTGGCGACGCTCTCGGGCCGGGCGATAGCGACGAAGACGGTTCCGCCGATGAGCGCCATGAGTGGTCCGGGTATCTTGCCCAGCGCCGGGACTTTAGGCCAGAGCACGATCACGATGACGCTCACAATGCCGAGAAGCGTCGTGGTGAGGTCCAGGGCGGGAAGCGCTTGCAGCATCTCGACGAACTTGCCAGCGAAGTGTTCGCTCGTGGTGGCGGGTAGTCCAAAGAAGTTGGGCCACTGGCCGACCCAGATCACCACTGCGATACCAGCCGTGAAGCCGAGGATCACCGACTCGGGGATGTACTTGATCACGCTGCCAAGGTGGGCGATCCCGAACACGATGAGGATGATGCCTGCGAGTATCGTGACGGCCTGTAGGCCGCCGAGTCCATACTGGGCGGTTACGCTTGCAAGCAGTACCGCAAACGCACCGGTCGGGCCCGCGATCTGTACGCGGCTCCCACCGAAGAGTGTGACTATCAGACCGGCGATGATAGCGGTGTAAAGCCCCTGCTCCGGCTTAGCGCCGGCCGCTATCGCGAACGCCATGGCAAGCGGGATGGCGACCACGCCCACCACGACACCGGCGGCCATGTTCGGCAGCCAGTTGTGCTTGCGGAACAGGCCGGCTTTCCAGGCTTCGAGGAACACTGGTTTCACGTTCAGGCATCCTTCCGGATCTAGGCACGAGTGTCGCGAGTTTACTCCTGCATCGGGTAACAGGGGGGTGACGATGCTGACTAGTTTGGTCGCGGGCTGGATTCGCCGCATGCGACAGCACCTGCGTCAGCGTGCGTTTCGCCATCGTGCCAGCCGCGCGGGGTCGACTCCGAGTCTGTACCCGGCGATCGTCGCCATATCGCGTGCTGTGGCGCTGAGTAGTCCGCGTTCACGCCACTCGCGCGTCGATGTCCGGATCGCACCCGGTGTGCGTACGAGGTGGCCGAGCCGCCTGAGTCTGAGCGCGAACTCGTAGTCCTCCATCACAGGAAGCTCCGGGAAGCCTCCCAGGTCCTCGAAGACACTGCGACGTACAAAGATCGCCTGGTCACCGTAGGGCAGACGGAAGACGGAATAGCGAAACCGTCCTATCGCCGAGATGAGCCGGTCGAGCCGGTCAGTCTCACTGCCCGCCGAGTAACCGAACGCGCCACCCACCGCCCCCGGGCCCTCCATCGCGTGGGTGACCTGCGCGCAGGCCGTGGGAGGTAGCACGGTATCGGCGTGCAGGAACAGGAGTACGTCACCGGACGCCCGGGCGGCGCCTGCGTTGAGTTGCCGTGCTCTGCCCCGGGGCGTGTGCACGACCGTCGCGCCTGCGCTCTCGGCCCGCACAACGGTCGCGTCCGTGCTGCCACCGTCGGCCACGATGACTTCGTGTGCACCCGCCGTACGGGCACTTTCCACTGCCCGTACGATGGCATCTTCCTCGTCGAGGGCGGGTATCACCATGCTGGTACGTGGCTCCGTGGTGCGCTCCGCGCGGCGGCGCGCTTCCCAGCGCTTTGCGTCTGCCGGTCGGTCGATGTCCGCGAGTGTCGGCAGTAGTTCCGGGGTGATGCCGAGTGCAGAAAGCCGCCCGAGCGTGACGGCTAGCACCGCGGATGTACCCCAGGGGATATGCTCGAAGAGTGCGGTTGTAGCCGGTTCTGCGACGTCCGCACGCACG
>JAVERH010000168.1:0-4216 GCA_034007245.1 Coriobacteriia bacterium | reverse complement strand
GCTCAGTTGGTAGAGCAGGGGACTTTTAATCCCAAGGTCATAGGTTCGATCCCTATACGGCCCACCAGCGATACAACGCATACGCGTTGCATATAGGCCCCCATCGTCTAGCGGCCAAGGACTCCGCCCTTTCAAGGCGGCAACAGGGATTCGAATTCCCTTGGGGGCACCATAAAACCGCAGGTCAAAGGCCTGAACTTCCCAGCTGCGTGCATAGAATCGGGCGACAAATCACGGCTTCTTGAGGCCCCGCTGATTACAAAACCGCAGCTCAGAGCGGGTGTCGCTCCCGCTCACGTGCCGCTCAGCAATCCCTGTTGCTCAAGAACGCCGTTGTCGCCCGATTTGTCGCCCAAATTGCCACAAATCGATCCGAAGGCGTGACGTAGCCGTGCCGGAGTGCATAGAGAGTGGCGTTTGCCTCGGATGTTTCCAAAGAGTATTGTGTTTCCTGATGGGGAAACAGATACGTTGGAGGAAACATGGGCGCGGTCAGCGCAGACGACGAATATCGTGACTTGGAGCACGCCCTTCGGGACATCTTCCCGGACGCCGCACTCGAGGTGAGTCCGAGTCAGTCGCGAGGGCGCGGACCAGCGGCTCACGTGGATGTGCGCCTCGCCAGCGGAGACGTACGTCTCCAAGTCGAGCTGAAGCGCGGCGCCAGTCGGGCGCAGCTGATCGATGCTGTCGAGCTCGCGCGTGTTGCTTCGTCGCAGGGCGACTCCTCGATTCCCGTCATCGCCTCCCCGTACCTTAGCCCGGCCAGTCAGCAGTTGCTGCGCGATGCGAACACCGCATTCATCGACTATGCGGGCAATGCATGGCTCCAGGCGCCCGGGATCCACATCGACCGGCGTGGCTTCGTGAATCCGGCAAAGGAGAAGCGGGGGCACAGAGACCTCTTCTCGGACAAGGCGTCGCTCGTCTTGCGCACACTCCTTGTCGCGCGCGCGCCGATGGGTGTACGTGAGATAGCGAGCACCGTCAGCTCGAAAGACGAGCGTATCCGGCTCACGCCGGGCTACGTGTCGAAGGTGATCGGGGAGCTTGAAGGGCGCGGCTACGTGTCCAGGCGCGACGAGCGCATCGTGCTTCGCCATGCAGAGGAGCTATTGCGTGACTGGACCTCGGCGTATCGAGGCCGCAGGCGACCGGCGACACACAGCTACTTCATCCTCGCGCCGAGCGCCGACGAGCTGTCGCCCCGTATCGGTGAGGCGTTTGACGCCGCAGGTACGGACTACGCCTTCACGGGTCACGCCGGTGCGTCGTTCGTGGACCGCTATGCCGCATTCGACGTCGCGGACGTGTACGTCAAGGATCTCGACGATGTGGCGTCGGCGCTGACCGCCCTCAGCGCGCGGCGGGTCGAGCGCGGCGGGAACGTCAACATATCCGTGCCCTACTATCGGGAGTCGGCGTTCTACGACCGGCAGCTGTCGAAAGGTGGGATGAAGGTGGTCTCCGACCTTCAGCTCTATCTTGACCTCTACGACTATCCCGTCCGTGGCCGGGAGCAGGCCGAGCACCTCTACGAGCGCCGGCTGCGGGCGCTCGTAGAGCGAGAGGACCGATCGTGAGCCGACTCGACCCGGTGCTCGTGCGCGGGCTTGCCGCCATCGAGCCCTACCTCGACGTGGTCGTCGTCGCCGGCGGATGGGTGCCGCACATCTACGAGCTCCTCTACGATGCGACGACGGCCGGCCGGTCGCCCCGGACCCGCGACATCGATCTGGCCGTGCCCCGCTCGGTGCCGGTCAGGAGCCAGAGCATCGATAAGCTGCTCAAGGCAGCCGACTTCCGCTGCGAGTTCCACTCGCTGGATTCGCCGCCAGTCACGAAGTACGTCGCGACCCAGGGCGAAGACGAGATAGAGATCGAGTTCATCACCGATGCGCCCGGCTCCTCCGAGGCCGCGGTCATGGTGCAGCCTGATCTCACGGCTCAGGAGCTGCACTACGTCGGACTCATGCTCGACGGCCCGTGGCCTGTGGATCTCGGCGGACTGACGGATGGGGACGTCGACTGGACGATCTTCGTTCCGCACCCGGGCGCCTTCGTCTTCCACAAGTCGCTGGTGTTCAAGAACCGCCGGGACAGGCTCAAAGCGGAGAAGGACCTCTACTACATCTTCTTCGTGCTCGACACCTTCACCGAGTGGCGAGGTGCGATCGACCGCGAACTCGTGCGCTTCGCCGCGCAGAAGCCGGCTTGGTTCAAGAAGAGCCTCAAGAACCTGAGCGCGATGTTCCACAGCCCAGAGGCCAGCGGCATCGACGCGCTTCTCAACCAGAAGCCGCCAACGGCGTTCCCTGGTCTTGGTGACGAGCAGTTCAGGCAGTACGCCTTCTCCGTGATGTCAGGGCTGATAGAGACCATGGAGTCAGCGAGCGGCCGCTAGCCGGATGGATCGCGCGACGCCCCGGATTTGTCGCCCGATTTGTCGCCCAAATACCTGGTGACTGTTGGTACTCGTTGGTACCTATTGGGACTCGCCGCAGCTCTTGAGTACCAACAAGCACCAAGTAGCACCAACTAGCACAAGCACTATCGGGATTCGAATTCCCTTGGGGGCACCATAAAACCGCAGGTCACAGGCCTGAAAGTCCCTGTTGCGTGCATAGAATCGGGCGACAAATCACGGCCTCTTGAGGCCTCTCCGATGACAAAACCCCAGCTCAGAGTGCGTGTCGCTCCCGCTCAACCGCCTCTCAGCAGTCCCTGTTGCTCAAGAACGCCGTTGTCGCCCGATTTGTCGCCCAAAGTGAGTTGGCATAGGAACGACTACAGTCGCCGATAAGTGCGGCAACACGGAGCTCGTCCGCTTGGCCACGACCCGAACTCGCTCGCGCTGTTCATGAAGAAGGACAAGCGGGGCGCGCTTCTGATGATGCTCTCCGAGTTCACTTACGGCGACATCAACCTCACGAAGATCCAGAGCCGGCCCACCGCGCCAGCTCGGCGGTAGGGAAGACAGCTCGTTGTTCCAAAGCGGGCCGCGCTATGCTACAAGGTATAAGAATATCGGAAGCGTCCGATAAGATAACCGAGTAGCAGGGAGTCTCTCATGAGCGATCAGCCCGTGGACTACCATCCGATGTGGGACGAGCTCGGCCTCGATCTACCGAACCACGACGCATTGTTGCAGGCGGTCGGACAGCTCTTCGGTGATGCGTACCTCACGCAGGAGAACCGCCCTAAAGGGATGGACTACCTCAACTTCGTGATGAGCGAGGTGCACGGCCTCCGAATCAAGGAGCTCGACGACTTCCGCAAGAGCGGCGGCAAGGTCTTCGGCACGTTCTGCCTGTACGTGCCCGAGGAGATCATCCGCGCTGCTGGCGGCTGGTGCGTGGGCCTGTGCGCCGGCGCCGAGTTCGCGTATGACGAAGTCGAGCAGATCATGCCGCGCAACACCTGCGCCCTCATCAAGAGTTTCATGGGCTTCAAGCTCGGCAAGGTGTGTCCGTACATCCAGTCGGCGGATCTCGTCATCGGCGAGACCACGTGCGACGGCAAGAAGAAGGCCTACGAGCTCTTGGGCGAGATCCACAACACGTGGGTCATGGAGCTGCCACAGATGAAGCGCGAGCAGGACGTCGCACTGTGGAAGGCCGAGGTGCGCGAGCTTCTCAAGAAGGCGGAGGAACTCACCGGCAACACGGTCACGGTGGAGTCGCTCCGCGCAGCTATCAAAGAAGTCAACGACAAGCGACGCGCACTCCAGCGCATCGCCGCGGCGTGCACGGCCGATCCGGCGCCGATCAGCGGCAAGGACCGGCTGCTCGCCACACAGGTCGCCTTCTACGACGACGTGCCTCGCTTCACGCAGATGATGAACGCGCTCGCGGATGAACTTGATCAGCGCGTGGCCGCGGGTGAAGGGGTGGCCCCCAAGGGCGCCAAGCGCATCCTGGTGACCGGTACCCCGATGGCGCTTCCCAACTGGAAGGTCCACGACATCATCGAGAAGGCCGGTGCTGTGGTCGTCGGCGAGGAGATGTGCACCGGTAGCCGCTATTACCAGGAGCTCGTGCCCGAAGACGGCACCACGCTCGACGAGATGATCGACGCGATCGCCGAGAAGTACCTCGACATCAACTGCGCGTGCTTCACGCCAAACAAGGGCCGGATCGACGACGTCATCCGGATGGCCAAGGACCTCGGTGCAGACGGCGTGATCGATCTGTCGCTCCAGTTCTGCGGCCTGTAC
>JAVERH010000167.1:0-4253 GCA_034007245.1 Coriobacteriia bacterium | reverse complement strand
AGCGAGCGCGAATCGTCAGTGAGCGGAGGCAGCCAGGTTCCTACTGATGATGCAGCGGCTGATTGAGGCAGGTAACACCCGGTAGCATGCGCCACTCGCGTCGGTTCTGTGGGGTATGCTCGGATCGCAAGGGAAGGTCGGGCGGCGCCTCAGCCGGAGTATTGGTACGTGGCCCGCACAAGGAAGGGGTCTGAGGGTGGACAAGGCGCAAGCTCTCGCACGACTGGGAATCGAGCCGACCGGGCTGACGCGGTTCGCCAACATCAACTCTGCGAAGGATGTCTGGTGGGTTGACGTCCCACTGTCCGTGCTCGTCGACCCAGAGGCTGAGTCTGTCGACCTCGCCCTCTTTGATGGGCGGACATCCGAGCTTCACCACCTGAGGGTCCCTGTTGGATTCCTGAACGAGCACCTGGGTGCTTTCCACGTTAGGGATGACGTAGACAAGGTGAGCCTGGAGCTCGCTATTGATCCCCCCGATCGGTTCCGCAATGTGGTTCCCGTTGACAGCGGTGTCTCCCTTGCGCCGTTCCTCGTTCGGACCATCTGATGGCCCTACTCGCTGAAGAGCTCGTTGAGGAGTGGCTCAACCGTCAGGGCTACTTCACTATTCGCGGCATCAAACTCGGTGTCCATGAGATGGACCTGCTCGCGATCAAGCTCAACGAGGGTGCTCCCGCGTGTCGTCACGTCGAAGTCCAAGCCTCGGTGCATCCTGTCAGCTACATCACCAACGTGCCTACGCACGTGCAGAGGAGCACGGGTCGCGCTTCTGGAAGTGCGAAGGCCCGTTCTGACGACGAGCTCCGTGAGGGAATCGCTGAGTGGACACACAAGAAGTTCCACTACCCGTCGAAGGTCAAGCTGCGAACCCGGCTGTGCGACGCGGATTGGACCCACGAACTAGTGGTGCACAAGGTGAAGTACGAACGTGAGCTGGAGCTGATGCGGGAAGCGGGGATCTTGGTCCACCACTTGTCCGACATCGTGTACGCGATGACGCTCGGCCAGGGCAGCCTCTTGGCCGGGGCATCCGGGGCGAACCTCGTCGACCTGGTGAACATGGATCTGACACCACCGATGGACACCTGAGGGATGCAGAGAAGCGCATCAGGCAGTGCGAGCAGACGAAGCATCGGAGTGACCTGGGAGGTCGAATGCACGCCGACATACACGACGTAGGTGAGCTCTTCTACAGTCAGATTCGCCTCGCTATACCCATCTACCAGCGCCCCTACGTCTGGAAGCAGACCGACCAGTGGGAGCCGCTATGGGGTGACATCCGCACACTCGCAGAGCTTCTCCTAGACGGGGGTTCAGCGAGGCCGCACTTCCTCGGGGCTGTTGTTATCGACAACGATCCTCAACCTGTCACTCGCGTGAAGTGCTTCACCGTTGTTGACGGGCAGCAGAGGCTGACCACCATCCAGATATTCCTGGAGGCCCTCGCAGACAACTACGAATGCATCCGCGATGAAGGATGCCAGGCAGCGAAGGAGCATGCGGAGCGGGCGCGGGCGATTACGCGCAATCAGTGGGTCTCTGCTCCTGGAGCTGGTGACGAGTTCAAGGTGTGGCCGATGAATCTCGATCAGCGCGCATTTCAGGCGGTGATGACCGCTGGCTCTCCCGACGAGCTTCGGGCGCAGCAGGCGAGCGCACCCGAAATCCTCAAGTCCCAGCTTGCAGGCGCATACGTCTACTTCTACGACCGCATTCACGAATGGCTGCGCCAGCAAGACGAGATGGACTCGGCTATCGCGACACTGTTCGACGTCGTGCACAGTCACATGCAGGTGGTCGTGATCGACTTGCGTGGCTCAGTCGATCCGCAGCTCATCTTCGAAACGCTGAACGCGCGCAACACTCCACTGACTGCATCGGATCTGGTGAAGAACTACCTCTTCCACCAGGCTGCCGTGGAGGACGCGGATGGCGCCGGTCTCTATGCACACTACTGGCAGCCGTTCGAAGACGAGTACTCGTACTGGAATGCCGTTGTCGGCAAAGGGAAGGCACGCACAGAGCGTCTCAACGTGTTCATGCATCACTACTTGACCATGAAGGTGCGAGGCGACATCCAAACGGGCCGCAAGCTCTATGCCGAGTACCGTTCGTTTGCCGAGGCCACGGACATGACCACTATCGAGCAGCTTGCTGAGCTGAAGCGGTTCGGCGGAGTCTACCGGGGTCTTGATCGGCTTCCGGATCGCAGCCGCGAGGCCACGTTCATCGCACGACTTCGCGCGATGGAGAACAACACCGTCATGCCCTTCGTACTCGCGCTCATGGGGGACCAGTCTGTCTCACCTTCTGATCGCGTCACAATCATGGAGTACCTGGAGTCGTACCTGGTCCGCAGGATGGTCTGCAACCTGACAGGCAAGGCGTACAACCGAGTGTTCGTCGACCTGCTGCAGGCGGTTGATGAGACCGGCATCACTCCCGACGCGGTCCGCAGCTTCATGCTGGGCTGGGGCGAAGACACGAACAGATGGCCTGATGACGCGGAGTTTCGTATCGCCTGGCTGGATCACAAGGTATACAACCTCCTGGCGCTCGCGCGGCTTCGCATGATTCTGTTGGCCCTTGAGCCGTACGTGAGGTCTGCAAAGTCCGAGGATCTGGCCTACGTTGAGGACAAGCTCACCGTTGAGCATCTGCTCCCCCAGAAGTGGCAGAAGCACTATCCGCTGGCCGAGGATGGTTCGGCCGACGAGATAGAACGAGAGCGCCTCCTGCACACGTTCGGCAATCTCACGTTGCTGACCAAGAAGCTGAACTCATCCGTGTCGAATGGTCCTTGGCGCACGGCCGACGATCTTGCCGACGACAAGGGCAAGCGAGCGGCGCTGCTCAAAGATGCTGCGCTGGGGATCAGTCGCATGCTCGTCGACTACCCCGCGTGGGATGACAAGACAATCCGGAAGCGCGGCGAAACGCTCTTTGCAGCCGCGCTCAAGGTGTGGCCCAAGCCGTCCGAGTAGGTGTTCGATAGCCTGTTCGCATGAGCGCCAATCGTTGATGAAGGGCCTCAGTGAGCTCAGGACTTCAGAATCCGCTGACAGTAGCGCGAGACAGCAGGGATAGGCGCCGATTGCAGGCCCTGTTTCCCGAACTCGTGGACCATCCCGGCACCACATTCCTTGGCCTTCGCCCTTACCTCGAGCGATGTCCAGAGCGCTTCTTCGACAGGAACGTCCATCGGCTCATGCTGGACTGGCTCGAGCATCGCGACGCCAGCCAACGAGCACAGTTGCGGCAGTACCTTGTTGAGGCCGACGCAGAACTCAGCGCTGCCATGGTGTTCCTACGTCAGATCAACTCGGAGGACTGGCATGATCGGCCACTTGTCGAAGGAGACGAATACGAGGCGATTCAGCTCATCGACAGGACTCTGCACCCTGCGTACTTGCGTCTGACGGAGGGGGTTTTCGCTTCACTGATTCGCCCAGTTGCCTACTTCGCGCGACTCGACCGAGGAGCAGGCACTGACCGGCTCGAGGTATTCAACTTGGTCGAGGAACTTCGCGGCGGTCCCATGGACGCATGTGTCAGCGCCTATCATCAGCTGGTCCGCAATGGGGTCGGGCATGGAGGCATCACGTACCTCCAGCACGAGATCCGCTACCGTGACAAGAAGGGCAACACCGAGACACTGGACGTGTGGTCGGTCGTGCGGCTGTGCGACGACATGATAGACACGTGCAATGCTCTGGCGTCGGCAGTCAAGACATTCCTCACCTTGCACCGCGACACGGGATACACGCTCCCGCATGAACTGCTTGTGGACGAGCTGATAGAGGAGACATCATCACCATGGTGGGCGATTAGGGGGTGCGTTGCATCAGAGATCGCAGACTCTACGCAGCTCATCATCTATGCCTACCCACAGTCGCGTGATGCCCTGAAGATCCGGTGGGCGACTCTCCAGTCTGCGATCCTGGCTGAGTCACTTGCTCCGGGCTACGACCGGTACTTCTTCTCACTTCGCTCCGAGAAGGCCTTGCCCGGATGGGCGGCATTCGCCGGGAGGCGTCTCAGAGAGGTCCGAGAATCAGGCGCAACGGAGGTTCACGAGTTCGCGGCTGCACTCGACGGACCCATATTCTACGTTCCGACTCGCAAGTTGCCGCGTTTGTTCGCGCGTATAGTCACGCTTGCCCAGAGCCTGAGTCTCCAGTGGCCTATTACTTGGGAGGAGATCAGAGCCAACCTCCGTCTACCCATCATCCTTGGACGGCAGGCGAAGA
>JAVERH010000166.1:0-4274 GCA_034007245.1 Coriobacteriia bacterium | reverse complement strand
GTCTGCCGCCGCAGAGTTGCCTGCGAACACGACGATCGGCCGCAAGGCTAACCCAGCGAGTCGTGCGGCGTTGTGGAGCACGACCTCCGAGTCGCCCCCCTCCACCCCACCTGCGAGCAGGATGAGGCCGGGTGCCACCGCGTCGATACGGGTCAGATCGTGATCGCTGAGTCGGCCGGCCGTCGTGAACTCCACCACGCCACCGGCGCCGAGCGCAGCTTCACGGGCAGCCATCGCGGTCATCTTCTGCGTCAGACCGTGCACCGTCATCCGCAGACCGCCCGCCGCTGACGATGTGGCGAGCATGACGTCAGGCTCCAGCAGACCCGTGGCCTCCTCCAGTGCGACACGCGCTGCATCGACACCGATCCCGACGTCGCCCTCGGCGACACTCGTGGGCGCGAACCCCTGCCCGATGAGTCGTGGCCCGCCAAGCGAACCAGCAGTGAGACCATCGAACGCCGAGAGGACCGTCGTCGTCGATCCGATCTCGGCGACGAGTGCATCGATGCGGCGTGGCTCGGGCATCACAGGACCTCCTCTGACTGTCCGCACTATTGCACGGCTTCCGCGCGCCCAGGTCAACCATCAACGCGTCTACAGCGGCACGACGACCGGTACTCCGGCCACTGTAGTCACCTGGACCGGGACACCGTAGACCTCCGACACGGTCTCCGAGGTGACTACCTCCGGCCCGCCACATGCATGTACGCGACCATGCTGCAGGAAGAGGAACGCGTCAGCGAAGCGGAGTGTCAGGTTCAGGTCGTGCATCACCGCGATCACTGCCACACCCTGCTCGGCCGTCACGCGCTTCACCAGGCCGAGCACGTCGAGCTGGTTGCGCAGATCGAGACTCGCAGTAGGCTCGTCCAGGAGCAGTACCCGCGGCTCGGAGGCGAGCGCGCGCGCGATCACCGTCTTCTGCAGCTCGCCACCGGAGAGTTCGTCGATCGGCCGCATCGCAAGATCCTCCAGGCCGAGCTGGGCGATGATCCGCTCGACGACCTTATGGTCCTTGCGACTCGCATCCCACGTGATGTGGGGTCTGCGCCCGACAAGCACCGCATCGTACACGGTCATATGCGATGCCTCGGTGCGCTGCGGCACATAGCCGAGGACCCGGGCCAGTCCGTTGTTGCCGAGCGTGTGGATGTCACTGCCGTCCAGGTAGACCGCACCTCGCCCCGGCTTCAGGACACGCGTGATGCACCGGAGTAGCGTGGACTTGCCAACACCGTTGTTGCCCAGCACCGAGAGAAACTGTCCGGACGCCACCGTGAAACCGACGCCATCGAGGATGGGCGCTGAGTGGTAGCTGAAAGCCACGCCATCGACGGTGAGGATCATGCCGGGCTCCTCCGTTTGACCAACAGATACAAGAAGAGCGGTGCCCCGAGGAAGGACGTGATCGCGCCGACCGGCAGAACCACCGGCGCGATAAGCGTACGCCCGAGCGTATCGGCCACAAGGAGCAGCAGCGCACCCGCCGCCGCCGAAGCGGGAAGCAGGTAGCGATGGTCA
Source organism: Coriobacteriia bacterium (assembly GCA_034007245.1). Classification (GTDB taxonomy): domain Bacteria; phylum Actinomycetota; class Coriobacteriia; order Anaerosomatales; family Anaerosomataceae; genus Anaerosoma. Next base: position 2,750 of record JAVERH010000166.1, on the reverse strand, counting down.
TCTCCCACGAGACGGCGTACCAGGTGCGGTCCTACCAGCCCGATGAAGCCTATGATTCCGAGGAACGCCACTACCACCGCAGTGACGAACGATGCCACGAACATCCCACTGAGTCGCACCCGCCCTACGTCGACGCCGAGACCGTGCGCAGACTCGGCCCCTGTCTCAAGCGCGTTATAGTCCCAACGATGCCACACGAAGTACGCCCCGCAGATCACCACGGTGGCAGCCATGAGGCCAAGATCACGCCATGAAGCCCGGCCGAGATCACCGAACGTCCAGTAGACGACCGCCGCGACCTGCGTATCCTCGGCGAAGTACTGGAGCAACGTCGTCCCCGCAGAGAAAAGTGCACCAAGCGCCACGCCTGCGAGCACCATCGTCTCGGGGGCGGCGCCCCGCGTATGCGAGATCGCCACAACCGCCAGCGTGGCCGTCATAGCACCAGCGAACGCGAAGCCGGCCACCGACCAGACGTTGGAGATCGATACGATGCCGAAGGCGGCACTCCCGGTGACACCCGCCCCGAACCCGATGATCGCGAGGGCTGCACCGAATGCGGCTCCCTGCGAGATACCGAGTGTGAAAGGCGAAGCAAGCGGATTGCGTAATACGCCCTGCATCACCGCGCCGGCAACCGAAAGACCCGCGCCCGCGACGATCGCAGCAAGCACCCGCGGCAGGCGGATATTCCAGACTATGAGATGCTCTGCGCCCTCCCCGCCTCCGGCAAGCGCACGCACCACCTCACCTAGTGTCATCCCGGATGAACCGGCCTGGATCGCAAAGAGCGCCACTACTCCGACCGCGACTATGAGTGCGACTACCGCGAGCACCTTCCGGCGCACGTGCGCGGCGTATGCCTCGCGATATGCACCCGTCTCCACCACGCTACTCCCCGCCGAGAAGGTCGAGTACACCAAAACCACTCCCGTAGGCGGAGGCAAGCTGGTCGTAGACGGGTGCGCCGACGAGTGCTTCCGAAAGCTCATCTGCGATGGCTACCGGGTCGACATCAGCGAACCTGTCGGGATAGAGCACGGTTCCGACATAGTAAGCATCGGCAAGTGCGAGCTCCACATTGCTCGAATAGCTGTTGAAGGGCAGCTGGCCGTAGACGTGACCGTCACGGACCGCCCCGAGCCCCTCATAAAACGAACGGTCGGCTTTCACGTCGTCCCTTACCAGTGAGAGCCCGCCGAGATCGATGAAGATGTGATCCGGGGCCCACGCCAACAGCTGCTCGAGGTCGATCATGATAGTGGACGATGCGCCAAGGTCGGCCGCCACGTTCCGCGCACCGATAGCACCAAAGGGCAGATAGCCTGCTTGCGTGCTCTCGATACCGTGCGCACCCTTGAGCCCGAGCGCACCGACGTACGCGGTCGGCCTCGCCTCATCCGGGATGTCGGCGGTACGCTCGTTGAGATCAACGATCGTATCGCGGATACGGCTCACCACATCGGCCGTGTGATCGGTTGTTCCAAGCACCGAGCCCACGAGACCGAGCGACGTGAAGAACGGCTCATCGATCGTGCCGAGATCTCCGTAGCTCACGACGATCACCGGGATATGCGTGGCGGCCTGAAGCTCGTCCGCACCCGATGCATCTGCAACCTGCGCGATGAAGATGACGTCCGGCTCAACGGCCAGCAGCCGCTCGGCATCAACAGCGGAGTCGGGACCCCCAACGCCCACGAGGGGCAGTTCGAGCAACTCCGGATTCGCGATCGTGTACGGACGAGACACTGGCGGGCGGGTCTCGAACTCCTCGACACCAACCACGCGGTCAGCACCGTCGGCATACACCACGAGACGCAGTGCACCCGAACCGACCGCCACGACCCTCTCCACATCGGCCGGTACGGTCACTGTACGACCGGCCAGATCGGTCACCTCGCGCGAACCACCACCACCGGCCGATGTCTCCGCCGACAGCACCGTCTCGGTCTCGTCAGAGCACCCGGCCGCAAGCATAGCGAGCACCACGAGCAGTAGCATCGGCAGATATGCCCGCTTCACCATTCTTTGCATCTTGATGCCCTCCCCTGTGGGTACATGCCTAGACGTTGATCTCCCACCCGCGCCCGTACCTGATAGCGCACGGGAGGCAGCACGGCTTCCCGTCACGCACTCGCGCCCGTGGCTCCATGACTCCCTCGCCGCACACCGAACAGGTGACGGTCGGAAAGCTTCCGGCCTTGTCCGGCAGCTCGACTTCGACATCCGAGATGTCTGCGAACACATCGTCGGCCAGACCGAGCAGCTCGAAGAGACGGTCGATGCTCCCGCGCCGATACCTGACCTTCTCCTCCGCATCCGCCTCACCGGACGTCACCCGCGCCTTGAGACGTGTGCGTTCCGGATCCGGGCCGAGCGCGTCACCCCGGAGAGCGACACGCACACCACGACCATCCAGACGACGAAGAAGCGTGAACACCTGCTTGCCGTGGTCGCGGAAGATAAGATTCCCTTTGCCGAGCGTACAACCGGTAAGGTACTGGAACGCGTCGATGCCGCACGCATCCGTCTCCACGATGCCGATGAGTTCCTCATCGGCACCACGGGTGACGCCGAGGCGTTTCATCGCGATCCGCGCCGCCAGGTAGCCGATCGTGAGACCGGGACAGAGGTGTCCATGGAAGTCGACCGCCCCCTGCATGTCGACGGGAAGCCGATCGCGCACACCCGCCTCGAGCTGCTGTGAGGCCCGAACACCGATAAGATCATACATGTGGCACTCCCTCTAC
>JAVERH010000165.1:0-4293 GCA_034007245.1 Coriobacteriia bacterium | reverse complement strand
ACACTGACCGCCTGCCTGCGGATGTGCCACAACAGACGTGATACCGCTCAGCGTCGCGCCGGGAGCCCCTACAAGAGCGAACCTGATATCCAGTACGAGCTCTTGCTGTATCTCAAGCGTAGAGTCGAAGACGAGTGCATCGAGGGTTGCAGCGACCGAACCTTCAATAGAGTTCTCGATCGGCACCACGCCGAGATCGGCCTTACCGCGCTCGACCGCCTCGAAGACCTCGGCGATCGTCACGCAGGGAAACGGCGTGACCTCGTCGACGCCGATGGAGTGGGCAGCCACCTCGCTGAACGTGCCAGCAGGCCCCAGATAGGCGATCGTACTCACTCGGCCACCCCTTCGGTCGACTCATCGCTCACCGGACGTCGGACCCGCAGGCGTGGTGCACGCACCCGGTCCTTACCGGTCCTTTTGGCGTGATAGACGGCACCATCAGCCGCACGCAACAGCGCTTCTTTGTCCGTCGCGTGCGCGGGAAAGCTCGCAAGACCGATGCTGATCGTCACGCGCACGACGGCTTCGCCATCGGCGTCCTTGAAGCGGTGGAGTGCGATGGCCTCGCGAAGCTTCTCGGCTGCGATGAACGCTCCCGGTGCGTCGGTCTCGGGAAGGACCACCGAGAACTCTTCACCGCCGTAGCGTGCGACGACATCGACCTCGCGCACGGCACTCTTGAGCACCGCCGCCACCTCCGCGAGCACCTGGTCACCCACTCGGTGGCCGTAGACGTCGTTGACCCGCTTGAAGTCGTCGATGTCGAGCATGAGGAACGAGAGACGCTTGTCGTAGCGCTCCGCACGGTGGATCTCATCATCGAGACGCTGCTGCAAGAAGCGATAGTTGTAAAGGTCGGTGAGCTCGTCGGTGATGGACAGTCGTTTGGTAAGCCGGTAGAGCCGGGAGTTCTCGACAGCTACCACCAGCTCGGAGGCGATCGCCTGGAGCACGACCTGGTCCTCCTGCGTGAGGGCAGCCAGGGCTGCCTCCTCGGCACAGAATATGACCGAGGTCTTGTCGTGTTCGACAAGGTCGAGACAGGAGAACACACCCGTGGCCACGGGTGTCGAGGAAGGGTTGGCGATGTCGTACCCCGAGCGCTCGCGTCCGGTGGCCGGACGAACGCTACTGGTGGAGAACAGCGTCTCCTGCTTCTCCTTTTCGATGACGTAGAGAGATGCCGTCGGGATATCGATGACCTTCTCAAGGATATCGAGCAACATCGGGCCGACCGCCTCCACATCGAGCGTGGAGTGGATGAGCTCGGTGATCTCAGTGACGGCCTGGAGCTCGCCCACACTGCGTTCGAGACGGGCGTTCAGCGCCTCGACCTCGGCACGCTTCTCCTCGATCTCTCTCTGCCGCTGCTCTTGGTCCCCGACGACGATCGACACAAGGTAGCTGATCGCTACGAGAGTGACGGTGCCCATGAACAGGAACGTATACTCGCCGGGACTCGTAATGTAACCCCGGAGTGTTTGGCCGATCGCATGCGATCCGGCAAGAAGCCCGCCGAACACCCATGCCTGGCGCCGCTTCTGCGAGAGCGCAAAGAACACTGCCTCTGCAACGTACCACGCGAAGAACGGGTCACCCTGAGCGCTCGTGAACACCGAAAGCAGCCCAAGCGCGACAGAGTCGATGATGACGGTCCAGACGAGCATCCGACCGATATCCCTGCCTGGCCGAAACCGCACCCACGCGATCCAGACGAACGTGAACGCGAGGTAGATGCTCACCCCGATCAGTGCACCGAGCGCGTGATCCTCTACTCCACCGGGGAAAACCACCAGACCGATGAGGACCGCGCACGAGAAGACACGCCCAAGGACTATCAGTCGTTCAGGCGCATCGATATGCTTCATGTACTCCGGGACTCGCAGGATAGCCTCCAACGTCGCACCATATCTGGACAGTGTATAACCTTCGAAGGACGATTGTGACACCGCCTGCGACCCGGGCTCGAGAACAGGAGACACCGCATGGACCCCACACGGCTACGAGAACTGCTTGAAGCAGTCGCATCCGGCACGCTTGGCAGCGACGAAGCCATGGAGTCTCTCGCACAGCTGCCGTTCACGGACATCCAGGACGCGAAGATCGACCACCACCGCGCCATGCGCTGCGGGTTCGCCGAAGTCGTCTTCTGCGAAGGCAAGACGCCTTCGCAGGTGCGCGACATCGCCCGCGAGATGCTCGAACACGGCGATGTGTTCCTCGGCACGCGCGCCTCTGCATCGCACTTCCAGAAGGTCGCACAGGTGGCCTCCGACGCACGGTACTTCGAGGCGCCGCGGCTCGTACTCGTGGACCGCCGCGACGTACGACCCTCGGTAGGACACATCGTGGTCGCCACGGGCGGGACCGCCGACCACACGGTCGCCGAGGAGGCTGCTATCTCGGCCGAGGTCATGGGTAATCGTGTGACACGCATATACGACGTGGGCGTGGCTGGCGTGCACCGACTCCTCGCTCACACCGCCGTGCTGCGTGATGCCAACGTCGTCATAGCCGTGGCCGGAATGGAGGGCGCACTGCCCTCGCTCATCACCGGGCTGGTATCATGCCCGGTGATCGCCGTACCGACGTCGGTCGGGTACGGTGCAAGCTTCGGCGGGTTAGCTGCGCTGCTCGGCATGCTCAACTCATGCGCCTCGGGGATGTCGGTGATGAACATCGACAACGGCTTCGGTGCGGCGGCGCTCGCCAACCGCATCAACCAGATGGTCGCAGCCGCCACTGCTAAGACCGGTGAACAGTCATGATCGGGTACCTGGACTGCTCGAGCGGCATCTCCGGCGATAAGTTCCTTGGTGCGCTCGTCAGCGCAGGCTTCGATGTCGGAGTGCTCATCGGAGCACTGAAGGCGGTGGGACTCGATACGATAGCCATCGAGACACCTCCCTGTAAGTCGTCCAGCATCAGTGGCGTGGGCGTATGTGTGACCGAGAACGGTGCTCCCCGTAGGGACTTCCGCGGACTGCGCAAGCTGATCGAGCGTGCGCCGATCCCTGAGGTACCCCGACGTACGGCGCTTACTGCACTGTACGAGCTAGCACGAGCCGAGGCCACAGTGCACGGCGTGAAGATCGACTCCGTGCACTTCCACGAGATCGGTGCTGCCGATACGCTGGTAGACCTCCTCGGTATCGCTCTTGGCATGCATGAACTCGGTGTCGAGACGCTGATTGCCTCTCCAATTGCGCTTGGTAACGGCACCGTGCTCACCGAGCACGGCGAACTTCCGATCCCTGCACCAGCGACAGCCGCGCTGCTCGAAGGCGTTCCTGTCGTGTCCGGAACAGCCGGTGGTGAGCTCACCACGCCGACCGGCGCAGCGGCTGTCCGCACCTTTGTGAACGGCTTCGGGTCCATACCGTCGATGGTGGTCCGTCGCGTAGGCACCGGATGCGGCACGCGTGATATCGGTCTCCCTAACGTTGCACAACTCCTTCTTGGCGAGCCGGTGGCACGCGAGACCGACCGGGACACCGTAGTACTACTGGAGTCCAACATCGACCATCTCACCGCCGAGGAGCTCTCAGTCGCAGCAGAGCGGCTGCGACACACCGGTGCACTCGACGTATGGCTCACGCCCATAGTGATGAAGAAAGGACGCGCGGCGACGATGCTCTCGGCACTCACAGACCCGTCGCTCGCGACAGTGCTCGCCGACCGGATCATGCACGAGACCGGCACGCTCGGCGTTCGAACGCTCCCCTGCGCTCGCAGGATCGCCGAGCGTGACGTGACCGAGGTGCCGACATCACTCGGCTTAGCGCGGTTCAAAGTAGCGACACTCCCCACGGGTGCGCGGATGCTCTCGGTCGAAAACGACGACGCCGCACATATCGCCGCTGACCGAGGACTCGCGATCGACGCGACAGTGCGCATACTCGAAGCCGAAGCGTCTGCCATTCTCGGCGTTCAGGCGAGACGCCAGCCCTGGCTCGATGAGACCACGAACCCTTCGGACTGAAGCGCCTCGAGGGCGACAGTCGCGCGCTCGGGCTCGAAGCCAACCGTCTGAGCAAGCGCCTCCGTACTGGCGGCGGCTGCGCCTGACTCCGCACGCACCGTGAGCTCTGCGAGTAGGCGACCCCGCAGCTGCCGATTGGATCCCTCGAAGCGTCCCTGTCGCACATGATGGCGGCTGCGCCGGGAGGGATTGGGAACACTCGCCTTCAGAAACGTGCCGTAGTCGAGAAGCGCCCAGAACCATTCGCGCGGATGAGCGTGATCGAGTGTCTCGGCCACGAGCGGCAGAATCGCAGCATCGGGCACATC
>JAVERH010000164.1:0-4296 GCA_034007245.1 Coriobacteriia bacterium | reverse complement strand
CATCCTGGGCACGTTCGACGAGAACGGGCAGGTGCTGGATGCCTCCGGGCTCAACGGTGCCGGCGGCCCCGGGGCGACGGCGCTCACCCCTGAGGTGCTGGGCAGGCTCGACAAGTCCGGCGTCGCGGTCAACTTTCCGCCGGTGCGGCTCGCCTTGTCCGTCCTCGGCTGCCCGTACGTGTGGGGCGCAACGGGCCCGCAGACGTTCGACTGTTCCGGGCTCGTGGACTGGATCATGTGGCGCTACGCGGACTTCTCAGGCCGGGGCACGACGTCCGGGATGTGGAACACCCTCGGCACGAGCGTGAGCCTGTCGCAGATCCAGCCCGGCGACATGATCTTCTGGGATGCGGGGCACGTCCACCACGTCGGCATGTATATCGGCGGGGGCAAGTACGTCCATGCGCCGCGCACCGGCGACGTCGTGAAGATCTCGGAGCTGTCGGCGCGTAGCTCCACGATCGCGTCGATTCGAAGGCCGGCGTGGACGGTGACGGCGACAACTCCGACGCCGTAGACCCCGGGGCTGCCCCATCCAAGCGCTTAGAAGCGCTCTCAGGGCGCCGTTTTGAGAGTCCGCGGCCATCCGAGCACTGAACTGTGCTCTAGGCCACTGCGGTGTGTACAACTTCCAAGTTGATGGGTTGCAGCGCCGTCCTTAGCCGCTCCAGATCCTCTGGCCAGGCATGGCCGCCGCTGTGAATGAATTGGGGCTCGATGGCATGGCGCTGTGCCCACTCTCGCATGGCGCATTTGTCACGCATCCAGTACCCGCCCCACATCGACCACACCAATACGACGTGGGCAGCGCCAATGTGGTCGAGCAGTTTTGTCGTCCCGTAGCTGCCTCTCACGCAGAGAATGTAGCGTCCCGGCTCGGCAGCCAAGGCGTCCGAACTGACTTTGCCTTCTCGGCCCATCTCGTAAACGAGGTCCATCAAGCCGGCTGTCTTCAATCGCTCCACTTGGTGGGGAGCGAAGCTCACCTTGACCCCGTCCCACCCGAATTGTGGGATGGACGGCGACAGCGGTGCAAGCTTCATCAAGACGAAGGCCTGGTACGGGTCGATAACGAGTAGTCGCCCTGATCGCCGTGCGGCGCGGTAACAGGACACCAGTCTGTCGAGATTCTGGCCCGACGCGATGACCGCCAGAGCCCGGCCGGGGGCTTCATTCGCCAAGGACACGAGTGATTCCTCGACGTCTTGCTCGCTGTCCATGCCGTGGCCATCCGAGCCGACTCCGAGAGTGGTCCCTTCAAGTAGCAGCCAATCGACACCGCGCAACCGAGGGTCATCGAGCATCTTGTCAAAGCGGAACCCCGTTCGACCGTGCGCACGAAGGTCCCCGGAGTAGAGTAGCTTCTGCCCGTCGGCCTCAACCAGCAACGCCCTGGAGTCGGGAGCCGCATGGTCAACAGGTATCGCGGTAATCGACATGGATCCGATTCTCAAGGGCTCCTGTTCGGGCAGCATGCGGAGGTCGGAGGGCAGGGCGTTGTCCGGAAAGAAGACCCTTCCGACCTCGAGCACAGCGATGGTGCCCCGGCTTCCGTAAACGGGAATCGCCGGATGCGCGTGATGCGCCAAGCCGTAGTGGTCTAAGTGCGAGTGCGTCAGGATGATCGCGCCGATGGAGGGCGATTCTGGGTCGTTGGCATACAGCCCCGGGATGTCCCGCAGAACGCCCGAGGCAATCAGTTCCTCCGTCGGCCGCTGTGGGGTGCCGTACGGGAAGTCTCCCCCATCGCTGTCGTAGAGCGGCATGCCAAGGTCGAGCAGGAGTCGAGTCCCGTCATCAGCGGCAACCTCGATGCACATGCCGCCAATCTCGTGGGCCCCACGCCAAATAGTGTGTCGCAAATCAGTACCCCCATGTCAGAGCGTTCTTGTAGCCTAGCAACAGGGTCTGACAACGACGGGGAGGTCGACGTGGCGATCAAGCGCTATCTGTACGATCACGAGCTCGAACGACTGCGGACCGAGGCTGGCTTCCTCGTGGATACCGTGCTGGCCGCCAAAGGTGAACTCTTCCTGGCGCTCCGCCGCGATTATGGGCCTGACATCGGCTACGTGAACATCTACAGCCGCGGCAACAGCCTTGCCAAGGTCGTCTTCCAGAAGCGCGGCGGGTACAGCGTGGAGATCAGTTGTGAGTTCTTCGGCCCCGATGAAGCCACAAGAACCAAGCGCCTAGCCAAGTTCCTCCCGGATCTCCGTCGTCACAACAAGGGGGCCAATCGGTACCTCTGGACCGTGGATGCGAAGCAGCTACACACGCTCCTGCAACGCGCGAACATCCGCGCGCTAATGCACGGCATACGACACCGCGACTTCACGGAGGAGCTGTGGTTCGAGCAGACACTCGTCGCCGACAATCTCGGGCGCGATGACTTCATCATCATCGACCGCCAGGTCGACGAGCCCGACGACGATCGCGGCCGCCTCGACCTGCTCGCGCTCCAACGTGTTGCAGAAGGCAGCTACCAATTCGTGCCCCTCGAAGTGAAGCTTGGCAACAACGTCGAGCTAGCGCATGACGTGCGGGACCAGGTCAATAGGTACGTGGAGCGCATTGAAGAGCGGTTTGATGACTATCGAACGTGCTACGAACTCGTCTACACGCAGCTTCGGTCACTCGGACTGATCTCAGCGGGGCCGGGGAAGGTGCGGATCGTGCGCGGAACCGAGGGAATGGTCATCGTCGGCGGCTATGCCGGCCTGGCCCGTGAAGCGATAGCCGAGTTGCACGAACACGCGCCCGACATCCGCGTGAAGCAGTTCATCAACAGCATCGATAGGGCGACGGACGTCCGTTGAGTGACCACCTCATCTTCATAGATGTGAGAGGTGATCTCGATTGGCCGAGTCGCCGTCGCGCGACGACCTTCAAGCAGTCGCCGACTTCTCTGAACGGTTCAGTGCGCTGGGTCCTTAGACCGGTGAATGGATTGGGCCCACAACTCGCACTAGCATCTCGGTGTCGCCGCCCCGGACCTCAACGGCCAACCGCCTCGACGACGCCGCGGCGGTCAGTAACGAGGGCATCTCGAAACAGAAGAGCCCCGGATGTGCGACCACGGCCTCAACCGGCACTGCACTCCTGCCCTCACCCAACATCAGCCCCTCTGCCAGCATCGCAGCCGCAGGGCCGTCCACGACGAAGCGTCCAGTCTGCGTGCAATGTGCCCCATCTTGGCGAAGGACGCCGAGCGCAACAAGCGTCTCGAGAACACGTCCGCTGGCACGATTCGCCGTCGGCTTCTCCCCCCAGAGCTCAGCCACCCGGCGCGAATACTCAGACCGCTGGAATCCCCCCGAAAGCCGAAGCAGCCGCCCGGCAACCGATGTGCAGTCAATGAAGAAAGGGTAAGCGGCGAGAAGCATGGACCAGTGAGCGGCCAGCCGACCAGACTCGTCAGCATGGCGCATCGCGAGAGCCGCGTCCTTTCGAAGCGGCGATGCCTCTGACGGGATCTTGAACCAGGTTCGAAGAAGCACGCTCGCGGTCTTGTCCGCCGCGCTTCGCGAGCCTCCTGAGGACAGCTCTCGACCGAGTACTTCGAGCAATGCAGTGCGGGCGGTCTCCGGAGTGGCGCCGTCAGCCGCTAAACCAGCGGCAGCGTCCAGCCAGTCCAAGTGTAGTGCTCTGTCGATTCCAATCCTGCTGCGATCCAACGCTACCTCCGGATAGTCACAAGCGGCACGATGACCTCTTCGGGAGTGATGCCGCCGTGCGTAATCGACTCCGTTCCTTTGGGCTGGAACGACTGGCCAGAAACCGCCAGGACGGCCCATCCCACTTCACCGAGGCCGGACTCATCCGGGCCCCAGTAAACGCAGTCGAAGCCCAGTTGCTCAACTCGCTTCGCACTCGGTAGGTCCACGAATCCGGTTAGCGCTCGTGCACCCTTGCCCGAGGACATGGAGCCCACGTTCGGTCGACCTACACCCACACTGGAGGTGCCACCGTGGTCCGAGGTCACCGTCACTTCAAAGCCTTGGTCGAGCAGACCAGCGAGAAGCCCAACGAACGAACCGCGCCCCATCCACTCGCGGATCTGTGCTGCGTGCGTGCTTCGATACTTGCTGCCGTGCATCATCTCATCCACATCTGACACAACGGCGGCGATAGTGCGCACCCGTGGATCCCCGGCTGCAATCGCAACATCGCTTCGGAAATCCTCGATGGAGCTTCCACCCTGCACGAGCGCTCGTGAGGATTCCACGCTGAGCCCCTGCTCCGCCCAGTAGGCCGAGAACCGCTTCTGGTCGGTAGCCTCCATTGGACGGCTGC
>JAVERH010000163.1:0-4420 GCA_034007245.1 Coriobacteriia bacterium | reverse complement strand
AGCCACGTTCTCGGGGCCGAGCGGGTCGGTATCGACGGACAGCGTGTCGGCAAGGATGCGCGCCGCCATCGTCTTGCCACCGACCCACATGCGTCGGTCATCGGCTGTCCAGGGGTAATCGCTCACCTCACGCATCGTGAGATCGACCCGCAGCACGCGCCCCATCCAGCCGTATGTCGTCACAGCGCATCTTTCAGTAGCTCGGCGAGCTCCTGGTATGTCGGCTGCTTCGGGTTCATCGACATCGCACCATCGTCAAGCGCAGCGATTGCGATATCGGAGATCTGCTCCGGCGACACACCTGCGCCGCCGAGTGTGAGCGGAAGGCCTACCTGCACATGGAGCGCCTGCGTCATCGACCGCACCGCCTGGATGGCTGCAGTCGGACGCTGCGCGCGTGGCGTAGACGCGTAGGCTTCGGCACCGGCTAGATTGATGAGCAGCTCGCCGTACCGCTCACCGGCGACGTCGAGGTTGTACATCATCCCGTGTGGCAACAGGATCGACATCGCATCCCCGTGAGGCACACCGGCTACCCCGCCTGCTGCATGGCCCATCGCGTGCACGATGCCCACCATAGCGTTACTGAACGCCGCACCGGCAAGCATCGCCGCGTTTGCGATGGCAAGGCGCGTCTTGGGGTCCTTCGAGTCAGCCATCACCTTGGGCAGGTACTCGCGGATCAGGTCGATCGCCGCACGTGCATAGCAGTCCGAGAGCGGGTTGGCCTGCACGCAACTGAACGACTCGACCGCGTGTGTAAGCGCGTCCATCGCCGTCGATGCCGTCAGCCGGAGCGGAAGTCCCACCGTCATACGCGGATCGAGGATCGCCACGTCAGGAAGGAGCGAAAGCGAGGTGAACCCCATCTTCACACGACGCTCGGTATCCTTGATGACCGCAGCCGAGGTGACCTCGGAGCCGGTCCCAGCCGTCGTGGGGATCGCGATGAACGTCACCGCACGGCGGCCCATCAGACTCTCGGCACCGCGGTACTCCATGAGGTCCTCGGCACCGTGCGTGAGCACGATAGTCGCGCCCTTGGCGGTGTCGAGCACCGACCCCCCGCCGACGGCCACGATAGCGTCCGCACCGGTCTTTCGGTAAACGCGGGCCACATCGTTGACGACCGCCACGGACGAGTCGACCGGGACCTCATCGTAGACCCCCACCACCTCGGCCTCGGTGTCCTTGAGCGCATCGAGCACCACGGTGGCGACCTTCAGCTCACGGAGCTGCCTATTGGTGAGCACGAGCGGCCTGCTCGAACCAAGAGACGCAAGCTCGAAACCGATGTGTTCGATCGCCCTGGTGCCGGAAACGATCTTGGCCGAGTTACAGAACTCGTAGTAGCCGGGGATCACGATGCGGCTCCTTCCAGCACAGCGGTCCGATGGACGAGCTGGGCATACGCCCGTAGGTGACCGGCGCGACGCTCTGCCGGGTGCGGGAGGATACGCCGCGTCACGATATCGGGGAAGAGATACCCCTCCACGATGTGGAGGCAACGCACGAACGACATGGCCACAGAAAGATCGCCACGGACCATCATCCGATGCTCCGCGAACGCGACGAGTACGCCCTGCATGCCGAGGAGCAACGGGATCGCATCATCGACGCTCTTGAAGGTCACGAGCAGATCCGAATCGGTCTCTCCGCCCCCGAGATGCTCCAGCACATCTCCGGCGACCCGCCAGGAGACCTGCGGTCCGAAGGGTGCGACCCGGAGCGTGACGACCGTACCGTCCGGCCACCCGCACACCTCGCATCGCACTCGCTCGTCGAGCCGTACGGACGCCACCAGCCCGCGCCCGAGCACCAAGAACACCAGTGCTGCGAGTGTCTTTCGGCCACGCTTGGTCCGCCAACCGCCCTCGGCCATGCCCACCTCCAGGTGTCGCTTCACCCTATTCATCGTACCCCTGTGGGCTAGGTCATGGACCGAATCCCGGTCTACCGCTTGACCCTCACGTTACGTTAGGGATTACGCTGGACCACGGAGGTGGCACACCATGGCGCAGCAAGAGACCCGACAGCAGATCGGCCTCACGGTGGGCGAAGTCGCTCGCCTTACCGGTACCAGCGTACGGACGCTTCACCACTACGACGAGATCCAACTGCTGGTCCCCTCATCGCGCACAGACGCAGGCTACCGGCTCTACAGTGACGATGACCTCAGACGGCTGCAGGAGATACTGCTCTTCCGGGAACTCGAGACACCGCTTGAAGACATCGCGACGCTCCTGTCCGGTGGAGCATTCGACCGCCGAGGAGCACTCGAACTGCAACGGGAGATGCTTCTTCATAAGGCAGCCCGTACCGAGGCTCTCATCGCCTCGGTGGACAGGGCCATCAACGCAGAAAGGACAGGGGTCCGCATGACGAAGGATGAGATGTTCGAGGTCTTCGGCGACTTCGACCCGACCGAACACGAGAAGGAAGTACAGGAGCGCTGGGGCGAGAGCGACGCCTGCAAGGAGTCGGCTCGCCGCACGGCCCGGTACACCAAGACCGACTGGGAACATTTCAAGACCGAAAGCACTCAGATCGGCACCGACGCCGCCCGACTGATGGACGAGGATGTACCGGCCGACGATCCGCGTGCGATGGACCTCGCCGAGCAGGCGCGTCTGCAGGTCGACACATGGTTCTATCCGTGCTCGCACGAAATGCACGCCAACCTCGCCGAGATGTACATCGCCGACCCGCGCTTCACAGCCACGTACGAGAACATCCACGAGGGTATGGCGCGCTGGTGGCACGACGCGATCATCGCGAACGCGGTGCGACAGGTGTAGCAGCACGACGCACCCGGGACGGGTCCGCCTAGAGCGCCCGTCCCGCAGCATAACCAGCGGCCGCACCCACGAGCGCGGCCGTCATACTTCCGAGGACGTACACACCTGCAGTCAGCCACTGATCCTGCTGCACAAGCGTGAGTGCATCGACGCTGAACGAGGAGAATGTGGTGAAGCCTCCCAGGACTCCGACACCCAGGAACAGCCTGAGCCGCTCGCCTGCATCACCGTTAGGCACCAACGCCATGAGCAGACCAAGAAGAAACGACCCGACAATATTCACCCCGAGTGTGTGCCACGGAAAGACGCCGGACATCGGCCGCATAAGAAGCGTCACAGCGTAGCGTGACGATGCCCCAAGAGCGCCACCGACCGCTACGAGCAGGAACCCCATCTGCCACACCATCCCCTCATCATCTCTCGCGCTAGCATACGACCTCCTGCAACAAGGAGAGCGGCCCTCTCGGGCCGCTCTCCACCATATTCTATTGAGCCTCGATGCTAGATGGTGCGAACGTTGCTCGCCTGCATCTTGCCGTTCTGGCCGGCGGTGACGTCGAACTCGACGGCAGCACCCTCGTCGAGGGTCTTGAAACCCTCGGTCTGGATCTCGGAGAAGTGGACGAACAGATCGTCGCCATCCTCGCGCGAGATGAAGCCGTAGCCCTTGTCCGGATTGAACCACTTAACGGTACCCTGTGCCATGAAACCCATCCTCTCGCCCCTTAGGGCAAAACCTGTGCGACCCGACTCGTCCCCCGCCTATGGCAGGTGTCGCGTCACAAATCCAGCGGGCCTCCTCTGGCCCACTTTGGAGTTTACGCGAACATGTCCGCCTCATGCTAGTACCATCATCCACTACCCTGCATGACCCCCCGCGTCCGCTCTGCTAGAATCTGCGGCTGTACGGCCATCTGATAGCAACTGTCAGACGATCCGTGACCGACAAGAAGGGCTGCCGATGTCCGACCTTCGCACCCGCATCCTCCGCGCACTATCCTCCCGCTGGACAATCAAGGGGCTCTTCTTCGTCGTGTTCGTCTGGCTCGCGTCCCGCCTGCTCGCGTTCGCATCATGGGCGCGCGGCGAGGGGCCCTTCGTTCCACGCCCCGAAGCAGTGGCCGGTATACTCCCTGTGGGCCACTTCACCAGCTTCTTCGCCTGGCTCAAGGGCGGTGGCTGGGACACACTGCTCCCGGCCGGACTCGTGATCATCATCGCCGCGCTCGCCATATCGCTGCTCTTCAAGCGAGGCTTCTGCGGATGGATCTGCCCGGTCGGCACGTTGTGGGAAGCTGCAGCCGCCATCGGCAGGAAGCTCCTTGGAGGGAAGAACATCCGTCTGCCGAAGTGGCTCGACATCGCTGGCCGCACGCTCAGATACATCATCGCTATCGGATTCTTCGGACTCATAGGCATGGTCTCCATCACCGAAGCGCTCGGCTTCCGCGAGCTACCCTATATGTGGGTGGCCGATATCAAGATCATTGAAAGCTTTGGTCAGCCGCTGTTCGTAGTCGTCATCTTGTTGGCTTTCGTGCTCTCGATGCTCCTCGGCCCGGTGTGGTGTCGGTATGTGTGTCCGCTCGGCGCGCTGTACTCGACAGTGGGTCTGGCATCGC
>JAVERH010000162.1:0-4453 GCA_034007245.1 Coriobacteriia bacterium | reverse complement strand
GGGCTTGGCGTAGTAGGTCTTCAAAGGTTCCTCCATAAACGTGCTGGACGTAGTCGTTTGTCGAGTTCACGGGGCTCTCGAAACGAACCCTTGCAGTTTATCCGCGCTACCAGCGGGTGTCAACCAACGCACCCGGGCGTATCCATACGCACACACATCACATGGACGTTGGCAGACGCGCTGTCCTTGGCCCGTACGGCCCCGACGAGAAGGATCGTCACAGCCAGCACTCATCCGGATAACCTACGTGCCACAACGTCAAGCCCCGAGCGGGTGCTTTCTGACCCGCCGCAGCGCGTTCGCGTGCGCCGAGCGCCTCGGCCATCCATCCTGGCTCGTGCCGCCCGACACCGACCTCTACGAGGCTGCCGACGATCGTACGTACCATCGAGTGCAGGAACGCGTTCCCGACGATCCGCACCGTGATCGAATGTTCGCCGAGAACGATCTCAGGGGTGACATCGATGACATCCAGTCTTCGGATCGTCCGCCTTCCCCGCGCCGACTCGGCGACGCAGAAAGACCTGAAGTCATGCTCACCGATAATATGCGTAGCAGCCTCCCGCATCGCACCCAGATCGAGCGCGTGCGGAACCGACCATACGTACGGAGCGATGAACAGCGGAGGTACAGACCCGGGGACGATGCGGTAGCGATACTCCCGGGACACCGCCGAGTGACGAGCGCTGAACTCAGGATCGGCGTACCTGACACCGGTAACCGTAATGGCGTGTGGAGTGAGGGCGTTCAGCGAACGAATGAGCTGCCGTCGCTCAGGATCAGCTTTCATCGATGGGAAGCTCATCGCCTGCCCCAGCGCATGGACTCCCGCATCCGTCCGCCCTGCGCCGACCGTCAGCACCTCGCGACGCAACGCCGTCTGCAACGCCGCCTCCACCTCTCCCTGCACGGTCGATAAGCCCGGCTGCCGGGCAAATCCGGCAAAACCAGAGCCATCGTAGGAGAGCATGAGTACGGTCGTACCGGTCATCGTCACTTCCTAAAGCATTATCCCGAGCGCCACGAGCGCCGAACCGAACAAGAGTAGCACCAGCCAGTCTCGGGGGGCCATGACCGCCGCATGCAGCCGCGTCCTGTCCCGCCCTCCACGGTAACAGCGCGAGTCCATCGCCAGGGCAAGGTCCTCGGCACGGCGAAAGAGGTTGACGAATAGCGGGACGAGCACGGGAACATATGCACGAACACGGGTGATGAGCCCGCCTTCATCGAATCGTGCCCCTCGGGCCGTCTGTGCGATTATCACCCTCTCGGCCTCCTGGGCGGTGGTGGGGATGAATCGGAGCGCGATCGTGAGCATCATGGCGATCTCACCGGACGGTACACCGATAGCAGACGCCGGGCGCATGAGCGACTCGAGCGCATCCGTAAGCTGCACGGGGGTCGTCGTAAGCGTCAGAAGCGATGTGCCGACCATCAGAAGCACGATCCGCATCGCAAAGAAGGCACCCGTGCGCAGACCCTCGGCATCCACACCTACGGGCCCGAGACGCACCAGAGTGACCGTCGCCGGATTCCAACGCAGCGCATGTGCAAGGAGTGTGAACATCAACAACACGCCCAGTGCACGCACGCCCCTGAGCGCGATACGCGGTGGGACGTGCGAGGCCCACAACACGAACAAGACCGCCGCTGCGAACACGCCAAGTCCACTGAACCCATCGACAAGGAAAAGGCCGAGTGTGAACAGCGCGATCATCCCGATCTTGGTCCGCGCATCCAGCGAGTGGATCGGGGAGTCGACCGGTACGTACTGCCCGAATGTCGAGGGGACTCTCACAGACGGACCTCCCGCGCTGCAAGCAGTGCGGACGCCGCCCGCATAGGATCGAGCGTCACGCTTTCGATTCGCATCCCGCGGGCCCGCGCGAGCAGCTGCGTGCGGACGATCGGCGGTAACTCGAGCCCCGCATCCTCATACCTTTCGGGACTGACGTACAGGTCTTCGACACTACCCGTGAAGGCAACGCGACCCGCATCGAGCGCGACGATCCTGTGGGCGGTATCCAGGAACTCGCCAGGATCATGCGTCACTACGATGACACCGCTCCGCTCACGCTCGGCGCGAAGAGCATCCCTGACCGCACTGCATCCAGTCGCATCCAACCCTGCGGTCGGCTCATCAAGTAGTAGATAGCGAGCACCCATCGCGAGTGCTCCCGCGATAGCGCCCCGCCGTGCCTCGCCACCAGAAAGGCTGAAGGGCGAGCGAGAACCATAGACCGCGGGATCCAACCCAACGGCTGCAAGCGCATCGTCCGCATCACCCTGCGGATCCGAGTGACCGAGATTGCGGGGACCGAATGCAACGTCAAGACGAAGTGTCTCGGCAAAGAACTGTGTCTCCGGGTCCTGGAACACGATGGCGACCGCCCCGCGTGCCTGACTGTCGCCAAGCGTCATGCCATCGACCGAGACCGACCCGACAGAAGGCTCGAGTAGACCAGCCAACAAACGCAGTAGCGTCGACTTGCCTGAACCTGTAGTACCGGCCACCACGACAAGTTCCCCGACCTCTAGTACAAGATCCACCGTACGCACCGCTTCGATCGCTGGCGGTCGACCGACCTCGTACGCATACGAGACTCCTTGGGCTACGAGCGCCATAGCGCCTCCACGAGCTCCACGGGATCGAGACGTCCGCCCGGAAGCGAGACACCGCCTCGGCGCAACTCGTCAGCGAGCAGCACTTCTGCAGGAAGCTCGATGCCCATCCTTAGCGCTCTGCCCGGATCTTCGATGAGCTCTGCGGGTGTGCCATCAAACACGGTGCCACCACTACTCAGGACGATCACGCGGTCCGCGTCGAGCACGTCGGCAAGATGGTGTGTGATATGCACGACCCCTACCCCGCGGGAACGCAGGTCACGCAGGGCCGACAGAACATCGGCACGTCCGACAGGGTCGAGCATCGCGGTCGGTTCATCGGCGACCAGATACGCCGGACGCATGGCAAGGGCTCCGGCGATCGCAAGCCGCTGCTTCTGCCCTCCGGAGAGCATGTGTGGCTCCCTACGCTGGAAACCCGCAAGCCCGACCGCATCGAGTGCCTCATCTACGCGCAGACGAATCTCCTCGGGTGGCACGCCGAGGTTCTCCGGACCAAACGCCACATCCTCCTCGGCTATGGTCCCGACGATCTGGTTCTCCGGGTTCTGCTGAATGAAGCCCACGCGGGAGCGGATACTCCATACAGCGTCCTCATCACGAGTGTCCATATCGTCGACGAAAACCGAGCCTGTCGACGGCACGAGCAGCGCATTAACGAGACGCGCAAGTGTCGACTTGCCCGAACCGTTCGCTCCGAGCAAAGCAACAAGCACCCCAGGCTCGACAGTGACAGACACATCATGAACAGCTGGAACTACGGAACCGGGGTACGAGAACCCTGTCTGCTCGAAAACTATCACGTACATCCTTCCTGGAGCGACGAAGGGCCCCGCACTCTGCGGGGCCCTTCGTAGAACGACCTCGCGGGCCGATACTATTCCACGAGTTCCATGATGACCATGGGGGCAGCATCGCCCTTGCGAGGCCCAAGCTTGAGGATACGGGTGTAACCTCCGGGACGCTCGGCATACCGTGGTGCGATATCGTCGAAAACTTTCTTCACCAGCGCCTGGTCGCCAAGTTCTGCGAGCGCCAGACGGCGGGCATGGACATCCCCACGCTTGCCCCACGTGATGATGCGGTCGACAAGCGGCCGCATCTCCTTGGCGCGAGCCTCGGTCGTCTTGATTCGCTCATTGGCGAGCAGGGCTGCCGCAAGACTCCGAAGCATAGCCTTGGTGTGGCTTGCGTCGGTGCCAAGCTTGCGCCCTTTCTTCGCATGTCTCATCTCGTGCGCTCTCCTACCCTGCGAGACCCAGGCCCATGGCCTGGAGTTTGTCTTTGACTTCCTCGATCGATTTGGCGCCGAAGTTCCGGATGTTCAGCAAATCAGCTTCACTACACTCGGTCAGCTGACCGATAGTGTTGACACCCTGACGCTTCAAGCAGTTGTACGAACGAACGGTCAGGTCCAGCTCCTCGATCGCCGTATCGAGCACGCGATCCTTCTCATCGGGAACCGTCTCGAAGATACCACCCTCAGGTATTTCGCCCTCGGACTGCTCGACGAAGAGCATCATATGCTCATCGATGACTCGTGCCGCACGGGCGACCGCGTCGGCCGGCGTCAACGCACCGTTAGTCTCAAGCTCAAGAACAAGCTTGTCGTAGTCGGTGCGCTGCCCCACACGAGTGTTCTCGACAACGTACGTGCAACGGATCACCGGGCTGAACACCGAATCGACCGTGATCACGCCGATAGGATCATCGACACGCTTATTGCGGTCAGCGGAAACGTATCCGCGGCCCACACCGATGCGCATGCTCATCTCGAGCTTGGCACCCTTCTCCAGCGTCGCGATCACGTGATCGGGGTTCACCAATG
>JAVERH010000161.1:0-4492 GCA_034007245.1 Coriobacteriia bacterium | reverse complement strand
ACTACGATGCCGGGAAGCACCACATCATCTCCAACGCGTCGTGCACCACCAACTGCCTCGCGCCGTTCGCGAAGGTCCTGCACGACAACTTCGGCATCAAGGCCGGATTCATGAACACTATACACAGCTACACCAACGACCAGAACATCCTGGACCTGCCGCACAAGGACCTGCGTCGTGCGCGCGCCGCTGCGATGTCGATCATTCCGACGTCTACCGGTGCTGCCAAGGCGATCGCTCTCGTGATGCCGGAGATGAAGGGCAGGCTCGACGGTATGTCGATGCGTGTCCCCACGCCGGACGGGTCAGTCGTCGATCTTGTGGCTCAGTTGGAGACCTCGGTCACCAAGGAGCAGATCAACGATGCGATGAGGGTTGCTGCCGGGGGTCCGATGAAGGGCATCCTCGAGTACTGTACCGACCCCATCGTCTCGATCGATGTTGTCGGGAACGACCACTCGTCGGTCTTCGATTCGCTCCAGACCATGGTCATGGGCGGCGAGGGCACGTTCGTGAAGTGTGTTTCCTGGTACGACAACGAATGGGGCTACTCGAACCGGGTCAAGGATCTCATCAAGATCGTCGGCTGAGTCGGCGTCAAGGCGGGGCGTCCGCGACGAGCAGGCGCCCTGCTTCTTACTCTACAGTCGTTCAGGTCTCACACGGGAGGGCCGATGTTCGCCAAGCAGACCATCAAGGATGTCGACGTCGAGGGTAAGCGTGTACTCGTGCGTGTCGACTTCAATGTGCCGATCATCGATGGCGAAGTGACCGATGACACGCGCATCCGTGCTGCATTGCCGACGATTCGCTATCTGATCGACCATGGGGCGCGCGTCGTGTTGATGAGCCATCTGGGTCGCCCGGCGGGCGAGCCCGACCTGCAGTTCACGCTTAAGCCCGCACGCCGCACACTGCAGCGGCTGATCGGTCGCAATGTAGCGTTCTCTCCCGAGACCGTCGGACCCGAGGCCGAGGCGGCAGTCGAGCGCATGATCGACGGCGAGATACTCATGCTGGAGAACGTGCGATTCCATCCCGGGGAGAAGGTGAACGATCCTGAGTTCGCCCGGCAGCTCGCTGCGCTCGGGGATATCTATGTGAACGACGCCTTCGGCGCCGCGCACCGTGCGCACGCTTCCACGGCGGGTATCGCGGCGTACCTTCCCGCGTATGCGGGCATGCTGCTCGTGCGGGAGGTGGAGGCGCTCACCAGTATCCTCACCGAACCGGACCGACCGTTCGTGGCGATCCTTGGCGGTAGTAAGGTGAGCGATAAGTTCGGTGTGATCGACACACTCATCGACGTGTGTGACTCGCTGCTCATCGGCGGTGGTATGGCGTTCACGTTCCTCGTGGCCAAGGGCCATGAAGTGGGTGACTCCATCGTCGAGACCGACTGGGTCGAGCCTGCTAAGGCCATGCTTGCGAAGGCGAAGGCTACGGGTGTGGACCTCGTGCTACCGACCGACTTCGTCATTGCCTCGGAGATCGCCGACGACGCCGAGACCCGCATCGTGGGCCGCGAGGAGATCCCTGTAGGCATGATGGGCCTCGACATCGGCCCGAGTACCACCGAGCTTTACAAGGGTGACATCGCTCTGGCCAAGACGATTTTCTGGAACGGCCCCATGGGTGTTTTCGAGAAGAAGCCCTTTGAGGCCGGCACACGCGAGGTTGCTGTGGCCGTGGGTCGTAACGGTCGTGCGCAGTCGATCATCGGCGGCGGCGACTCAGCCGCCGCGCTCAAGAAGTTCGGCCTGGAGGACCGTGTGACGTTCGTCTCCACAGGCGGCGGCGCGTCGATGAAGCTACTCGAGGGCGCGACGCTGCCAGGCGTCGACGCGCTCCTGGACAAGTAGGAGGGCTCATGAGTCGCCGTATGCTCGTTGCGGGTAACTGGAAGATGTACACGACCTCTGGCGAGGGAGCGGTGCTCGTGCAGGACATCGCGCGGCTCGTTGAGGAGGAGTGGGACCAAGTCGAGGTCGCGGTCTGCCCACCGTTCACAGGCATCAAGGCCGCCTCGACCGTCATCGAGTTGGACCATCTGGCGATGTCCCTCGGCGCCCAGGACGTGCACTGGGAGGCCGAGGGTGCATTCACCGGTGCTATCGCGCCACGCATGCTCACCGAACTGCGCTGCGACTACGTCATCGTCGGTCACTCGGAACGGCGCGAGTACTTCGGTGACACGAACAAGACCGTCAACAAAAAGGTCCGAGCTACTTTCGATGCCGGCATGACGCCGATCATGTGCTGTGGTGAGACACTCGATGTTCGCGAGGGGCTGGGTACTGAGTCGTTCGTGCGCACACAGGTGACCGAGGGTGCCGCAGGGCTGTCACCCGAGGAGGCCGCGAAGCTCGTGATCGCCTACGAGCCCATCTGGGCGATCGGCACCGGCCGCACTCCCACGCCTGAGGCAGCCAACGACGTGTGTCGTTCCATCCGTGCCACGATCGGTGCGATGTACGGACCGCCGGCCGCAATGGGCGCGCGTGTGCTGTACGGCGGCTCGGTCAAGCCGGAGAATGCGTCGATGTTCTTCAGCGAGCCCGACATCGACGGCGCGCTCGTGGGTGGTGCCGCACTCAAGGCCGAGTCCTTCGCCGGTATCGTAAAGGCTGCCCGCTAGTGCGTGCACACCGGCCAGTCGTACTTATCATCATGGACGGGTACGGTAT
This sequence comes from Coriobacteriia bacterium, assembly GCA_034007245.1. GTDB lineage: Bacteria > Actinomycetota > Coriobacteriia > Anaerosomatales > Anaerosomataceae > Anaerosoma. The sequence continues at coordinate 1,805 of JAVERH010000161.1, read as the reverse complement.
GGCCGAGCCCGGGTCGGGCAATGCCATCTCGCTTGCGACCACGCCGAACCTCGATCGCATCTTCGCGACCTACCCGTGGGGCACGCTCAAAGCGAGTGGTCAGGCTGTCGGACTTCCCGAGGGGCAGATGGGTAACTCGGAGGTCGGCCACCTCAACATGGGTGCCGGCAGAGTCGTCTACCAGGAGCTCACGCGTATAGATCGTGCAATCGCCGAGGGCTCGCTCGGCCACAATGCGGTGCTCTGCGATACGATCGATGCCGCCGTGGCCGGGGGGCGTGCGGTGCACTTCATGGGCCTCGTCTCCGATGGTGGCGTGCACAGTCATGAGCAACACCTCCATGCGCTGGTGCGCATGGCTGCCGGGCGGGGGGCCACTCGCATTTTCGTACATGTGTTCCTCGACGGTCGCGATGTGCCACCGTCTAGCGGACTCGGCTACGTGGAGCGCCTCGAGTCAGTACTTGCCGGGATCGGCGTGGGGCGTGTGGCGACGGTCGCCGGGCGTTACTACGCGATGGACCGCGACAGTCGCTGGGAGCGTGTGGAGCGCGCCTGGCGTGCGCTGACACTGAGCGAAGGGGTCCGTGCGACGTCGGCAGCGGAGGCGATCGCCGCATCGTATGCGAACGGTGTGACCGATGAGTTCGTGGAGCCCGTAGTGGTCGTCGATGGCGATACGCCGGTCGGCCCCGTATCGGCGGGTGACGCTGTCGTCTTCTTCAACTTCCGCCCTGATCGCGCACGCGAGATCACGCGTGCCCTCGTGGACCCTGCGTTCCAGGGCTTCGAGCGGCCTGTCTTCCCGGCGATCCGTTTTGTCTGCCTCACTGAGTACGATCCCACGATCCCCGCGCCGGTGGCGTTTCCCAAGGACCTCCCGTGCTGCGTGCTTGCCGATGTGATCGCCGAAGCAGGGTTGCGCCAGCTCCATATCGCAGAGACGGAGAAGTATGCGCACGTGACGTTCTTCTTCAACGGGGGCGTCGAGGTGCCGAAGGCGGGTGAGGAGCGGGTGCTGATCCCGAGCCCAAAGGTCTCGACGTATGACCTCCAGCCCGAGATGAGCGCACCGGAGGTCACCGAGCGACTCGTGCGTGCCATCGGGGCGGACCGCGCCGACCTTTACATCGTCAACTACGCCAACTGCGATATGGTTGGTCACACCGGTATCCTGCCTGCTGCGATCGCCGCAGTCGAGGCTGTGGACGCTGGCGTGGGTGCGGTGGTGGACGCAGTCCTTGCCAAGGGCGGCGCCGTGCTCATCACTGCAGATCACGGGAACGCCGAGCAGATGAGTGACCCTCTGGATGGCGGCGCATTCACTGCGCACACGCTGAGTCCGGTTCCGTTCGTCTGCATCGCAGAGGGTGTCATCGGCGTACGCGAGGGCGGTATTCTCTCGGATGTGGCAGCGTCGGTATGCGAGCTCTTAGGGGTTACGGCACCTACCGAATGGACGGCACAGTCGCTGCTCGTAGGGGCGTGATGGAGCACTCGCGCGATCCCGTGGTTTGGCTGCACCCCTTGAGGGTAACGCACCGCGCGGCTATACTGACACGGTTCGTCTGAGTACCCTGCTGCCGTCCGGTGGCTTGAGTGAGGAGTTCATAGTGGAAATCATCGCATACATTGCTCTTGCCATTCACGTGATATGCGGAATTGGCATGATTGTATTTGTTTTGCTTCACTCGGGCAAAGGTACTGGTGTCTCGTCGCTTTTCGGTGCCGGTATGCCGTCCTCGGCCACTGGCTCAGGGACTATCGAGAAGAACCTCGATCGGATCACCATCGGCTTTGCCTTA
>JAVERH010000160.1:0-4504 GCA_034007245.1 Coriobacteriia bacterium | reverse complement strand
GAACCGTCTTCCTCATCTCGGCGATTCCGGGAACACTCGCGATCCTGGTGGTATTCTTCGCCGTGCGCGACACGAGTCGCCAACGTGACAAGGGTGAAGCGTCTGCACCGTCGTTCAGAGGGTTCTCGAAGCCGCTGGCGGTCTTCACAGCCATCTCCGCAGTGTTCGCGCTCGCCAACTCTTCAGACGCCATGCTCATCCTGCGGGCACAGGACCTCGGTGCGACCCCTGCCCTGATTCCACTCATGTACGTGATCTTCAACGTCGTGGGAGCACTATTTGCCGGCCCGTTTGGAGCACGCTCCGACACCGTCGGACGTCGGCGTCTTGTGGTCTTCGGCTTTGCCGGGTACACGCTGGTGTACCTGGGCTTTGCGCTCGCGCGCTCCGCTGCATCCCCGTGGCTGCTCTTCGGACTCTACGGCATACCGTATGCGGCGACCGAAGGCATGACGCGGGCGTACGTCTGCGACCTCGCCGAGCCCGAGCGACGGGGAACCGTGCTGGGTGTCTACACGTTCGTCCTGGGTCTTGCGGCACTACCGTCAAGCGCACTCGCGGGCATCCTGTGGGACACCGTGTCGCACAGCGCACCATTCCTGCTGAGTGCCGGCCTCATGGGCGTTGCAACGGTGGCACTCCTGCTCGCCGGGCGATGGCTCGAGAGCCGGAGCTCCGGGACGTGCAGCACGCCGGTCTCATGACCCGCAGAACGGGCTCGCCTTCACATGCACCATCGCCTCGTCTATAGAGTCGGTGATGCGCAGCAAGTCGATATCGGCCGGAGAGATCGTCCCCTCGGTCACCATACTCTGGTTGAAGAACGTGAGCATCGGCTCCCAGAAGTCGGTACCGAGCGCGATCACAGGGAAGTCATCGATCTTCTTGGTCTGCATGAGCACGAGCGTCTCGAATATCTCGTCGAGCGTACCGAACCCGCCCGGACAGACGACGAACGCGCACGAGTACTTGACCATGATCACCTTGCGAACGAAGAAGTGCTCGAACTCCATGAACCGGTCGATATACGGGTTCGGCCTCTGCTCGTGTGGCAGGGTGATGTTCGCCCCGATCGAGTACCCGCCCGCCTCCTTACAACCACGATTGGCGGCCTCCATGACACCCGGTCCACCGCCGGTCATCACTGCAAAGCCTGCCTCGGCAAGCGCACGCCCCATCTCGCGTGCCTGTTCGTAGTACCGATGCCCCTCGGAGAATCGCGCCGAGCCGAAGACCGTCACACATGGCCGATCGATCTGCATGAATTCGAAGCCCCTGAGGGTCTCAAGGAAGATGCGTACTGCGCCCTCCACGTTGCCGTAACGCCCCTCCTTATGCGAGAGAAAGTCCGCCTCGGTGCCACGGATCATCTCGAGTAGCGAGTCATCGAACGCGCGATGCCCGTTTGGAGCCTCACTCATACGTTACCTCCCCGGTATCCTGCTCGTTCCTGAGCGCTCGGCGAACGCTCTGGCGATCCGTGCTGCCACACGTACGTTCGACCATACAAGAGCCTTGTTCGCTGCCACACTCGCTCCCCCTGTGAGTTCGTGGATGCGCGCGAGCAGGTGTGGCGTGATCGCCTTGCCCCACACGCCCGTCTCCCGCGCCTCGGCGAGTGCCTGCTCGATGATCTTCCCGATCTCCATGGGGTCGAGCGCATTCTCCTCGGGAATCGGATTGGCCACGAGTACGCCGCCCTGCAACCCCGTCGCCCACTTGGCTTTCAGGACCGAAGCGACATCGTCGGGGGTATCGAGCCGCGCGTCGACACCGAACCCACTATCGCGCGTGTAGAACGCCGGCAGCACATCGGTCTGATAACCGAGCACCGGCACACCACGTGTCTCGAGATACTCGAGGGTCAGTCCGATATCGAGCACCGCCTTGATGCCAGCGGAGACGACCGCGACGCTCGTCCGGGCGAGCTCCTCGAGATCGGCCGAGATGTCGAACGATCGCTCGGCACCACGGTGCACGCCACCGATCCCGCCGGTGGCGAAGACGCTTATCCCTGCCATGGCGGCCACCGCCATCGTAGCGGCGACCGTGGTCGCACCGTCCGAACCTTTTGCGATGAGTATCGGGAGGTCCCGTCTGCTGGCCTTGGGCGTCGAGCGATCAGTGCCGAGACGTTCGACCTCCACCTCGCTAAGACCCACCGTGAGCTGCCCGCCGATGACTGCGATCGTCGCGGGAACCACACCTTCTTCCCGGGCGATGCGCTCGCACTCGTGGGCAGTCTCCACGTTGACCGGATACGGGAACCCGTGGGAGATGATCGTGGACTCGAGCGCGACGACCGGCCGGCCGGCATCGAGCGCCTGTCGAACCTCGTCGGATATGCGTAGGTGAGGCCTCATCGATCCGGCACCTCCATCCGCTCAGCGCGCACAACAGCGCTCAGTCGTTCGTTGACCGCGCTCTCACTCTCAAGCATCATCGCAGGCGATTCGCAGGGCGTCTCTTTCATGTTCGCAGTGTCGCGATCAAGCGCTCTGGCTCGGCAAACAACGCGAGCGCGTCAAGAATCGAGGTGACCACCACATCGGCGGCCTCCAGAGTCGCACGCGATGCCCCCTCGGGACCGATCACGCACACACCCACCGCTGCCGAACTCATCATAAGCGCGTCGTTCGAGCCGTTGCCCACCACCGCGACGTGATCGGGACCGAGCTCCTGGACGAGTGCCAGTTTGTCCCCTGCCTCCCACTCACCGTCGATGACGTGCAACATTACGCCGATCCGATCTGCAAGAGCACGAGCGGTACCACGAGTATCGGCGGTGATAAGCACGGGATGTATGCGGCCTTCGAGCGCACGAATGCCCTCGGCCACACCCTCGATCAACTCGCCACCTGCCGCGATCGTGCCGTTCAAGTCGAGCACAAGATGCTCGAGCGAGAGCGACCCGTAGCCGTGGATATCGAGTACGAGCATATACTCCTCCTTGTCATAGCGGCACACACCGCCACACCGATAAGCGTACCCGAACCGCGCGGGTCCGTCCTCGGACAACGCATCACGGCACCGCCGAGAAGAGGACCGCCACGACCGCGATCACGACGCCGACCCTCTGCCATGGATGGAGGCGTTCTTTTAGGAAGATCCGGGCAAGCGCCACAACGACCACCGGAAAGAGTGAGCCGAGAACCGACGCAACCGCCAGAGGGCCGATACGGATGGCGGTGAGCATGGTGATGTTGGCAAGCACATCAGCGAGCCCGGCACCCATGGTGGGCTTGAGCGCAGCGCGGCGCACCGGGAAGCCGCCACCGAAGCGCAACGCGAGCACTACCGCGACCGCGATCGACACGATGCGTGCCGAGATGATCGGCGTGAGACCGCTCTCGGGAGCGGTGAAGGACAGTGCGATGAACGACGTCGAGAATCCGATACCCGAGAGGATCGCGAGCCCGAGCGCTCGCCGCGGCCGATACTCGTGCAGAGGTTCATGGAGCTGATCGTCGGGCGCGATGCTCACGATGATGATCGCCACGATTGCAAGCACGATTCCGGAGATCGTCACCGGCGAGAGCTTGGTGCCGCAGGCGAGATCGAAGATGGCAGGAAGTGCGGCGGACAACGCAGCGGAAATGGGGGCGACGATACCCATCCTCCCCACCGCAAGCGCCGCGTAAAGCGCGAGCACACCCAGGACGCCCGCAAGACCGGAGAGTGCCCCGAAACCGAGGTCGGCGACGGATGGGTCCGCAGCGGGCAGTACCGCGATGACGATCACCATCAAGCTCATCGAGATGAGGTGCGAGGTCCCCGCGACGGCGAACGCGGAGTCACGACGAGTCGCGACGCCACCGAGAAAGTCGCCGACGCCGAAGAGAACCGATGTGGAGAGTGCGAGCATGATAGTCGGAGTCATGCCGAGTAGGATACTCCACGGCAATCCGCCTTTGTGCCGCCTACTTCAGCGGCAGACCGAGCCGCTGCAGCAACTTCGGCCGAGGCGCACCTCCAGCCGTCCACCCGCGTTGGCGATAGTAGTCGGCCTTCAGCGACGCAAGCGGCACCACACTCGACGGGTCATCCGGATCCTGCGGCTCATCGAGCAGCCGTCGCGGCAGTGTATCGCCCAGCGCTCCACCGGTGCCAAAACGTAGTCCGAGGACGCGCTCCAGGTTGTAGCCACGCTCCCCCGCCGACCAGAAACCACCGAGCCGGTACCGCTCACCGGTGACGAGTTCGAGCGCCCGGATATGCGGCACGAGGGGCATCGGGATGCCGAGCAACCCACGTGGGAGTACACGTAGCAGATGCAGTATGCCACCGCTATACGAGAACATCCGGGCTACAAGCGCTCCAATCCCGCGCTCAGGGTGCCTGACGAGTGGACCCGGCAAAGCGCCCAGGGTGGTGAACAGACAGCACCCCGTCGACGACACCACCTCCATCAGGTCCTGGAAGAAGGCAGTGAGTCCCGCTTTACCTCGCGGTGAACGACCGTCCATCCTGAGCGCGAGTCCCTCGAGCGCGACAGCATAGCCGG
>JAVERH010000159.1:0-4510 GCA_034007245.1 Coriobacteriia bacterium | reverse complement strand
CGATGACGTCACAGAAGACGTCAAGCACTCGTGGTACTCATCCGGAACCGGCCTTAACCCCGCTAAGGGCGAGACACAGGTCAAGTATGAGGACTACAACACCGACGGTAAGTACAGCTACGGTAAGGCCGTTCGTGCCAAGGGCCTGCCGGCCGAATCTGGTCCGCTGTCCCGCATGATCGTCACCTATCTCGCTGAGGCTGCTGGTCAGGACGTCGCTGGTGGCGCAGCTGGAGTCCGCACCCCGAAGGTACTCATCGACTCGACACTCGAGGCGCTCGGTGTCGGTGGCAAGCCCGAGGTGCTCGTCTCTCTGCTCGGCCGTGTGGCCGCACGCAACCTCGAGAACGCCTACGTCGTCGACCTCGCGCTTATGTGGGTCAACGAGCTCGTCGAGGCGCTCGCGGGTGGAGACGCACAGTTCTGGAAGGCCGCCGAGAAAGACACCGGTGACGGCGTTGGCGCGTGGGAAGCTCCGCGTGGCTCAGTCGCTCACTGGATCGACATCAAGAACGGCAAGATCGCGCACTATGGCATCGTCGCCCCGACTACCTGGGATATCGCGCCGCGTGACGACAACGACGTCCCTGGCCCGATGGAACAGGCGCTCATCGGTGCACCGATCGCCGATGCATCGAAGCCACTCGAGGCACTCCGTATCGCACATAGCTTCGATCCTTGAATCGGCTGCGCGGTTCACGTGTTTGAACCGTCAACTGGCAAGGAAGCAACCACCATGTCCTCCCCACTGGGGGTGATGTAGATGTCAGCCCAGGGTCACTACCGTGAGGCTCACCCGCTGGTGTTCGTGATCACACACTGGATCAACCTGGTGTGCATGATCATGCTCGCGTTCTCGGGCTTCTACATCCACTATCCGTTCTTCGACGGCTTCATGGGCGTCGCCCGCGGCATGCACTTCGTCGCGATGTTCGTGATCATAATCACCCTTACCTTCCGGATCATCGCAGCCTTCTTCGTGAAGACCGCGACCGACCTCGGAAGCCGTGAGGTCGATACGGACATCAAGAACTGGCTCCCACAGGAGAAGAACAAGCACCAGTTGTTCGAGACACTCAAGTACTACCTGTTCTTCCGCAAGGAGGGCGTCATCTCCGCCAAGTATGGATCGCTCCAGAAGATCGCGTACCTGGCGACGATCCCGCTCACCTACCTGATGGCGTACACGGGCTTCGCCCTGTACAGCCCCACCGCCAATTGGGGCTTCCTGATAGCGGGCACCGAGTTCGTAGGCGGACCCATGAACATGCGGATCATCCACTACTTCATGATGTGGGTGTTCATCGTGTTCACGATGATTCATGCGTATCTGGCGAACATCTACAACTTCTCGCCGAGCAAGATCATCTTCGCCTGGAAGGAGACGGAGCACTAGTCTCCGCCTTCTCGTAACGGCTATACCGTTGCACGACGTCGGGCCCCGAAGCGAGCCGCTTCGGGGCCCGACTCATGACATGACCGCCACCCGGCGTGCCGGACGTAACACTAAGGAGCTCTCTGTGCCCGACAACCATCCCCGCATCCTCGTGCTCGGCATCGGCAACGTACTCATGCTCGATGAAGGTATCGGCAACCGCGTGGCCACCGAACTCGAACGTAACTACCGGTTCCCCGATGACGTGCGCGTCATGGACGGCGGCACGATGGGCTACGGCATGCTTCATCTCTTCCGCGGCGTCGAGTTCCTGCTGGTGGTGGACGCTATGGACGGCAGTTCGCTGGCACCCGGCACCGTGGTCCGCATCTCGCCCGAGGACTTCGCTCCCAACCAGGTCATGCACTCACTCCATGACCTCCGATTCGTGGACGTCTTGCAGGCGGCGCAGCTCATCGACATCATGCCCGAGGCGGACTGCATCGGTATCCAGGTCGAGAACATGTCCCCTGTAGAAATGACCATCGGCCTGAGTGAGCCGGTCGAAGCGGCCGTTCCGCGCGCGATCGCCGCCGTCCTTTATCTACTCGAGGAACGTGGCGTCGTTGCCGAGGAAGTCGATTCTGCAGAAGCCGACGCGGACATGCAGACCCGTGTGGCCGAGCAGAAGATCGACGTCGCGAGACGCCAGGCCGAACTCGCCCAGAACGCCGCGACACAACCGGCATAGTGCACTAGATCGGGGCGTCCTCGCCAATAGTCGTCTCAGCCAGCGGTAGCTCGAAGCCGATCTCACTCCCCTGTCCCCGAGCGCTACGCGCGAAGACACTGCCTCCGTGATCGGCTATGATTTGTCGGGAGATCGCGAGCCCGAGACCGGTGCCTCCCGTGTCGTACGCACGAGCAGCATCCACGCGATAGAAGCGCTCCCATATCCGTGGCAGGTCGCTTTCCGGGATCCCCTCGCCGGTATCACGCACCGAGACACGCACACTCCCGCTGTCACTCAGCGTGACCTCGACAGTGACGCTCCCTGCCGGGGTATAGCGAACCGCATTGGAGAGCAGATTCCGCACGACCTGTGCGATACGGAACTCATCCGCCACGACGTAGACCGGATCGGAGCCGACGACCGCACGGACCGCCACACCAGGTGCGGCTATCGACTCAGCACGCTTCACCTCAAGGGCGATCAGCGTCCGCAAATCGAACCGCGCCAACTCGTACCGGAGTCGCCCTGCTTCCGCTACCGAGAGCTCCTGAAGATCGTCAACGAGCCGCGAGAGCGTGCCGACGTCTTCGACCAACGATGCTATCCGACGTTCATCGGCAGACAGCACGCCATCGGCAATACCCTCGATCTGCGCTCTGAGTGCCGCAATCGGATTGCGTAGCTCATGCGCCACGTCGTTTACCATGCGTTGCCGGAGCTCCTCGGACTCGGCGAGAGAGCCGGCCATGTCGTTGAATGCCGCTGCGAGTCCCGCAACCTCCGCGGGCCCCTCCTCATCCACGCGGCTTGCCAGGTCCCCCGCTGCAAGCGCACGTGACGCCGCAGTGAGACTTCGCAGCGGTCGCACGAGGTATCGTGCGAGCAACCACGCCCCGAGTGCTGCCAGCACGATCGCGATCAGTACTGACACGACGATCCCCTGGTCGACCGTCGTAAGGAACGTCTGCTCGGCCCTGCCGAGAAGCATCTGACGACCCGCCCTACCCCCCGGCCCTATCGCGTTGGTCGAGCCGCCTGCGAGATACCGACCGAAAGCACCCTCGAGGGCACCGCGCGCGATGAGTCCTGTCGCAAGGACCGCAGCGAGCGACACCGCGACTATCGAGAGAAAGACCTCCGTGATGAGACTCAGTCGCTTCATGGGCGGTCCTCCACCTTATAACCGACCCCAAAGACGGTATGTACGTACCGTGGGTGCTTCGGGTCCTCCCCAAGCTTCTTGCGTAGATTCTTCACGTGCGCATCGATCGTACGCTCATAACCCTCGAATGAGTCACCGGTGGCGATCTCCAGCAACTGGAGACGGCTATAGACACGTCCGGGGTGCGCAGCCATAGCCGAGAGCAGGTCGAACTCGGTACGCGTGAGATCGATCGCCATATCACCCACACTCACCGAGCGACGCGCCGGGTCGATCTCAAGGCCACCTACCTGGACACCGCCACCCACAGCACGCAGCCCCTCACTCCTGCGTAGCACCGCCTTGACGCGAGCAACGACCTCCCGGGGGCTGAACGGCTTGGAGATGTAGTCATCGGCCCCGATCTCCAGACCGATGAGACGGTCGACCTCTTCGGAGCGCGCCGTGACCAGGATGACCGGTAGGCCATGCTCGCGCTGAAAGCGGCGGGTGAGCTCTATGCCGTCGATACCGGGAAGCATGACGTCCAGCAGTGCGATGTCGGGCACGTGACGGGTGACCTCGGCTATCGCCGACGGACCATCGTAGGCAGTCCGCACCGAGAAGCCCTCCTGCTCAAGATACGCAGTCAGGACACTGACGATCTTCTCGTTGTCATCGACTACCAAGACCTCACGGGACACAGCATGTCACCTCCGAGGACCATTCTAGAGAATCGACGTGAAATACCTGTGAATATGAGACTGTACACATGGCCGGACCCCCTACCGCGCAAGAAGCTCGTGCACCCGCTGCACGATCCCGACGCAGTCGAGGCCAGCGCGCGCGAACAGATCGGTGGCCGCACCGGATCCCTCGTAGCAGTCCACCCCGACCGGTACCGCTGCGACACATCTGCCATGCAGTACGAGCCACTCGGCGACCGACGCCCAGAGTCCCGTCCGCCACCCATGGTCCTCCACCACCAGCACCCATCGAGCAGACGCCACGCGCTGCATAGCCTCATCGTCCAGGTCGAGCGGCGAGGACACGATACACACGTCGGCCAACACACCTTCATCGCGCAGAGCGTCTGCGGCGTCGACGACGACCCCCGTCACAGTCCCCATCGTCACGATCGTGATATCCCCGCCCTCACGCGCCCACGTGGACACGCCGTACTCGAACGAGTATCCCTCACCGAAAAGCGGAGCTCCCGCCTCATCGAGGATCACCGGAAGCTTCGAGCGACCCATCGCGA
>JAVERH010000011.1:0-29450 GCA_034007245.1 Coriobacteriia bacterium | reverse complement strand
TGGAGGTCGGACTCGAACTCCCGCCACGCGTGCTCGACCGCTACGTGTGGCTCGATCGGCTACAGAAGGCGCTTGCCGCCATGCCCGAGAGCACCCGCCGCCGGATCGCCCTGGACCAGGTCTGCCGCTGCCGTGGCCTGACCGTCGACATACGTGAGCTGGAACGTGAGATCCGGGAGCGGATGCGCATCCTCGCCCCCGAGCTCCTCGAGCTTCCCGGGTGCTCGGCCATCAGCGCGGCGCATCTGGTCGGTCAGACGGCCGGGGCCTCGCGCTTCAGCGGGGAGGCGGCTTTCGCGATGCACGTGGGTACGGCACCCCTGCCGGTCTCCTCGGGAAAGTCGGAACGCTACCGGTTGAACCGCACCGGGGACAGGTGTCTGAACTCGACGATCCACATGATCGCCGTGACCCAGGCCAGGATGCATCCTCAGGCGATGGCCTTCATGGAGCGGAAGAAGGCCGAAGGCAAGAGCAACAGGGAGGCTCTGCGTTGCCTCAAGCGCTATATCTCGCGCACTGTGTTCAAGACGATGCTCCGGGCCGAGAAGGCGCGAGGTGGCCAGGTCATAGAAGCGGAGTTCACTGCCGGTCCCGTCGCGGTCGCGGTGTAGAGTTGACATAGGAGCAACAGCAGACGCGGCAAGCGCTAGACTGAACTGAGGGGGCATCGGCGCGCAGCTGAAGCGCGAATGCGTTAGACCGAGTCCGGGGGGACTACATGATGAGTGGCTCACGTGTGGGCGATACCAGGGTCTTGCGCGAGGTACTGGGATTCTTGGAGCGGTTCCAGGACATCCCAGTGGCAGCCTGGGGTATCTCAACGGGCACGATCACGGTGTTCACTGGCCTGTATACGCTTGCCGATCCGGATTGGCCATCGCGCGTCGTGCTCGGAGTGCTGGCGGGAGTGGTCTTTGCTGCCATGGCGCTTGCCGTTGCATATACGTTGATGAAGCCCTCCCGGTCCGAGCGGATTCTCCGAGCGCAGCGTGACTACGACAAAGGATGCGTTGCATTCGAGGACAAGCGCTATGCAGATGCCGTCAGCATGTTTGATTCGGCGCGCCGTCAGGACGAGCGATATTCCTACGAGTCCAAGTATGGCCGAGTGTGCTTGCGCTTGGGTCGCTACGAGAATGCTGTTGCCGCGTTCACTCGCGCTCATCAACTTGCTGTAGTGAAGTCTGAACGCTCGGCGGCACGCAGGAATCGCGGTGTCGCATTCTTTATCACGAATCAGTTGGGTTCGGCACTCAATGACTTCAGTGAGTACCTCGAGTCCAATAAGAAGAGTTCGGTGATTCTGCGGCACAGGGCCTTGGTGCACTATCACCGTGGAGACTTTGCCAAGGCGGAGGCGGATGCGCGCGCAGCGGTCCAGATCGCGCCGACGAACAGCGCGCCTCATTCGACTCTCGCAATAGTCCTGGCGGCAGCGGGCGACACGGATGGAGCACATCGGAGTCTCGAGAAGGCGATGCACGCAAGTCCGGAGTCACCGGCTGCACAGTATGCAGCAGCTCAAGTATATGCAGCGTTGGGTGAGATTGATGAGGCGTACAACCTACTCACGGTAGCCGTGCAGGTCGATTCTCGGTTCTCCCCGCGAGCCGAGCGCGATCCTCTGTTCGATCCCCTGCGCGCTGACAGCGCCCGATTCGAGTCCGCGCTCGAAGTCGTCGAGTGGAAGTTCCTCGGATCGTTGGAAGATGATGCGTAGGCTGGTCTAACAGGTGCTTCGAGCAGTCAATACGCCGCCTGTGAGGTGCCCTCGGGTAGGAGGCGCATCGGGTGGCATATTGCGGCTGATGCCCAAGAACGTTCGACCGAGCTGGCACACTACTCGAGTACGACTCCAAGAGTGCCGTCGGTTCCATCGGCGTGGCAGCCCTCGCAGGGCTCCACAGCGACCCCCTCGACAATCGGCTTGCCCTGAGCGTCCCACTCGCCCCAGTACCATCCCTCGACCGTCTTCTTCATCGCGGCGATCTGGACTAGTTCGCCATCACGGAAGATGTTCTTGGCAACTATAGAGTCCAACGGCCACTGGTCTCCGCTGCTCGCAAGCCCCTCCTCGGCGATCGGGTCGAGCAGGATCTGGACCTCGTCTCCATGCGGGCCCTTGGCGGCCACTCTCGACTCATTGCCAGGTGCGGGTGTCCACTTCGTGTAGTCAGCCGCCTTGATCTCAGCGAGCAAGTCAACGGGCGCCGATACGTCAGCGGAATCGATCGGCTGACTCGCTTCTGTCTGTGATGCCGAGAGGTCAGGGCTCTGCGCTGACTCATCGGGCGAGGCCGCGCCACATCCGGCTAGAACGATGACGCATGTGAGCGTCGCGGAGGAGACCAGGAGACGCAGACTTGATTTCATAGCGGACTCCATCGGTTGAGGGTCTTAGGTCCTAGGTACCCTTCGAGAGGCCTGAGTCAACTGCAGGCGCCGGTCGAACAAGTGCAGCGAGCAGTCGGCGTGAGGTAGAAACGCGCAAGAGAGGGTTAAGGTCGTCAAGCACGTGAGAGCGACCAAACGCCTCTCATCCGCAGTCGGGAAGCGGCTCAAAGTCGGGCTTTCGCCATAGCGTGGTTGCTCTAACAAGCCCATCCATTTGATGGCCAGAAGCGCTAGACTTACCAGAAGCGCATGGGCCGCATCTCAAGCGCAAACACGTTGTACCGGGCTGATACAAGGGGGATGGCAGTGGAGTGGTATCTGGGAGTCTGGAAGAAGTATGCCACGTTCGATGGACGTGCGCGTCGCAAAGAGTACTGGATGTTCATCCTGTTCAACGTCATTGCCACCTGGGTACTCAGCTTCCTTGATGCCATGCTCGGGCTTTCAGGCGATATGGGCTACGGCCCTCTGTACGGCCTATATGCCCTTGCGGTGCTTCTGCCGTCGCTTGCGGTTGGCGTAAGACGAATGCACGACACGGATCACAGTGGCTGGTGGATCATCGTCCCATTCGTGAACTTCGTGTTCGCGGTGACGGAGGGCACGCGTGGGTCCAATCGGTTCGGCGCGGATCCCAAGGCCAGTGTCGGTTATGTCGGGTCGGCCGTTCCCGCCGGTTGGTATCCGGATCCGATGGGCAGGCATCAGCATCGCTACTGGGATTCCACCAGTTGGACGTCGTCTGTCGCGGATAATGGCATACAGGCTCAGGACGCCGTCTAGCGTCTGATGTTGCGAGCAACGCGATGCGCGGCAGGCTGGCGGAGTACGTCATCGCTCATGCTATCGGCACGGCTGAAGGTGTTTGCGACGAGTGGGCTGCCTATGGCTTGATCGATCCTCGTGGGATCTCGATTGAGGCGAAGTCAGCGCTCTACATCTAAAGCCGGCATCAGGATCAGGCGTCTCCCGACCCTTTCGACCTGTCTCGATTGGAGTTCTATGTCGTGCCCACGGCGGTGTCTGATCGTCGCTATCGAGCAAGCGGCGGGGGCCCACCGCGCTGCGACATCTGGCTGACAAGCGCATCTGGCAGATACGGTAAGCGTGAGGTGGCTGAAAAGTATCGATGCGCAACTGATGTGCAAATGCGCTTTACGGAGCGATCGCTTCTTAGAACATCCCGTTGTCGTGTGCGGTCTTGGTAGGAATCACCTGCAACACATCCCAGTGCTCGACGATCTTTCCGTTGTCGTCGAATCGGAAAATGTCGATGCCGGCCCACTCATTGTCGGTCTCGCCAGGCCACCACTGGTAGCAGTGCAGTACGACGAAGGCGCCCTCGGCGATAGCGCGCTTGAATTCCACGCGCTTGCCAGGGTACTCGATCGCCATCTTCTCGAAGTAGTCGATGAATGGTTGCTTGCCGTCTGCTACCAGGGGGTTGTGCTGCGTGTATGTGTCTCCCAAGTAGAGTTCGGCTGCTTCACGCGGCTTGCACTCGTTGAACATCCGGTGGTAGAGCGCCATCGCGGTCTGCTTGTTCGCCTCAAGCCTATCGTCCATATCGTGCCCCTCTCTCTTCTTGACGGTGACTACCCTGCCTGCGCTGCGGGGAAACGCCTGTAGAACAAAGACATCGACCACATGTCGCGAGGTAGAATGCGGAAGAGAGGGTGTGGGTCCGCTGGTCATACCCGGATGTGTCAGGTGTTCATCGGCAAGGGGGTCCGTTTGAAGACTATCGGCCTGATCGGAGGGATGAGCTGGGAGTCCACGGTATCGTATTACCGCATCGTCAACGAGACCGTAAGGGACACACTCGGTGATCTGCATTCCGCCAAGATCGTTTTGTACAGCGTCGACTTCGCCGACGTCGAGAAGCTTCAGAGCTCCGGTTCGTGGGATGCAGCGGGTGATTTGCTGGCGTCTGCTGCCGTGGACCTCGAGAGCGCCGGTGCCGGGCTGATCGTCCTGTGCACCAACACCATGCACAAAGTGGCTCCGGCGATCGAGTCGGCGGTGAGCATCCCGATACTCCACATCGCTGATCCGACTGCAGTGGCGGTCAAAGCCCGTGGGCTGACCCGGGTCGGCCTCCTCGCAACGCGCTTCACGATGGAACAGGACTTCTATCGCGACCGACTCGCGGCGCTCCATGGTATCGAGGTCCTCATCCCGGACGAGCGTGACCGACTCATCGTGCATCGCGTCATTTACGAAGAGCTGTGTCTCGGGGTGGTCAGTGATTCCTCACGGGATGAATACCGGGCCATCATCGACAGGCTCGTTCAGGCTGGAGCCCAGGCGATCATTCTCGGCTGCACGGAGATCGGCCTGCTCGTCGGGCCGGCGGATTCGACAGTCCCGCTGTTCGACACGGCTGATCTGCACGCTCGAGCAGCTGCGTACTGGGCGACATCTGATGACACCGGACAAGCGCATCCAGATGACGGTCGGGAGCGCTAGACTTGTTGCGGGTGCATGAGCCGCAACTGAAGCACCACGCATCGGCATGACCCGAAGCGTCTAGCCGAGAGATGCAAGAATGTCTGGCAGCGCCTGCCTCGCGGCATGCCGGCCAGTCTCCTCGATTCTTGCCACCTTGCTGAAGTCCCACGGCATGTAGTCTTCGATGTCTGGCTGGATGAGGCAGTCGGCATCTCCGCGCGCATCGATCTGTGTGTTGCTTGCAGCGATGAGCATGGTTGCAGTGACAACATCGCGCAGGCTATCCGGACGCATCCCATGTCTCAGTGTCGGACTCACATCTACGGCGATGACCACTTCGGCTCCCATCTCCCGCACCGTTTCGACCGGTAGGTTCTCCACGAGCCCACCGTCGACGAGCAACATGCCTTTGTACCCAAGGGGATTGAAGAGCCCGGGGATGGCTGCGCTGGCGACGGCGGCGCGCACTACCGAACCCTCGCGCATGATCACCTTTCGTCCATCGATGATGTTGCATGCGACGGCGGCGAGAGGTGTCTTCAGGTCGATGAACTCGATATCCCCTATCGCGCTTGCGATCCATTGCTGAAGTGGTGTCGTGTCGAAGATGCTGAGACTCTTTCTCCATGCTACCTCGGTGATATCGCGCCACCCCGCGTTGCGAATGAGGCGGCCCATTTCTTCCACCGACAGGCCGGCGGCGTATCCAGCGCCAACGATCGCCCCCGCGCTGGTCCCGGCGATGTAGTCGGGGTGAATACCAGCATCCTCAAGGACTGCGAGAACGCCCAAGTGTGCCGCACCTCGGACCGCCCCGCCTCCCAGGGCAAGGCCGATAGAGGGACGATTCCGGCGTCTCGGATTCGTCTTGGCCATGAGCTCCACCAACTTTCTTTAGGTTGAGTCTGCATGCGGTGTCAGTATAGTCGACGGTAGTAGCTATCTGTCTGAGGTATGTCGGCGCGCCTTCCAGCGGATGACGCGCCTGGTCGGGTATCCTCGGCATGGAAGCGCCGCGGGGCGGATCCGAGCTGATGCGCTGATACATCAGGCAGCGGTCACATCCTCCCAGCAGGATGTGATATCGATCGAAGGGGTCATCACGAATGAAGAAGATCGGCATAGTGATCTGCAACCGTTATCACACCTGCGCAGGAGGAAAGTGCTTGCGAGCCATGCGCGATCGTGAAGGGGCTTTTTCCTTATACAAGGAAGAAGAGGTCGAACTCGTGGGGTTCACCACTTGCGGAGGTTGCCCTGGTGGGAACGTAGAGTACGCACCAGCAGAGATGAAGAAGAATGGAGCGGATGTCATCCATTTTGCCACCGGTCTGGTTGTAGGTTACCCACCATGTCCGCGTTTGGAGGCTTTCTGTGATTTTGTTCCGGCGAGATTTGGTCTCGACGTGGTGATAGGCACTCATCCGATTCCACAGAACTACTACCTGACCCACCAGGAGCTCGGCACGTGGCGGTCTGATAGATGGCAAAGCCGCATCAAGCATGTTCTGGCAACAGAAGAAGTGCGCCTGGCGTACGATTCATAGAAGTTGCAGTGAGTCAGAGATTCCCAGCCGGTAGGCCTCCGGGTCTTTATGCGTAAACGTTTCGTCGCACTAACACTGGCCGGTCTGTTGCTGACGGGTTGGATAAAACCATAACCCTGCCAGAAGCCATCTCGGACAGTGGGGTGTCTGAGGTCGCACAGCGGACACCAAGGCGGCGTTCGGGCCAGCGGGAGAGGTGCACTGACGCAGACGCCTTCAGGCGACGGCGACAGTCATCGGCGCTTCACAGTCATCCTCGCCTCAGACCAAAGGCCATCTTGAGTTTGGCGGGGTCTACGAGTGGGACGACGGGGGCGGTATCGCCTACCGGAACCATCACGATCCCGATGGTCAACACGAAGCGGGATGGATCGCGCACGAGGAAGCGCTCTATCAGTAGTGGTCGGCGGATGGCCGGATGACCGATGAGGGCGGGGCGGTTGCCGGAGAGCTGGTCAGCCGGCGGACGGGGGAAGGGGTCCATCCGGCTGATTCGAGGTCCTGCGCTCGACGGTCTTCGGTTAAATCGGTGTTCGAACAGATTGGACCAGGCAGAATAGGGAACACAGCATGAGGTATAGGGAGGTCTCGATGATGAAGAAACTCTGTCTGCCCGCCCTTGTCGTTCTCAGCATCAGTCTAGCCGCGTGCAGTAGCCCAGGGGAAGTGCAGGACGTCGTCGGAGATGAGATCGAGCTCGCGGAGGGGCCTACGTATCCTATCGTCGATACGGGTCAGATCATCTGCTACGACGCTGACGGCAAGGAGATCGCCTGCCCTGCGAAAGGCGAGCCCCTCTATGGGCAGGACGCCCAGTTCGGCGGCAACGCCTTCAGTCTTACCGACAACGGTGACGAAACCGTTGTCGACAATGTCACTGGGCTGATGTGGCAGCAGGTTCCGTCGGCCGATGGTTTTTCGTGGACGGAAGCAGTCGACTACTGCAATGACCTGGAACTCGGCGGCTACGATGACTGGCGTGTGCCCAGCGCAAAAGAGCTCTTCTCTATCAGCGACTTCGAGTCCGGGTGGCCCTACCTGGACACCGTCTACTTCAAGCTCGCAAGCGGTGAGGTGAGCAAGGACGAGCAGTACTGGACGAGTGATGAATATGTCGGGGTCACCGTCGAGGGCGGGAGCGAAGCGGTGTTCGGTGTCAATCATGTCACGGGTCACATCAAGGCGTATGCCGCGGGAGGTCCCCCGGAGGATGGTGCGGCACCACCGCAGGATAGCCAGGGGCCGCCGCCAGGCGAGGATGGTTCCGGGCCTACGGGTGGATCGCCCGCCGATAACTATGTGCGTGCCGTGCGGGGGGCTGACTACGGCGTCAACGACTACGTCGATAATGGTGATGGGACCGTCACAGACGAAGCGACCGGATTGATGTGGGCCCAGGCCGACAGCGTAGAAGGCATGGACTGGGAGGCTGCCCTGGCGTGGGCGGAGAGCACGGACTTAGCCGGATACGACGACTGGCGCCTCCCCAACGTCAAAGAGCTTCAGAGCATCGTGGACTACTCGTACGCTCCCGGTGCGACCGACTCCTCCAGGCAAGGAGCAGCTATCGATCCGCTGTTCGAGAGCACGCCGTTCACGAACGAAGCCGGCGAGGATGATTACGGCTACTACTGGACGAGCACCTCGGCGCCCTTCAGGGTCGGTGAGCCCTACTACTACGCCTGGTATGTGGCGTTCGGGCGTGCGGTCAATGCCCAGGGGCTGGATTTCCACGGCGCGGGGGCTGTTCGATTCGACACGAAGTACGAAGGAGGCCCACTGGGTGAAGGCGGCGAGCGGTATCTTAACCTCGCACGTTTGGTGAGAGACGATACCTAGCGCGGGTCGCCTTCCTTCTTTCGACCGTAGGTCTTGCCGGTCGTTGCTGCCGGGTGTACGGGAGTTTCTCGGTTTGTCTCATGTCGCGTCGCGTACCAGTCGGACGTAGTTGTCGATGCGACGTGCGTCGCCTTGCGGCCCAAAACCTTCGGGGTAGTCCGATGCGCTGCCCACCTTGGGGTCGCTACGCTGCGAGCCGGCACCGTGGACATCCATCCATCTGCCGTTCATGTAGCCTGTCGCTCGTCCGAAGGCGACGTATACGGCGTTCTTGCCTGAACGGGCGTTCATCCAACTGATGTGGGTGGTCGAGCTCCAGTACCATGGGTAGTCGCTCTCTCCGGCTTCGTTGGTGATCTCCGTCGTGTTGAAGACCGGGTCGATGGCAGCGGAATCCGTGATGCCGGGCGATCGCGTGTAGTCCACGATGCTCTGAAGCTCTTTGACGTTGGGGAGGCGCCAGTCGCTGTGTCCCAGGTATGACTTGGCGTTCGCTTGTTCGGCCCACGACAGAGCAGCTTCCCAAGCCATGCCTTTGCCACTGTCATCTCGCGCCCACATCAATTCGGTCGCTTCGTCTGTGACGGTCCCATCTCCGTTGTCCGTGTAGTCGTTGATGCCGTACGCGGTGTTACCGCGGACGTAGTACACATAAAAGCCCTTGCCCTCAGGCTGCTTAGGCTTGGGACTGGTGCCGTAGCCCTTGATGCGACCGTCGGCGAAGTTCACCCCGAACATGCTGGGTTCTCCGTTCATGGTGACATCCATGTGCGTCGTCGAACTCGCCATCTGTGCATCGATGATGCGATCGCTAGCGTTCGTGTCGCCGTAGCCGAAGTCGAAATAGTCGGTGTCGATGAAGGGTACGAGACCGGACGTGTCGGTGCCCTGATATCCGCTCGGGTCCACTCCGTTGAAATCGATGAGTGAGTACAGCTCCTTGATGGTGGGCAGGCGCCAGTCGTCATAGCCGCCGACCTTGGTGCTCTCAGCGCCTGCGAGAGCTTCCTCGTAGGTGAGCTTGTCGTCGATGTCGATATCGCCGTCGTCGTTAAGGTCGGGCGACTGTGTCCAGGTAAGACCGGTGACGTTGTCGGTCACGGTACCGTCACCGTTGTCGGAGTAGTTTGCCGTGTTGCCGTCGTACTGGGCGTCCTGCCCGTAGAAAGCCTCGCCCTCGGCTGGCGCGGGAACCTCGGCGGTGGCGTTGAAGGTGGCAGTCTGCATCGTGTCGATGATCGCGTACGATCCAGCGGACGCGACTTCTGGCTCCGAGGGAGAGGTATCGACCGTGTCGATCCCCACGCTCGATGCGCATCCCGCAAGTAGTGAAGTCACGACCGCCATCAAGACCGTCGACATGAGCGGGCGTATCTGGAAGCTTGGCATCTGTGGTCTCCTTGTCGGTGTTCGAGGGGCGTTTTGTCTCGTGTCGTCCTCCAGCGGCGTGCCGTCAAGAACCACGGTGGCCCGGTCAGTAGCGGTTCGCCCTGAATATCTCTTCGCCGACGTCATATTTCCACACGATCTCGCCGGTTGTCGTGACCTCGAACAAGGTCCCGCTGGTCCCGTCTGTGATGAGGGTATTGCCGTTGGCAAGCCGCTGGGAACCGGAGATGTGATCGGCATAGAAGTCGCTGGTAGGATCGGACGTGTACTGCCACGCGAGATCGACAGGCCCATACGATCGATCGGTCATCAGCGAGTAGCTTCCGTCCGCCTTGAGTGGAGGAACGATCTCGTCCACCGACGAGTAGGCTCGACCCGCGATCCGGCTGCCATTGTTGAACACGAGGATGTCCCCCTCGCCGGGCAACCCGTTCTCGATCCACCCGGCATCATGTTGCCCGAAGAGTGTTCGATCCGCCGATGTGCCGGTGTCGTAGGCCTGAGGGTTGCCCCACCTGTACAGCAGGTCACCGCCGCAGTCGCTGTCTCCACCTGAGTGACTGGCTGCTTCGGCGGTAGTCGTGCTGTGATCGATGATCCAAATCTCGTTGAAACCGTGAACCGAGAGCAGTATCTGGTCTAGATCGGGGTTGTAGTCGATCGAGTTGATGTGAGTCCAGTCGGCGGATTCGCGACCGGAAACATAGTTGACGTCAATCGACTCAGGGTGGTCAGCCACCACGCCATAGTCGTCCTTGCCCGAGTCGTAGTCCTGGACGAGATGGTCCCAGGCGTGCCACTCCCAGATGATGTCACCTCCGGAGATGTTCGTTGGATCGACCTCGATGATGTGATCGGGCCAGAGTGCGCCATCGCCGAGCAGGTCTGGATCGCGTCCTTTGGCGATTGCATCGGCTCGATCGATAAGCTCCCATGCGATCATCAGCACGTTGCCGTTGGGCAAAACCTCGATGTCGTGATGTAGCCGGTGCTCGGTGTCGGAGTACTCGAACTCCCATAGGAGCCTGCCGTCCCGGGACCACTGTTCCACCCGTCCGCCTGCGCCGCCCACGTCGAAGGACTGACCGGGGCCGCGAAGGGCTGCCGTACGCATGAGTGTGTCATTCTCGAGTAGATAGGTCGAGAGGGCTGGAACGTACTTACTCGACCAGGAGTGGACGACGGTCCCGTCACTGTCGATGAGCGATGTGTCCCGGGAGCCGATGGGGGCGATGAGGGTGAGCCCCTCGGGCTTCTCAGATGTCTGACCGCTGTCCGCTGCAGCATCGGGCGTACCGGGGACCGTGCCCGGGAGCGAGGTCGATACACCACCGGCGCATCCCGCAATCAACGAGAGTCCAAGAACTCCAGTCACGATCAGCGCGGCAAGCCGGGAATGTGCGGTGTGCTTCACTGGTATGGCTCCTTGGACGAGCAATATCGATCCCATCGTATGCGGTTGCCACGATGACGTCGTCAGCCGGTCGGCGACATCCCATCTGCATCCAGGGGAGTATAGTCGTTCGTCGCCCTCCGTTGGCTCGACACGACTGCCGTCAGGACCGGATCGCTGCCGTTTTTTCCAGACGTCGGCCGAATCATGCTTCAGGCTGGTCGGCCTGAGGTTCGTGAGGTGTTCGTCGAACCGTATCGTCTCACCTGCCGCCGTGACCCGGATATGACCGTGATCAGAGGAGTGTATTATTCGCGGTAGGACGTGAGTGCGGGTGATCTGACTGGCTGAGATCGGCCGAACAAGCGCGGCCGAGAGATGCGACAAGCGCCAGATTAGAGTGGAAAGCAACGGCGCACGGGTCACCCGACGGCAGTGAAGGAGGTACGCGCATGAGCGATGCTCCGATCGACGTCATGTCATCTACAGAGGAGCTGGAGGCACGGGCCGTCGGCCGCAGGCGGACTTGGATAGTCGTGATCGCGGTCGCTGTGGGGCTGCTGGCGTGCAGCTGCATGTCCACCGTGTTTCTCGTGCTCACCGGCATCATCGCCGAGCCGGTCACGGTGATCGAGGAGACTCTCCGCCTGATTCAAGCTCTGATCGGCGGTTAAGGCTCCAGCGACGCGGATGATGAAGATCTGCCTCATGGGCGCATCCGGCAGATGGGGCAAGTGTTCAGCTGACTGATAGGTATCGATGTACGGTTGATGTGCGGATGCATTCTATAGGGCGCGTGGGGAAACGTTTGGCAGATGAGTGGCTGATAGAGGCGCCCAGCGCTGAAGGGTCGACGTGCTGTCGTCGCTCCTGCCTGATTCGACATCGGATGTCACTTCATGACTCACTTTGGGCGTGGGTCTTGCGTTCCATGGTGGTCACTGGGCGTGAGTTATGCCACGGGCGAAGGTACTTCACAGCCACACTGAAGTGTTGGTCCGGGTGTTCGATGAGTCGATCGCCGCAGCGCGGGGTAGAGTGTGGAGTGTGCTCGGTCTCGGCTGGAAGATGGTCGGCATAGCGATTGAATCCAATTGTGCCAGTGACACACGGGGGCGAACGCATGAGGCGTGATCTCAAGAAGGAGCTTCGCTACCTATACAGTCCTTCAGCGCGAGTAGTCCAGCGAGTGGACGTGCCGACACTGCGCTTCTTGAAGATCGACGGCCAGGGCGACCCCAACACATCCCCGGCTTACAGCGAGGCTGTCCAGGCACTCTTCGCGCTCTCATATGCGCTGAAGTTCCGAGCCAGGAAGAGTCCGCTCGAGGTCAGCTACGGAGTCATGCCCCTTGAAGGTCTTTGGTGGGCCGATGATATGTCTTCGTTCACGTCAGGTGATCGTTCCGAATGGCAGTGGACGATGATGATCATGCAGCCTGACTTCATCGATGGCGACTTCATCGAGGAGACACGAATAGGCGTTATCGCGAAGAAGGACTTGCCCGGACTGGAGCGAGTCCGTCTTGAATCGTTCACCGAGGGCACCACGGCGCAGACGATGCACGTAGGTCCTTTCGCTGCCGAGGGACCGACGGTCGACAGAGTCCACCGGTTCATCGAGGAGTCGGGGTACGAACCGGTCGGCAAACATCACGAGATATACCTGAGCGATATTCGGAAAGCAGACCAGACCAAGTGGAAGACCGTGATCCGACAACCGATGAGGGCATCGGCGCACGGCTGATATGTCGATACGACATCTCGAGTATCTCCGGTTCGCCAGCATCTTTCCCTACCCTTTGCGCGTTACACACATATAGTCGGTGGAAGGGGGAGTCCATGTCTGATAAGCCACGGATCAGGGACACGATGGGTGGATACCTGGACGACCTGACGGAGGGGGCAGCGGAGCTCGATCGCGACTCTGGCCCGGTAAAGAAGGGCCCAATGGGCTGCTGGTTCGCGATACTCACCAGTATCGTTGTCGCTCTGCTGGTTTTTGGCGCGCTGTACATGACCGGTGTCATCGATTTTGATTCCACACAGACGCCAGAAGAGACTGCCGCGCCGGAGGAGACTCCTCCCGGAGACACAGATTCATCCGTGTCTCAGGAGTCGGCAACTCCGGGTGGACCAGTGGCAGAAAACCCGACTGCTGTAGGTCAAGCTGTTGACGCAGTCGTGCGGCCTGCTATCGAAGAGGTCTACGGCGATGCCCGGCTTCAGAGCGCTCCGTCGGTCGAAGCTCCGATCGTGAGCCTCCAGTACGCCATCCCAACGAATCCCACCGAAGGCGATGGAGAGAAGTTGCGGACTGCGTTGGCCGACAGAGGGGCGAGCCTGGATCCCGCCAACAGTGAGATGGACTATCATGCCGGCGAGGAGTTCATGATGCTGATCGACACAGGAAACCCCGCTTATAAGTCGATACGCGTGAGCCTGTCGCCGGACTACAAGATGATCTATGTCAACGCTGACAGGTCCGAGGGCTGATATCAGGTCTGTCCTCGGGCGTGGATACTCATGGGACCTACACGTCGATCATCCTTTCACTGAGCCGACGCAGTAGAGTGATGTGGTCATGGTCCGGGCGTTTTTCGGACCCATGGTGGCCGAGGGCGGTCCAGCCCGTACAGACGGCATCGGGATCGATGCGGCGGGCCAGTGACTTTGGCCGCACGAGACGACTGCGGAAAGGGTCGAGGTGGGAGCCAGGGTCATGTACGACAAAGGAAAGCGGGATCCCCGGCTGATCACCCTCCGGCGCGATGGCACCCTTGAGGACGCCGATCATCGGCTACTTGCCCTGTGGGCTGCAGACTGCGCGGAGCACGTGCTCCACCTTTTCGAGGATGAGCGCCCTGCCGACAGGCGTCCCCGTGAGGCAGTCGATCGGGCGCGCGCGTGGGCTCGTGGCGAGATCACGATGACCCAGGCCCGGACAGCCGCCTTTGCTGCACACGCAGCGGCCAGAGACGCCTCCGGGGCTGCCAGGGAAGCTGCTCGAGCGGCTGGTCATGCGGTGGCAGTGGCCCATATGGCGGACCACGAACTCGGCGCAGCCGCCTACGCCATCAGGGCTGTGCGAGCGGCGGTCGATCTGCCCGGTCGTGACGATGCCGGTCGTGCAGAGTGTCGCTGGCAGCGGGGGCAGCTTCCTGCCGATATCCGTGACCTTGTGCTGGAAGACCAGCGACTTCGCAACGAGAAGTGCTGGTCGCTCTTCGGCTGCTGAGCTACCTGACATCGGCATCTGCTCGGTCTCGGCCTTGAGCGGAGTGTCGCGAGGTAGAATCGGTATGCAGGCGCATGGCTGCACTCTGTGCACAGACACACCGGCCAGAATTTGGAGGGGTCTTGGACGATATCTCCCGTATCTCTGCGTTCATGCTCGAGATGGATCGCCTGAAAGGGGTGCTGCGTAAGACCAGGCCGCTTGCTGTCGACCGCCGGGAGAACTCGGCTGAACACAGTTGGCAGGTGGCCTTGCTCGCAACGATGCTGGCGTCGTATTCGACACAGTCGATAGACGTGGCTCGTGCTGTTGAGATCCTTCTTGTCCACGACGTCCCCGAGATCGTGATCGGCGACGTCATCGTCTACGCCGATGAGGATCCGGAACGACAGCAGGCCGAGGCCCGGGCAGCCCGAGATCTCTTCGGGATGTTGCCGGAGCCGCATGCCACGCGATGTTTTGATCTCTGGCTGGAGTACGAGCAGCGCGAGACGCCTGAGTCGCGCTACGCCTATGCGATCGATAGGTTGATGCCGATCCTGCACAACCTCCAACAGGGCGGTGGCACGTGGCGCGAGTACGGCATAGAGCTTGAGCAGGTGCTCGCGATCAATGCGGTCACCGGCAACGCACTGCCCGAGGTATGGGACCAGGTCCGCGCACGGGTGACCGTGTGCTTCGAGGAGATGGCATCGTGAAGTACTTCGTCGTGACGTACATCCGGCCGGATGACACAGGGTGGGACGAGCATCTGCGCGCTCATGTCGCCTACCTGAACGGGCTTGTCGAAGCGGGCTCTCTGCGCGCATCCGGCCCGCTTCTCGACACTTCGGAGACGTCCTCGATGCTGATCTTATCTGCGGAGAGCCGGGAGGATGCGCTCGACCTCATCACAGCAGATCCGTATGTGGCCGAATGCGTGGTGACCGACTACACGGTCGCTGAATGGGATCCGATGTTCGGCGAGTTCCAGACCCCCAGACACAGACTGGTCTTGTCTCAGCTCGACACCCGGTTCGAGTGATCGGGCCGGGTGTCGAGCTGGCGCCCACTTGAGTCTAGCCCCATGCGGTCAGGATCGGCGTGCTCTTGTCAGGCGTGACGGTGATCGCTCCCACGGGACAGAAGTTCACACACATCTGACAGATCTGGCACTCGCTGGGATAAGCGGCTATCGCCTGCTTGCTCTTCTCGTCGTAGCGGAAGACGTCAGTAGGGCAGGTCATGATGCAGGTCTTACAGCCCATACAGCGACGTGGGTCGATATTCTGAACAGCCATCTGCGTTCCTTTCTATTCGAGTCCCAGGAATGCGAGTTCTCCGGGGAACCGTGATGCGTATCGGGTCTGATAGTCCACGGTCATATCCGGCCGCCATTTCTCGGGCACCATCTCTTTGCTGAGTGCCATGTTGCCGTTCTCGTCCTGCTGGATCAGCACCCAGGCCAACCACTCCGCGTCGTTGCGGGCGGGGTACTCCTCGCGGTAGTGCGTGCCGCGGCTCTCCGTGCGGTATAGCGAGGCGCGCAGTTTCATCTCGGCGTTCAGAAGCATGTTCCTGGTCTCGTGCGCCAACTTGAGCTCGTGCGTGTCCGAGGCCATCAGCAGCGGTACCATGTGTTCTTGCAGGAACATGATCTGAGTGAGGGCCGCCTCAAGGCGGTCCGCCTTTTTCACCATGAGCACGTAGTAGGGGAACATCGTGTTTTGCAGCAGCTGTGTGACCCATGCGGGGGAATAGCCGCTCTCAAGACTGCGGGGTGCCAGCACCGCAGTGCGGATCTCTTCCAGGGCGCTGTCCGAGACAGTCGGCGCCGATGCGTTGACCGCGTAGGCCGCCGCACCCGCCCCGGCACGCGCGCCTTGGACTGCCGAGCCGGAGCTCGACAGGCCTACACCGGCGTAGGAGGCGCCGCAGAGCATCGATGCGAGCCCATCGCCAGCCGCCCACAGTCCGGGCACGTTGCTTGCGCCGGTCATGTCGGTAGGCCAGACGCCTTCGGCCTTGTGGATGCCCAGACCCGTCGCTGCGCCGCTCACCTGCACACCCCGGCCTTGGCCGGGCCTCGACCCTTCGCCGGATCCGCCATCGCTGGGAGGATCGCCTTCCGGACGACCGCCCGCGGCTGCCATGTCGCTTGAGTCGCCATCGCTGGGAGGACCGCCTTCCGGACGACCCCCCGCGGCTGCCATGTCGCTTGAGTCGCCTCCGGGGGCCATGCCATCGGGCATGTCGCCTGTCGTGCTGGTGCCTGCATGCGCCGCAAACGCCTCGCTCATCAACATGCCGCCGCCGGAAGCGCCGTGCGTCTGGGAGACGCCCGCTTCCCACATACCTTGCCACTGGCCGTAGCAGTCAGCGGGTGTCTCCAGGGTCGCGGAGTGAAAGTCCACGAACTCCTTGCCGGAGATGACAGAGCCCGCGCGGTAGGCCATGGCGTCGCCGTCAGAGGTCAGACCCTGGATCGGGAAGCCGGAGGCCTTGAAGGAGCCGGCACCAGCACACATGATCGTCGCCTTCGCTACCACGGCGATCGTTTCCTCGGAGTCGAGCGAGAAGCCGATGGCGCCTACGACCGTGCCGTTCTGCGTGAGCAGTTCGGTCAGCATGGTCCGTTCCACCAGTCGGACGTTGTCTTCAACGAGTTTGTCGCGCAGAGCGAGGTGCGGGTGTCGCAGCGACGGGTCTTGGAAGCCCCACTCCGTCATGTCGTCCCAGCGCAGCTTCGAGTCTTCGAACTGCAGCTCAAGCCAGTCCAGGTTGTTGATGTACTCGCTTGAGATCGAAGCACCAGCGATCATCTCTTCCCGGTTGTCGCCCGCTGCTTCGTCAAAGACGTTGAAGCCGTTGGCCCAGGGCGTCTGGCCCGAGCGGCCCACGGTACCTTTGTCGACGAGTACGACGTTCAGTCCGGCTTTCTTGGCTTCCACCGCGGCGAATGCGCCGGCGTAGCCTCCACCGATCACCAGAATGTCGGTGTCGATGCGGGACAACGGCAGTTCTTCGGCCGTTGCAACGTCCACGTTCTCGGTAAGTAGGCCACCCATACCGGCAAAGGTGAGTGCTGCCAGACCAAAACCGGTTGCGGCGAGAAACTCCCTCCGGTCCAGCCCTGTTGTCTTCTCGGACATGATCAGTCTCCTTAGTTCGTCAGCTGGTTATGCAGCGTCAGTCGTGGTCTCGGCTACGGGTACGTGCCTAGCACGCTTCCCGGCGCCGGGAAGCATGCCCTTGCCTGCGGTGAGCATCCAGCTCCAGTGCATCGCAAAGTGGATGAGGCCGCCCACGATCATCACGAGGCCGGAGTACAGGTGCAGCGTGCGCCACACTCCGTAGCCAAGTCCCAGGAACGTCGCTTCCACAGAAGCTGTTGCGAACTCGATCGCCGAGAGGGGCACGAGGAACGCGACCGCGCTTGCCCCGGCCACGAGGAATGCGGCGGCGATGACCAGATCGATCGCGAAGAGTGTGCGTACCTTGCTCATGGTCTTGTCCTTTCAGTCGGTTGTCGTTGTTACCAGAGCCGGCGGCCCTAGCTTGCGTCCCGCACGAGGCGGACGAGATTGTCGATGCGACGTGCGTCGCCTTGCGGCCCGAAACCTTCGGGGTACTCCGATGCGTCGCCCGCCTTGGGATCGCTACGCTGCGAGCCGGCACCGTGGACATCCATCCATTCACCGTCCATGTAGCCGAGCGATCGACCAAAGGCGACGTAAGCTGCGGCTCCGCCTTCTTTGTTGGATGACGAGTTAGCGTGCGTGGTCGAGCTCCAGTAGAAGCCGTAGTCGCTTTCGCCAGCCTCGTTGGTGATCTCCGTCGTGCTGAAGATAGGGTCGATGGCAGCGGAATCCGTCGTGCCGGGCGAGCGCGT
Source organism: Coriobacteriia bacterium (assembly GCA_034007245.1). Classification (GTDB taxonomy): domain Bacteria; phylum Actinomycetota; class Coriobacteriia; order Anaerosomatales; family Anaerosomataceae; genus Anaerosoma. Next base: position 11,325 of record JAVERH010000011.1, on the reverse strand, counting down.
GTAGTCCACGATGCCCTGCAGTTCCTTTACGTTGGGCACACGCCAGTCGCTGTAGCCGAGGTACGCATCGGCGTTCGCCTGCTCGGCCCACGCCAGCGCCTCTTCCCAGTCCATGCTTTCGCCACTGTCGTCCTGCGCCCACATGAGCTCCGTGGCGGAGTCCGTCACGGTACCGTCGCCGTTGTCCGAGAAGTCGTTGATCCCGTAGGACGTGTTGCCGCGAACGTAGTAGACATAAAACGTCTTGCCGCTGCTGAGCGCCGCGGAAGGAGCTGCGGCATCCACACCCTCAGGCGGAGTCACGCCCGCAGGAGGAGTCACACCCTCAGGCGGAGTCGCGCCTGCAGGCTTGCCTTCCAGCCCGTAGCCTTTGATCCGTCCGTCGGCGAAGTTCACGCCAAACATCGTGGTGGAGCCGTTCATGGTGGTGTCCACATACAGCGTGGAGGTGGCCATCTGCGCATCGATGATCCGCTCGCCGGCATCGGTGTCGCCGTAATCGAACTCGAAGTAGTCGGTGTCGATGAACGGCGTGAGACCGGATGTGTCGTTGCCGGTCACACCACTGGGATCCTCGCCACTGAAGTCGATCAGCGAGTACAGCTCGTCTATCGTGGGGAGGCGCCAGTCGTCATAGCCGCCAACCGACACGTCGGCAGCGCTTGCCATGGCTTCTTCATAGGTGAGCTTGTCATCCACGTCGATGTCGCCGTCGCCATCAAGATCGGGTGACTGGGTCCATACAAGGCCGGTCACATTGTCAGTGATGGTGCCGTCACCGTTGTCTGTGTAGCTTGGCGCGTTGCCATCGTACTGTGCGTCCTGCCCGTAGAAGGCATCGCCCTCGGCGGGGGCCGAGATCTCAGTGGACGCATCGTAGGTGGCGGTCTGCCCCGTGTCGACGATCGCGTAGGAGCCTGCCGAGAGAACCGTCTCGGTTTGAGTCTCAGTGGATGTGTCCGTTGACGCGCCACTGGTGCATCCTGAGACCATCGAGAGCCCCAGCGCTCCGGTCACGAGGAGTATCGCTGGTCGGGAACGTGCCAGGCGTTTCATGGGAGTCCATCTCCTTCGTCAGTATGGCCCTGCTGATTGGGCTCTAAGGAGATGGTGCGTGTTGCGAATTCAGGCCACGTTCCAGTGAGGTTACGGTATCGAAATCCTACTGCGCAGCAGGCAGCCTGATCTCGAAGACCGTACCGGCTTCATCGCTTGAAACGGTGATCTCACCGCGGTGGGCGTCTACGATCGCTTTCACGATAGCCAGTCCCAGTCCGCTGCCGGGAATGGCGGCTGCGGAGCGTGCGCGGTGGAAGCGCTCGAAGATGAGCGACATGTCTTTCTCGGCAATGCCAAGACCGGTGTCGGCAACGCGTAGCAGCGCGCTGTTGCCCTCGCGGCCCACACTCACTTCGACCTTGCCGCCTGCGGGGGTGAACTTGAGCGCATTATCGACCAGGTTGCCCAGTGCTCTGCTCAGCGCCAGTGGGTCGCCCAGCGTCTGGACATCCTCGCCGCTCAGCGGCACCGTCAGGTTGACACCGGCCCGCTCCGCACGCGAGGATGCGCTGTCCACGGCTGCCTCGGCTAGCGCCTTCAGGTCGACTCGCTGCTGCTCGGCTACCGCGCCCACGGATTCCAGTCGCGAGAGCGCCAGCAAGTCTCGTGTGAGCTTGCCAACCCGCTCGCTGTGACCAAGTGAGCGCTCCAGCAGCTCGCGGACGTGCGTTTCGCCCGAGGCGTCTTGTGCCAGCTCCAGGTCCGCCTGCAGCGCCGTGAGCGGCGTGCCTATCTCGTGCGCCGCGTCGCCGGTGAAACGGCGAAGCGAGTCAAAGGTGTCTTCGATCCCCTCGGCCATCTCATTGAATGCCGAGGCGAGCTGCTGCACTTCTGTGTCGCCCTTCACGGTGGCGCGCACGGACAGATCGCCGGCAGCCATCTCGCCGCTGGCGCGCGTGAGTTCGGCGATGGGGGCGCTTACGCGGCCGGCCAGGATGTAGCCGAACAGCGCCGCGATGACCACGGCCAGCGAGCCAGCGATGGCCCACGCCCACGCGATGCTGGTGATGAGGCCGGCTCCGGCGTCGGGGCCGCCGGCGATCTTGGCTTGCAGCAGCATGCTGCTCCCTGCAGGACCCAGCGGCAGGGTGAGCTCCTCGTCGGAGACGGCTGCGGCTACATCGTCAAGCGAGTACTCCGCAAGCACAGCGCCTGTCTCGTCGAATATCGACACGCTCACGCGGTTGATCTGCGCGAACTGCTCGATCTCAGCCTGCAGCGCGGCGTTGTCATCGCGATCGAGCACCCGGGTGTCTCCAAGCCGGGCGTTCAGGCTTCGCCCCGCGTCTTGCAGATACATCATCTCAAGCTGCGTGAGAAACGGCGGGAGCACGAGCGCCAGTATCGCTCCAAGGAGCAGGGCGGTGAGCAGTGCGATCCCCGCGTATTCGCGAGAAAGGCGCGTCCTGAGCGATATGGGTCTGGACACTGTGCTCCTTTGGCCGGTTGCTCCGTCAGTTGTTCAGCTTGTAGCCCAGTCCGCGCACGGTGGCGATCAGCTCCGGCTCGGCCGGGTCGCGCTCGATCTTCTCGCGCAGCCGTCTGATGTGGACGTTCACGGTCTTCTCATCGGAGACGTCCGCCGAGTAGCCCCAGACCGCTTCGAGTAGCTGGTCTCGGCCAAAGACTTGTCCGGGATGCTGCGCGAAGTGCACGAGCAGGCGAAACTCCGTGGGGGTCAGCACGATATCTTCATCCCTGCGTGTGACGGTTCCCCGGCTACGGTCGATGACGAGGTCGCCGGCGTACAGGACATCCGCACCTGTGGCTGCAAGTGAACCATATGCGCGGCGAAGCTGCGCACGCACACGGGCGAGCAGTTCGCGCAGACGGTAGGGTTTGGTGAGGTAGTCATCGGCACCGACCTCGAGGCCTACGACCTTGTCGACCTCGTCATCCTGGACCGTGAGGATGATGACGGGCATACGCAGTCCGTCCTCACGCATCTGTCGACAGACATCGAAGCCTGATCCGTCGGGTAGCCGGACGTCCAGCAGTACCAGGTGGGGGTTGTTCTCTCGTGCCTCAGTGACCGCGCTAGCAGCGGTGTTCCGCCATTCGACCAGATAAGCCTCACGCTCGAGCGCATCAGTCAGGCTGCGGGCGACGGCAGGGTCGTCTTCGACTACGAGTATCCGTGTCTCTTTCAGCATCGGCAGACGCATCCTTCCATGCGAGCTCGAAGCGGCTCGTTTCGCATATTCAATACTCTACCCCGTGAGTTCACGTGGTGTTGCCGCGAGGTTACGACTTTGCAACCCGCGAGGAGTGGCGGGCCGAGGCTGGCGCAATGGTCACGTCTTCTTGTGGGTAAATAAATAGAAATGGCTCTTTACCCTGAGGAGGAGACATGGCAGACGTCACAGAGGGTAAGAAGGGTGTGTCGGGCGGGTTCGTGCTAGAGACAGACCGGGGGATAACAACGATCTCCGATGCGGTCGTTGCAAAGATCGCGAGTATAGCGACACGTGAGGTCAATGGTGTCCAGGATCTCGGCAAGCAGTTTCGTCGTCTAGTCGGCAAGATCAGCCCTGGCGAGACACTCACACAGGGCGTCAACGTCGAAGTCGGGAAGAAGGAAGCCGCTGTCGATCTGGTGATCCTCGTCGAGTATGGTTACTCCATTCCAGCTCTTGCTCAGGAAGTCCGGGACAACGTTGTCTCCCGCGTAGAAGAGATGACGGGGCTCATCGTCAAAGAGGTCAACATCGAAGTCGATGACCTCTGGATTCCTACGGATGAGCAGCCGGCCGAGTCTCGGGTCGCATAGTTGTCTAGGACCCTGACACTCCGACTGCTGGGACTTGCGGTCGGCGCCGCATCGGCGGCGGTCGCAGTCCAGCTTTTGGCATACTCAATGAGCGGCAGGAGCAACCTCCTCGCCGGCACTTTCGTCTTCCTCGCGGGGTGTACCGCAGCGGTCGAAAGTGAGGGCGTCCTCATGCTTCTGGGAGTGATGCTCTTGCTCGTCGCAGGAGGTATCGCCGTGGTGGTACTCATGCCGGAGCGGTCTAGGCTCATCTCCCTGGGTAAAGGCATCAACACTGCTGCGTTCCTGGAGCCGGGTAGTCTTGTCCGGTCTCTGCAGCGCTCGCTTCGAGTCACTGTCCATCCGGAAGTGACGGTCCATCACAAGGGTAGGTACGTTGTGATCGCAGCACCCCAACGGGGCTCAGGCGGGTCACATGAGCTCATCGATGAAGTGGCATCCCGGATGCCGGCTGAGCTTGAGAACCGAGGGGTGCCCCACGTCAAGTATCGAATCGAGTCGGGGAGAACAGTCAATCGGAGAGTGCGATGAGGCTTTTGCAGCGTGTATCGGCACTGGTGGGTTGGCTGCTGCTTGCGCTTGCCGGGGCTCTGTACACGCTGGAAGCGGCAGGGGTCATCGAGGGCGATTGGCGCGTGCATACCGAGCGCATGATGCAAACACTGGCGCAGCCGACGATCGAGCAGTGGGCAGCTGCACTGCTCGGCCTACTTGCAGCCACGCTTTCCGTGCTGATCGTCATGGCACAGTCGACGCCGTATCGCAGGACCGTGAAGTACCACATCGTGGTCGATGACTCCGGAGATGGTCAGACCTTGGTGAGCAGTGCAGCTGTGTTGTCTGGTGTGAGTGCGGCACTGGGTATGGTCGATGGGGTCAAAGCGGTGTCGGCGGTTGGCACAAGACGACGGATCGATGCGCGTATCACGGTAGCCGATGATGCGGACGTCCAGGCGGTCGCATCATCGTGCGACGGGAAGCTCGATGAGGGGTTCTGGTCTCGCTTGGGGATCGCGCCCTATCGGGTGGACCTCCGCTTCGAATTCGGGCGCAGGGCCGGAAGGGATATCTCATGAGGGAGTGGCGATGATGGCAGCCCGAACGCTTATAGGCGGTGCAGTCGGCGGGATCATCGGGTTCGTGTGGTACGAGTTCGGGGCGGGGGCGGTGCTCGCTGTGGTCCTTGCCGGTGCCATAGGGCTTGCAGTGGGATGGATGCTCGAGAATCCCCATCGAGTCATCGAGCAACTTCAGCGCCTTGAACGAGATTGATCGGCCGGATCCCGACTCACTCGCGGCGGAGCTGATCGCTCCCTGCGGGATGGACTGCGGTGTGTGCATCGGGCACCTGCGTGTTCACAGGCCGTGCCCCGGCTGCAACGACCCTGACGACTCTTCCAAGCCCCACCACTGCGTGGTGTGCAGCATCAAGCTGTGTGAGTCTCGCTCTGAGGGTCCGGGAGCACTGTGCATAGACTGCGCGAAGTATCCTTGTGCGCGTCTTCGGCAGCTGGATAAGCGCTACCGCTTGAAGTACCGCATGAGTATGATCGAGAACCTAGGCGAGTTACGCCGGGTCGGCGTGGAGGCGTTCATCGAGCTCGAGCGTGAGAGGTGGACATGTCCTGCCTGTGGGGCGCTCGTGTCGGTGCACCGAACGGACTGTCTGGCTTGCGGTGAGTCTGTAGAGGATACTCGTGGTGTCGGCCTAACCAGGTAGGCGCTGGGTGCTCGATCCGGCGAGCGTTCGGCATAGTGAAGGGTGAGGAGTCCATGAGTCCTGAGGTGCGAGCAGAGTCGCTTTCTCCTCGCGTGTTGGTCGTGAGCGGAAGCCCTCGGGCATGCGGGAACTCCGAGGCTTTGGCCGAGCGCATCGCCAGCGAGATCGAAAGCGCATCAGTCACCACAGAGGTCGTGAGGCTCCGGGAGCTCGACTACTCTTCGTGTGTAGGTTGCGAGCTTTGCCGGAAGAGCGGGATATGCACCCGGTTTGACGATGGGATGACTACTCTGTACGACAAGATACGCGATGCCCGGGGTCTTGTTTTGATCTCGCCGGTCCACAACTACAACGTAAGTGCGTGGATGAAGTCGTTCATAGACCGCCTGTACTGCTTCTACGAGTTCGACTACCCGAGGCCCGGTCCGTGGCGCAGTGTCCTTGCCGGCCAGGATCGCAAGGCGGTCGTAGTGGCGGTGGCAGAGCAGCTTGAGACCCGCGACGCGGGGTTCACGCTGGAGGCGATGCGTCGACCGCTGGAGGCGTTAGGCTACGAGGTCGTCGACGAGGTCCTGATCTTAGGTACGTTCGAGAAGGGCTCTGTGTCTCAGCTATCCGAAGCGATGCTCGGCATCGAAGCGGCCGCTGGTACGCTCACTCAGGCACTCGTACGTTCTTCCGGTGTCTCCGGGTCGATCAGAACGGGGCTTTAGCAGGATCGTAGTACCAGGTCTCGTTCTCGATCTTGCCGTTGGATATCTCGAGTGAGGTGACGCCGATCACCTGCGTGACTCTTCCAAGATCGGGGCGTATCCCGTCCGCAGTCCAGAACACGAGCGCCCAGTCGTCACCCACGAGAGTCCGCTCGATGGTGAGATTGAAGTCAGGTGTCGCCAGAATCGCGTCGAGCGTTTTCTTGATCTCGGTCGGTCCTGTGTATGTTCTGTTAGTCGCTGCATCGCGCAAGATCGCATCGGGGGCGTAGAGGGTGAGCAGACCTGGCACGTCCTTGGTGGTGTCGAGCCCCCCATATGCGGCAGCGTATGAGTCGGTCACGGCGGCGACGGTCCGTTCGCCGCGATCGGCGAACCACATCCCGGTAACAAAGGTCACGCCGATGATAACCAGAACCGCTAGTAGCCAGAACAGCCACTTCCTACCGCGAGGCTTGCGTACTCTGTCGTCCACGGGCTTGACCTCTCGTACAGGGGATACACATACACTAGACTATTCCCGCCGACGTCTGCACGGGAAACCCACTCCAGTATAGTGCGATACTAGCGTACTGCCCCGGGCATCGTCAGGAGGAACATGCTCTATATCGAAGACTCGGATGACGACCTCTGGCTCGACCTTGTCGAACTCCTCAGTGAGCGCCAGATCCACGATATGGTTCTGTGCCTGTACCCCGGTTCGGGGTCAGACGACTTCCCGGAGCCGTTCTCCGTTTCGTGCTCGCCGGACTCCCTCGAGCAGGTGATCGTCTGCTCCGATGGGAATGAGCCGCCGTGTAGCGGACGGGTGCGGGTTTCGGGAGAGCTGCTCGATCTTCTCCGTTCGTATACCGGAGAGTTCGAGGATTGGGGCGACAGTCTGTTGCTCTACCAGCCTCGCGAGAGGCAGTGGGTCGCAGCGTTCATCCCGCACCAGCGCATCGCACTCGTCAAAGATGTGAGGCTCCAGGACTTTCTCGACGCCGCGGGGATCAAAGCGGGTACCGAGTCTCCCCCGGGGCTGGATCCGAGCCTCATCGACGCTTCTGAGTGATACAGTGCGCTACTGTTGAGCCGGGTCCACCCATCGTCGACAGGTGAGCGAAGTGAAGGTAGGAAGCGAGACAGAGAAAGCGATGATCAGCTCGATCAAACGGTTTTTCATCGAGGAGTTCGAGCAAGAGATCGGTGACCTGAAGGCCATGCAGGTGCTGGACTTCTGCGTGCGCGAGATAGGTCCCAAGATCTATAACCAGGCGATCGCGGACGCACAGACGATCCTTCAGGAGAAGGTCTCGGATCTCAGTGGCGTGCTGTACGAGCCGGAGTCGAGCTACTGGCGACGCTAGGAGGGCCATCATGTGTGAGGATCGAGGGGTCATCATGCGCCCTGCAATGCCCGGAGACTTCGCGGATATCCTGCGCCTGAACGAGGAATGGGAGTGCTTCACCAGCCCTCTGGCGCACGAGCGTCTCGCTGAGTTGCACGAGCAGGCGCTCTACCACCGAGTGTGCGAGGCCGATGCCCGGGTCGTCGCGTTTCTGTTGGCCTTCGGTCCCGGTGTCGACTACGACAGCCCGAACTATCGCTTCTTCGATACAGGCAGCCATGACTTCATCTACATCGATCGGATCGTCATCGATCGTGCGTACCAGCGTGTCGGTCTGGGCGATGCACTGTACGGAGACCTGCTCGACTTCGGGCGAAGCCAGGGGGTCGCGCGGCTTGTGTGTGAGGTGGACGCCGATCCTCTGAACACGGCTTCTGAGCGTTTCCATGCACAGCAGGGCTTCGTCGAGGTCGGCTCGCAGTGGGTGGCAGGTGGGAGTAAGCGCGTATCGTTGAAAGAGCGCGCTATCGTCGACGAGGTGTGTGTTCCGCTACACTCATAGTCGGCTTGCACCATGTGATGTGATCCGAGAGGAGTACCGGTGAGCGTAACCGTCGTCACTGACTCCGCGAGTTCCCTCACACGAGAGGACATCGAGCGCCTCGGTATCGAGGTCGTCTCTCTGCGCATGGTCGAGGATGGTGTCTCGGTACCCGACATGGACGTCGACCTTGATGCCTTCTATCGGCGACTTCCGGGACTGCGGTCGGTGCCGACCACGTCAGCCCCATCGCCTGCCGAGTTCGCCGAGGTGTTTTCTCATGTTCTCGGGCGGGGTGATGGTCTCGTCGTAGTCCTCATCTCTGCGCGACTCAGCTCCACCTACGAGGTGGCCGGGCTTGGTGCGGCCATGATGCGTGAGCAGTATCCGGACGCGCGGATCGAATTCGTCGACTCCGAGTCGAACTCGATGCAGGAGGGCTTTGCGGTCCTGGCGGCGGCGGAATGTGCGCAGAGGGGTGACAGTCTCGAGGAGTGTGCAGCGGCCGCTCGCGCGACTGTGCGGCGAACGAGGTTCCTCTTTGCGCCCGCAAGTCTCGACTATCTGGCCCGGGGTGGACGTATATCCGGAGCGAAGAGGCTCATCGGCACGGTGCTCAAGATCACCCCGATGCTTACCGCAGTCGACGGCCGTACAGCCGTGGCTGGCGCCGTTCGTACACAGAGGCGAGCTCTTGCGCGGATCGCGGAGTTGATGCGCGCTGACGTCACGTGTTGCGGTATCAGGCGTGCTGTCGTCCAGGCGGTCGCCGATCACGAAGGCGCGGTCAAGTTCGCACGAGAGCTTATCGAGCCGATCGTGGGTCTCCCGGTACCTGTGGTCGACGTGCCGTTGGTCGTGGGCATCCACGTCGGACCGGCCATCGGCGTTGCGTATGAGACCATCGACCCTCTACGGTGAAGTGGTCGATGGTCGATATCACTCCGGTGGTCCTCGTGGTCATCGTCGTCTACACCATCACAAGTGCTGTCACCTTCGTCGCCTACGGGGTGGACAAGCGGGCTGCGCGCCGCGGTACTCGCCGCATACCGGAGGCGAGACTGCACATGCTTGCATTGCTCGGCGGATGGCCCGGTGCGCTTATAGCCCAGGAGACGTTCCATCACAAGACACGTAAGCAGTCATTCCGGACGGTGTTCTGGCTGACCGTGGTCGTCAACTGCCTTGCACTTGCAGCGTGTCAGGTCTTCGGTTCCGGGTAGAGCCCACGCACCTCGATACCTCCGGTGGCCGTGGCCGGATGTGCCTGTGCGGCCTGTACAGCTGTTTTCATGTCCGGTGCGGACAGGACGAAGAATGCCGCAGGGACAAGCGGGAGGGCGAGGAGCGGGCCGGTGCGAACCTCGTCGGCTTCTACGGATACCGCGCCACAGCTCGAATCGAAGGCGAATCCTCGCTGGTTCGCGAAGTACGACCCTCCGAGCACCTTGCCGCCGAGGCGCTTTACCCGCTCGGGGTAATCGTCGATAGCCTCGATGTAGCCGGTCGTGAACCCGATGGGGTCCGCGGGTGCAGGCAGGTAGACAAGAACACCGTACTGGGGCATTAGCGGTCCTTTCGTCGGCTGTATCGGTTCCTACCCATCATCACAGGGGCCGATGTATCGTATCCTGGGACACACACGGTTCAGTCAGAAGTCGAGAGCCACCTACAAGGGAGTCGACCGCGATGAGTATCGATCGAAAAGCCTTGACTCGAGAGTACAAACGAACGCCCCGGCCTGCCGGAGTGTTCCAAGTGCGCAATATCAAGAACGGCAGAGTACTGATCGGCCCGACGTCCAATTTGCCGGGCATTCTCAATCGGCTGCGGTTCGAGCTTGAGCTGGGCACACATCCCGACAATGAGCTACAGGCTGACTGGGACTCGATGGGTCCGGAGGCGTTCGAGTTCGGTGTGCTCGATCGGCTCGAGCAGGAGGAGGGGGAGCCTGGCGCCGAAGACCTGCGCATCCTCCACCAGCTCTGGCTCGAGCGTCTCAGCGATACTCCGCTGTACTCTCAGTCCAGCCACGGGGCATGAGAGAGGCCGCGCTGTGACCACATTCGCCTACGGTGTGATCAGTACGGGCCCGCGGTCGTCTTCGGGATCATCGCGCTTCACTGCTGCCCGTGGATGGTAGTTGGCCGGCACAGCGCGGCCGTCCGACCACTCGACCATCTGAGCGTCACAGACGGCGCATAGTACGGTCTCCGCGATCCCGACGATCGAGAGTTGGTTCCCACGCGAGTACTGTGTCAGTGCGTGTGGACGCTTGACCAGGTCGGTCCCGCCACACGTTGCACAACGCTCCGGCTGCTCGTCTCGGAGCCAGGTAGCTCCACACCGACCACACTCGATGCGAATGCCTTCAGGGGTCTCATCTCCACGCAGGTCGTCCGTCTCGCCACACACGGAGCATACGATCGTCCTTGCCATGGGGTACCTCCATACCGACTGTTTCGACAGGGTATCAAAGATGACAGCATCGGGCTTTGTCGGACCCACCGGCCTGCCACTGCGTGGCACTGATGGACCACTCGGGATTCGGGTACACACCTACTGCATCCATAGCGAGTTCGGAGGGGGCACGTAGGGGATTCCCCTCGTGGATCTTTGTCGGTCTGGTCGCTGGCATGTCAGGCAGGTGGATCATGCCGGGAGATGTTGGCACGGTCGTCGTGGTCGTGGCCTACAGTTTCATGCGCAAGAACGTCAAGAAGTGGTACGTGACGAGGGAGTTGGGTAGCACTGCGGGACTGCCTCGCTGATCGCACTGACCTGCCCTCGTCGAGGGCCGATGAAGGGACTCCCATGGATACACTCACCCGGGGTTTGATGGACCAGCTCTCCGGCGGTGGGCTTGCCGAAATCGGTAGCGCCGTCGGCGTCGACGAGCGATCAGCCGGCTCGGCGCTTTCGGCAGCTATGCCATTACTGATCTCCGCCCTTGCGGCCAACGCTTCCAAGCCCCAGGGCGCAGGCGACCTTCTCCAGGCGCTGCAGCAGGATCACGATGGCTCGATCCTGGGCGATCTTGGCGGTCTTCTACAGGACCCGGCGGTCAGCGAGGGCCCGGGTATCCTCCAGCATGTACTCGGTGCGGGTCAGCCAGCGGTCGAGGAGGGCCTGGCGCAGAAGACCGGGCTTTCGGCCGGGCAGATCGGCAAGCTGCTCACGATCGCGGCCCC
>JAVERH010000030.1:0-18891 GCA_034007245.1 Coriobacteriia bacterium | reverse complement strand
CTCCTTGAGGTAGCTCACGATGAACTTTGGCCTGTTGGTCCAGTAGCCGTTGGATACCGTGGTCTTCTCGAGGTACGCAGCGAGCGTGGGATGTGTTGCGGCCACCGGTGTCGGGTTGTAGCCGGGGATGATGTGGAAGAGCAACGCCATGTCGGTGGAACCCTGGACGTTGGACTCGCCACGAAGCGCATCGACGCCACCGCCCGCGATACCGATGTTGCCAAGAAGCAACTGCATCATGGCCATCGCGCGGACGTTCTGCGACCCGTACGTATGCTGGGTCTGCCCCATCGCATACATGATGACGCCGGCCTTGTCCGGCTGTCCTGTGGACGCGTAGAGCTCCCAGGCCTGCAGCATGAGATCTTGTGGCATACCGGTGATCGAAGTCACGAGATCCGGCGTGTAGCGGGAGTAGTGCTGTTTCATGAGCTGCCACACACAGCGTGGATCCTGCAGGGTGGGGTCGGTCTTTGCCTTCTTGTAAACGGGTGTGTTGAACGCCGGCGTACCCGGCTTGCTCACCCATGAGAACGCGCCAGCCGTGTCCCAGGGCACTTCCTCGCCCACTTCGTACGCCCACGCAGTAGCATCGTACTTGTTCTTGGTGTCGTCATAGCCGGAGAACATGCCGTCATCGAAGGAGTAGGTGTCCTTCACTATGTAGGATGCGTTGGTGTAGTTCTTGACGTAGTCCTCGTGGTAGAGCTTGTTCTCCATGATGTAGTTGTACAGGCCGCCATAGAAGGCGATGTCAGTGCCCGAACGGAGCGGGGCATAGAGATCGGCAATCGCCGCGGTTCTGCTGAATCGTGGATCGATGACGATCAGCTTGCCGCCGGCGTCCTTGGCTTCCTGGACCCACTTCATCGAGATCGGATGGTTCTCGGCCGGGTTACAGCCGTTGACCATGACCACGTCAGCGTTCTTGAGGTCGATCCAGTGATTCGTCATAGCACCGCGCCCGAATGATTGGCCCAAACCTTGGACCGTGGCGCTGTGTCATATACGGGCCTGGTGCTCGATCCACGTCAAGCCGAGCGCTCGCGCCATCTTCTGCACCGCATAGCCCTCTTCACCATCAAGTGCTGCGCCACCGAGGTTGCCGATGGCTTCGCAGCGGTTGACGGTGACGCCGTTCTCATCAACAGCCGTGTAGTTGGCATCACGGGTCGCCTTGACGCGCTTTGCGATCTCCGCGAGAGCCCAGTCCCATTCGACTTCTTCGAACTCTGCCGCTTTTGGCGCACGGTACTTGACCTTGGTGAGTCGTGCCGGGTTCAGCATCAACTCGCCGGTCTCAGGATCGTACACGTTGCGGATGTTGAACTGGGCACTACCCTTTGAACACAACGCGCCCCTGTTGATGGGGTGATCCGGATCGCCTTCCAGGTTGATGAGCTCGCCGTCTTTGACGGAGAGCACCATCCCACAGCCGACGCCGCAATAGCAGCAGATAGATGTCGACTCGGTTGCTCCTGTGATACGCATTTCCGGAACCGCATCAGCAGCAAACGCGTTCGAGGGGCCGAACAGTTCGGCCAGCGCACCGGCTGCGAACGACGCACCGGTGAGCTTGAAAAATCCTCGCCTCGAAAGGTTCACGCTTTCCCTCCCTACGTTAGGTCGGTAGTTGGATCTGGATGATCAGCACGAACGATTGTGCCCGGCCCTCACCTCCTTCTGCGCGAACGCGCGAGTGCCCGATGCACTGGCCGCCAGGCCTTCAGGCATAGCAAGACCTATGATCGGGTTCGATACCGGATGGGTGACTTCCGCCCGGCCAACAGGCCTAGCAGGAAGTGTGCGGGGAGGCGAGAAGGTGCACGAGCAGCACGATGCGGGATGGGTATACGCCAACGTGGCGCGCCCCCATCGCGCGTCATACAAACCACCGTGCTGTGCGCCGAGAATGCCAGTTCTCACGCGACCCCCTTACCTAGCGGGAGAGTACCATGTGTAACTGAAGTTGCAAAGTAATCATCAGTAGTGGGACTCTCCTGGGAACTCCCCATGCTGCATGTTCGACGCGAAGGGGTAGCCTCCTGCAATATGCAGAGGATATGACTCAGAGCAGGATAATATCCATAAAGATATCCTATATAATGGATACTATTCTGTAATGAGTGCCTGCGATCAACTGATGACATCGCGGCAAGATATAGATGTTTTTGCTTTGACGGTGGCGCGGTGATGCGGCGGACTCTACTCTTAGGCGGTGGACCGCGTACCTGACATCGCACGATCGACCGCTGAGGAGCTCCGCATGTTCGCGGGTGCTCCTGTTGTCGTTGCAATGGTCAGCGGAGGCGCTGACTCCGTAGCGCTGCTCACGCTGCTTGCGCGAGGAGCGCTCGGTGGACTCGGCGGTCTGTCGGTACTGCACGTCAACCACCAGTTGCGTGGTAGGGAGTCCGACGGTGACGAAGTGTTCGTGCGCAACCTATGCGCGCGGCTCGGCATCGAGTGTACCGTCATCTCTTATGATGTTGCAGGTCACGCCGCAGAGGCCGGTCTGAATCTGGAGGATGCCGGCAGGCAGCTGCGCTATGGGTTTGCCGCCGATGAGGTCGACGCACGGTGCGATGCGATGGGTGAGCCGCGCTCGCACGGCAGGATCGCAGTGGCACACACCGCTGACGATCGTATCGAGACCTTTCTCGCACGGCTCGTTTCGGGGGCTGGCCCGGCGGGCCTGCGCTCCATCCCGCCGGTGCGTGAACGGATCGTGCGACCGTTGATCGACGTGCGGCGGACGGACATAGTCCGCTACCTCGAGGCGATCGGTCAGGGTTGGCGTGAAGACACCACCAACGCCGATACACGTCGGGAGCGGAGTTGGGTGCGCCACACGCTCCTGCCGATCATAGAGGAGCGTAACCCGTCGTTCGAGCAAGCGGCGCGCCGCACCATGACCGTGCTTGCAGGTGAGGACACGCTGCTACAGGAGATGGCCGATGCGTTTGCCCGTGACTTCTCGCACGAGGAGACCGGCGTTCTCACCGTCGACCGGATCGCCCTCGGCACTCTTTCACGACCCATGGTGCGACGCACCCTTAGGACGGCGATCGTGCGTGTCTTCCCGGATGCCTCACGGATCGAGTTCGACCACATAGAGGCACTGGCAGCGGGATTGGCCGAGGATGGTTTTGCTCGCGATCTGCCGTTCGGGCTGCGGGCCGAGGTCGAGTACGATACACTTAGAATTTCTTGCAAGGACTCTACAGAATCCACTTTGGTTCCGGGTTTGCTTCACTGCCCGGGGAGCCTCGATCTGGCTGATGCGGGCACGATTCGTGTGATCGACAGTCCAGGCGCGGCGCTTGCTACCGGGCCTGACAGGGTCTCGATCGACGCAGAGTGCGTGTCGTGGCCGCTCGTGGTCGATGGACCTCGTATGGGCGATCGGATGTGTCCCTTCGGGTTGGAGGGTACAAAGAAGCTCTCGGACCTCCTGGTGGATGTGAAGGTTCCGCAACGTTTGCGCCGGCTCACTCCGGTCGTGCGGGATGGTGAACGGATCGTGTGGGTGGCGGGTGTCAGGCTCGCCGAGGAGTGTCGCGTGACGCCCTCGACGCGATGCGTCGTGGATATCGTGTGGGACCGGAGTGGATCGGGTACCGACGGGCTGACAGGCTGACGGGGAGAGTGTGCATGGGTATCCATGATGACATCGACCGCGTGATCATCTCCGAGGAGGAGATCAGTGTGCGCGTGCGGGAGCTGGGCGCGCAGATCAGGAGTCGGTACGCCGGAGGCGATCGTCCACTGCTGCTCGTCGCTGTGCTTCGCGGGGCAGCGATCTTCGTGGGTGACCTGTCGCGGGCTATCGAGGCTCCGGTCGAGCTCGACTTCATGGCGGTCTCGAGCTACGGCTCTTCCACTAAGTCCTCGGGTGTCGTCCGTATCCTGAAGGATCTCGATGAGGACATCGAGGGGCGCGACGTCCTTGTCGTCGAGGATATCCTCGACACGGGGCTCACGCTCAAATATCTGCTGCGCAACCTGGCCTCGCGTAAGCCGACCAGTCTCGAGGTCGTGACGCTTCTCTCTAAGGAGGGTAAGCAGCAGGTACCGATCGAATGTGCCTACGTCGGATTCTCCGTCCCGGACGAGTTCGTGGTCGGGTACGGACTCGACTACGCCGAGCGGTACAGGAACCTGCCGTATATCGGCATACTGAAACGTGAGATCTACGCCGGCTGACGGCTGACAAGGAGCGTTCACGCGTGAATCGAAACCTCAGAACAGCGCTGCTCTATCTGTTCTTCATCGTACTCGGCCTGCTGTTCCTTGCGAACACGCTGCAGCCGATGGGCGCAGTGGAGGAGCTTAGCAGCTCGGAGTTCATCAGCGCTCTGGAGGACGAGCGGGTGGTCGAAGCTACCGTGCTCGTGCGTAGCCTGCAGGTCGAGGGCGACTACTACCCGGATGAAGCTGCCAGGAAGGCTGAGGAGCCCGCGCAGTACACGGCGAGCTACCTCGATGGCGAAGCACTCTTCGACGTGCTGCAGGACAGCGGCACCAAGTACACGGTCGACCCTCAGGACACTTCGATCTGGCTCACGCTGCTGACGTCGTTCCTGCCGATCGTCGTGATCATCATCGTGATGGTCTGGCTTATGAACCAGATGCAGGGTGGTAACTCCAAGGTGATGTCGTTCGGCAAGAGTCGTGCGAAGCGCATCACGCGCGATCAGCCGCGCATCACGTTCAAAGACGTCGCCGGTGTGGATGAGGCCGTGGAGGAGCTTGAGGAGATCAAAGAGTTTCTCGCGAACCCCGGTAAGTTCCAGGCACTCGGCGCTAAGATCCCTAAGGGTGTGTTGCTAGTCGGCCCTCCGGGTACCGGTAAGACGCTCCTGGCCCGCGCCGTCGCTGGTGAGGCGGGTGTGCCGTTCTTCACCATCTCAGGCTCTGACTTTGTCGAGATGTTCGTCGGTGTCGGTGCAAGCCGCGTCCGTGACCTCTTCGAACAGGCCAAGGCGGCAAGCCCGTGCATTGTCTTCATCGACGAGCTCGACGCTGTCGGTCGCATGCGTGGTGCCGGTCTCGGTGGTGGGCATGATGAGCGTGAGCAGACTCTGAACCAGCTACTCGTCGAGATGGATGGTTTCGACATCAAGGACAACGTCATCATCATGGCGGCCACGAACCGTCCGGACGTGCTGGACGCGGCACTGTTGCGTCCCGGTCGTTTCGACCGGCAGATCCTGGTCGATCGCCCAGATATCAGAGGCCGCCAGGACATCCTTAAGATACACACGCGCGGTAAGCCGATCGGCAAGGAGATCGATCTTGAGGTCCTGGCGCGTCGGACGCCGGGCTTCACCGGTGCGGACCTGGCGAACTTCGTGAACGAGGCGGCGCTACTGGCCGCGCGTCACGGTAAGAAAGAGATCGATATGGTGGAGCTTGAGGACGCGATCGAGCGCGTGATCGCCGGTCCTGAGAAGAAGAGCCGCATCATCTCCGATCACGAGAAGCGGATCATCGCGTATCACGAGTCGGGTCACGCGCTTGTGGGGCACGTGCTCCCCAACACCGACCCCATCCATAAGATCAGCATCATCAGCCGCGGGCGTGCGCTTGGCTACACCCTTGCGCTTCCGGTGGAGGATAAGTTCCTCTCGAGTCGCGGCGAGATGCTCGACCAGATCGCGATGATGCTCGGCGGTCGTGTCGCCGAGGCAATCGCGATGGGCGACATCACGACCGGCGCTAGCAACGACATAGAGCGAGCGACCAAGCTTGCGCGTCAGATGGTCACGCAGTTCGGAATGTCGGAGAAGCTCGGTCCGATGATGCTCGGGGAAGGACAGCACGAGGTGTTCCTTGGTCGGGACTTCTCGGCGACCCCCAACTACTCGCAGGAGATAGCCTTCGAGATCGACAAGGAGATACGTCGCCTGATCGATGACTCGTACGACACTGCCCACCGCATCATCACGGAGCGTCGCGATCAGCTCGACCTGATGGCCGACGTGCTCGTCGAGCGTGAGACGGTGGACAAAGAAGAGCTCGAGGCGCTGCTCGAGGGCAGGTGGGCGGAGTTCCAGGAGAAGCAGAAGATCAAGGACGCCGAGGCAGCGGATGCTGCTGAAGCCGAGCCCGCGCCTGCGCCTGTGCCCGAAGAGTCTGGGGACGACCGTCCGATCGTGGACGTTCCGGTGCCACCTGTGGAAGACTCGCCGAGTCCTGCATAGCGGGGGTCTACAGGCAGATTATGTCTGCCCATATATGTGATCGACGAGGCGCCTTCGTAGGGAGGCGCCTCGTTCGTATTCTATCATTGACTGAGTCTTCTATATGTCATATACATATACTGTACGTGAGAGGAGATGGTGTGGTGGACGTGGCTTCGGAGAAGCAGGCAGGACGGCAGACGGCGGACGACTGCCGGCCTAGACGCTGCTGCGAGTCGGGTGATGGAACGCGACGTGGCTCAGCGGTCGGGAGGGGCTCGTACGTGGAGCCTGCGCTGCTCGCCGCACTCTCCGTTTCTGCGGGGCATGGTTACGATCTCGCCCGTGCGATCGAGGAGATGACCGACGGCGAGGTCGTGCCTGACGCAGGAGGGCTCTATCGCATCTTGCGACGGCTGGAAGAGG
This sequence comes from Coriobacteriia bacterium, assembly GCA_034007245.1. Classification (GTDB taxonomy): domain Bacteria; phylum Actinomycetota; class Coriobacteriia; order Anaerosomatales; family Anaerosomataceae; genus Anaerosoma. Next base: position 12,280 of record JAVERH010000030.1, on the reverse strand, counting down.
ATGGGTTCGTCACGTCGGAGTGGCAGGAGGGCGACTCTGGTCCGCAGCGTCGTTCGTATCAGATCACTGCGGATGGACGTGCCCTGCTAGCGCACTGGATGGTGCACCTCGAAGAGCGGCGCCGCACGCTCGATGTGTTGATCGATGTCGTCAGGTCCGTATCATCGTCGGCTGATGCCGACACTGATCAAGGGAGGCAGTAATGAACGTAGCAGTATCCGCGCTCGGTCCGACACTCGAAGACAAGGTCGATTCGCGCTTTGGTCGCACTCGCTATCTGATCATCGCAGACAGTGAGACGGGCGAGTTCGAGGTAATCGACAACAACGCGAACAAGAGCTCCATGGGTGGTGCTGGTATAGGTACGGCAGAGATCGTCTCCGAGCGTGGAGTCACGGCGGTCGTGACGGGACACCTCGGACCCAACGCGTTCAAGGCGCTCGGCGCAGCTGGTATCCCCGGCTATACCGGTATCGGTCTCACGGTTCGCGAAGCGGTTGCAGCGGTGGCCGCGGGCGAGCTCGAGCAGCTGACGCAAGCAGGAGAGGCACACGCCGGCTGATGTTGGCTGACAGAAAGGGATCGAGATGACGGACAACGGACGGATCGTACTCGCTGTGCCTTCGAACGGTAAGGGAGGCATGGACGCGGAGCGCTCAGGGCACTTTGGGCGCTGTGACTGTTTCACCGTGGTAGACATCGAGGATGGTGCCATCGTCGGATCGAGGATCGTCGCCAACCCACCGCACGAAGATGGTGGCTGTCTGCGCCCGGTGAACCTGCTTGCGGGCGAGGGCGTCAACGCGCTTGTCGTGGCGGGTATCGGTGGACGTCCGCTCGCAGGTTTCAACGACGTCGGTATCACCGTGTACTTCGACACTCAGATACCGCAGGTTCGTGGAGTCGCCGAGCAGGTGGCAGCGGGTTCCATAGAAGTCATCGACCCATCTTACGTTTGCGGTGGACATTAAGGCATGACTAACTCCATGCAGTCACTTAATGGCAGGCTCACTGTCGCGGTCGCATCGGGGAAGGGCGGTACGGGTAAGACGCTCGTCGCCACCAATCTCGCGGTCGCGGCCGCACGCTCGGGTACTCCAGCAGCACTTGTCGACTGCGATGCCGACGCGCCGAACGACGCGCTTTTCCTAGCACCTGCGTCGCCGCAGGTCCGTGAGGTCATGGTGCCGTTGCCGGTCGTCGACGAAGATGCCTGCACGCTCTGTGGGGCATGCCGGACCGCCTGTTCATACGGGGCGATCCGCATACTCGGCGGCAAGGTCATGGTGTTCCCGGAACTTTGCCACAACTGTGGCGCGTGTGTGAGGGCCTGTCGATCAGGTGCTTTGAGTGAGGTTCCGGTGCGTGTAGGTGAGGTGGAGTGGGGTAGTGTTGCTGCGGACATCGCCGCGCCTGGCGGAGTCGACGTGGTGACGGGCAGGCTCGATATCGGCGAGGTGAAGACACCGACCGTCGTGCGTGCCGCACGCAAGCAGGCCGAGGTGCTGCACAAGACACTGACGATCCTGGACTCTCCACCGGGTGTCGCGTGTGCAGCAGTGGCATCGATCAGGGACGCTGATGTACTGGTGCTCGTCACCGAGCCGACGCCGTTCGGTTTACATGATCTGGAGCTCACGGTCGAGTTGGGGCGCGAGATGGGCATTCCGATCGGAGTGGTGATCAACCGCGATACCGGTGTGCCGTCGGAGGTCGAGGCGTACTGCGATCGGAGCGGCATACCGATCCTCTCTCGTATCCTGTTCGATCGCCGGGTGGCGGAGATCTATGCGTCGGGCGGGCTCGTGATCGATGGACATCCGGACGGTGATGAGTGGTTCACCGGACTGTGGCGAGCGGTGTGCGCTCTGGCGGAGGAGGATGTGTGATGCAGCGGATCATCTTCGCTTCAGGTAAGGGTGGAACCGGTAAGACCACGCTCACAGCCCTGACCGCACGACTCCTTGCTGAAGGGGGTACGCCGATCGCGCTCGCAGACTGTGATGTGGAGGCAGCGAACCTCCCCATAGCTCTTGGTGCGCAGGAGACCTCACGTGAACCGTTCGCCGGCGGCTCCAAGGCGGTGCTGGACCCTGACGTATGTCGGGGGTGTGGAGCCTGTGCGTTGGTCTGCCGCTTCGATGCGCTGAGTACAGATGAGAACTACTACCGGACGCACGCATATGTGATCGACCCGTGGGCATGTGAAGGATGTGGGGCGTGCGTCCCTGCATGCTTGTTCGACGCCATCACGATGGTGCAGTCGCAGGCAGGCGAGGTCATCTCGGCGGAAGCGAGCATCGGGCCTATGGTGTACGGCCGACTTGCCCCTGGCGAGGATCTCTCAGGCAAGCTCGTGACCGAGGTCCGGCGGCAGGCCGATGCGCTCGCAGCCGAGCGCAGCCTCGAGGCCATGTGGATAGACGGCCCTCCCGGCGTAGGATGCCCGGCAATCGCGGCGATCACGGGGACCGATCTGGTCGTCGGGGTGACCGAGCCGACCGTCTCGGGTGAGCACGACCTGATGCGGCTCGTCACGCTTGCACGACGCTTCAAGATCCCTGTTGCCGTGGTGCTGAACAAGGCTGATCTCTCCGCCGAGGGCGCACGGCGTCTCAAAGAACACATAGCAGACGAGGGGCTCGAGCTCATCGCCGAGATCCCCTACGACACTGCTGTGGCACAGATCCCCGAGCGATTGGCCCGCGGCGAGCAGTTCGCATACCCGGAGACTCCGGGAATGAATGCGATTCGCGAGGTCTCCGCATGGCTGTCCAAGCGTTCGGACTCCGCAGGGTAGCCGCGTCGTGCTCCCCCTCCGGGCACATTGGGTACTAAGGTACTGATGGCTCGGAGGGGGTGCGGCCGTGGGGGAGAAGAAGGACTTGCGTTCGGCCGTTCGTCGGGTGTGGTCTGTCCGGGGTCGGGTGCGTGCGCGAGACCTTGCGCCGAGTTCATCGGTCGCGCAACAGGTCTTGATCGATGCGCTGGACTCTGCGTCGGAGTCGATCTCGTCGGCGGGCTCCGTACACGGGGTCATGACCGCGATCGTGGATGCAGCCAAGGGATTCACCGGGGCCGATAAGGTCGTTGTCTGCCTTGTCGACGAGTATGCCGACGGTCCGGTGATGGATGAGACCACTCTTGTGGTGCGTGGCGCTCGGGGTACCCACGTCAGGAATGGTGGGGCCCACATCTGACGGAGATCGCCGACAGCGTGTTCCGGGACGGCTACCCCCTGTGTGATGTCGACCACGAGCAGAACGCATGGCTGCTTGCCGTGCCCGTACGCGTGCAGGGCGAACCCCTCGGCGTACTCATCACGATTAACGCCCTCGACCACTCGCTCCTAACCGAGCACTCTGCGTTCTTGTCGATGCTCGGTGCGTTCGCCGCGGTCTCAATAGCCAACGCCCGCCTTGCCGAGGAGAGTCGCCACGCTATGTTGGCGGGTGAGCGCGAGCGCATCGCGCGCGAGATGCACGACGGGATCTCGCAGTCACTCTTCTCGGTGTCTCTCGGACTCGAGCTCGCGAAGAGGCAGGTCGTCAAGGACCCGCTTCAGGCGAGGCGCACTCTGGAGGACATCGAGAATCAGTTGAGTGCGAGTGCGGGTGAGTTGCGTCGACTGGTCTACGACCTTCGGCCGAAGGACCTTCAGGAGTTGGGACTCGTGGAGTCCGTGCGGACCTGGGTTCGAGAGGCTACGTACGGCGATGGTGTGCGTGGAGTGGTGGAGGTCGAAGGTCAGGCCGTGCGTCTCAGTCCTTCTCAGGAGGCGTGTCTTTACCGGGTGGCAAAAGAGGCAGTGAGCAACGGGGTGCGGCACTCGGACTGCCGACGGATCACTGTTTTGATCACCTATGCTCCCGACTGCGTGACGCTGACGGTGAGCGACGATGGCAAGGGGATCGTACTCGGCGAAAAGGGGCGGTTCGTGTCGGTGTTCGCACTCATCGCAGGCCTCGTGCTCATGCTGGTCCGACCGAAGAGCGCACTCGAACGTGTCCGGTACTACGATCAGATGCATGAGACGCCGGATGCTGCCACTGCGGGAAGTGAGTACTCCAGCCGTGTGACGTCCTCGATGATGGGCGCGGTCGGCTACGTGGCCGGGAAGCGGGGCATGGGCGTATTCGTGTACGAGCAACTGGAACGTGCCGGTTGGCCGCTCCGTCCCACCGAGTACATAGCAGCGCATCTGCTGCTCGTGATCGTTGCGGGGGCGCTCGTCACCTGGGCGAGCGGGAGCCTGGTGATCGGGGTGCTTGCTATCGTGCTTGCCGTGATCGTGCCGCTCGTGATCGTGGACGGCAGGATCCGTGCGCGGGAGCGTGCGTTCGAGTCGCAGCTGCCCGACGTGCTGACCCTCATCGCGGGGGCGCTCAGGGCAGGATGGGGGCTTCAGCAGTCGATCGACCTCGTCGTCGAGCAGATGGCACCGCCGGTGTCGACGGAGTTCGCCCGGGCGCAGACCGAGGTCAGGCTCGGGCGGACCGTCGAGGAGGCGCTCGAAACGGTGGCGCAGCGGACGCGCAGCGAGGACTTCTCCTGGGCGGTGACTGCCATCGGTATACAGCGCGACGTCGGCGGCAACCTTGCCGAAGTGCTCGATCTTGTCGCAGTCACGATCCGGGATCGCGGCGCCCTGAAGCGCCAGATAGCGGGTCTCACCGCCGAGGGGCGGCTCTCCGCCTGGATCCTGTTGATACTGCCATTTGCGCTGATCGCCCTCTTCATGGTGATCAATCCGGGGTATCTGGCAATGCTCTATAGCTCCACTCTCGGGCTGACCATGCTCGTGGGTGGCGGCGTCCTCCTGCTGATCGGAGCCCTATGGTTGCGCTCAGTCGTCACGATCGAGGTGTGAGATGTATTACGCGATCGCATCTTTACTGTTCGTCTCGGCCGGTCTGTTCGCCTGGGCTACGCTCGGGTCTTTCTTCTCCGATGAGCGGGCGGTTCGCAGGCGTCTCGAGGGCCTGACGGCCTACGAGGTCACCGAGGCGGGACTCGCGCATCCGCAGCTGATCCCGTTCTCTGTCCGGGTGTTTTCTCCGGGGTGGGCACGCCTTCGGGACGGTGTGGCCTCAGGTACCCCTGCGGCGACCCGCGATCGACTGCGGCACGCCTTGATACTCGCGGGCAACCCGCGCGGGATGGACGTGGGCCGGTTCCTCGGCATGAAGGTGTTTTCCGCGGTGAGCGTGACCGCACTCGTGCTCGCACTCGCGGTCGTGTTTCGTGTATCCACCTTTGCGTGGTTGCTCGGGGCTATCATCTCCGTCGCGTCGTACTGGCTGCCCGACCTGTGGCTTTCCTCGGTGACGGGACGACGTCAGCATCAGATCCGCATCGAGCTGCCGGACATGCTGGACATGCTCACGATCAGTGTCGAGGCCGGCCTCGGGTTCGATCAGGCGATCGCCAAGATCGTCCGTATGTCTCACGGTCCGCTCGCGCAGGAGTTCGCGCGCATGTTGCAGGAGATACAGGCCGGATCCTCCCGCAGTGACGCGCTGAAGCGTGTGACTGTCCGGACGGACGTACCCGAGCTCAACACGTTCGCGACGGCGATCATCCAGGCCGAGCAGTTGGGAATACCGATCGCGAACGTGCTTCGCGTACAGTCTAAAGAGATGCGTCTGGTTCGGCGTCAGCGCGCCGAGGAGCAGGCACAGAAGACGCCGGTGAAGATCGTCTTCCCACTCGTCTTGTGCATCCTGCCCGCGACGCTGATCGTCATCCTTGGTCCGGCGATCGTATCCATATCGAAGGCACTCTTCTAGCAGTAGCCGCCACCTGCTTTCGCCCTCGTTGCCCAATGGTGGATACTGGAGGGACTCTGACCGGCGATAACGATGGGGTGACTATGGATCGCGCCAAGATCGAAGAGGGCGTACGTCTGATACTCGAAGGCATCGGCGAGGACACCTCGCGCGAGGGTCTGCTCGATACGCCGCGTCGCGTCGCCAGCATGTACGAAGAGATATTCGCCGGTCTGGACCAGGACGCGTCCGAACACTTCTCGGTCACCTTCAGCGAAGGCCATCAGGAGATGGTGCTCATCCGGGATATCCCGCTGTACTCGGTCTGCGAGCATCATCTCGTGCCGTTTCTCGGCAAGGCGCACGTGGCATACATCCCGGGTAAGGACGGTCAGATCTGTGGGCTCTCCAAGATCGCCCGACTCGTGGATGTGTTCGCCAAGCGCCCACAGGTGCAGGAGCGTCTGACGTCGCAGATCGCCGACACGCTCGTCAAGGAACTCGATCCTACCGGGGTGCTCGTGATCATCGAGGCTGAACACCTCTGCATGTCGATGCGTGGCGTGCGCAAGCCTGGCACCCTTACGACCACGTCCGCAGTGCGCGGCATATTCGAGCGCAAGGCCGCCACGCGCGCCGAGGCGCTGAGCCTCATCAAGGGCGTGGGGTAGGTGACGACCGTCGGGCGCAAGCGCGTATGGCAGTGCGGGCACTATCGACTCCCGCTTGCCCGCACGCTCGTGATGGGCATCCTGAACGTCACACCCGACTCCTTCTCCGATGGCGGACGCTACGCCGACACCGCTGTAGCCATCGAGCGCGGACATGCGCTTGTGGCCGAGGGTGCACACCTCATCGATGTAGGTGGGGAGTCTACACGGCCTGGCTCCGACACGGTGAGCGTGGAAGACGAGCTCACGCGGGTGGTGCCGGTCGTATCGGCGCTCGCGGAGCGCCTCGGTGTGCCTATCTCGGTGGACACCCGCAATGCCGAGGTCGCTGCTGCATGTGTCGCGTCCGGCGCGAGCATCATCAACGATATCTCCGGCTTCAGTGATCCGGCGATGGTCGAGGTAGCTGCTTCGGGCGATGCTGGGCTCGTGGTGATGCACATGCTTGGTGAGCCGAAGAGCATGCAAGACGAGCCGCACTACGCCGACGTGGTCGCCGAGGTGTGTGGATACCTCGCCACCCGGGCGCGTATGCTCGAGGACGCCGGTGTGATCCCCGGGCGGATAGCGCTCGATCCCGGTATCGGCTTCGGTAAGACGACCGCACACAACCTCGCGCTACTGCAAAATCTCGAAGAGTTCGTCTCACTTGGGTATCCGCTCCTTGTGGGTGCATCGCGCAAGCGCTTCATCGGCGAGATCACCAGTGTGCCGACGCCTGCCGGGCGGGTGCAGGGGAGCGTAGCGGTCGCGTGCTGGTCGGCGCTTCATGGCACCGACATCGTGCGGGTCCATGATGTCGCCCCGACAGTCGAGGCGCTGGCGATGTTCGCGACGCTTGCCGGCGACGGTGCGGAGAGTGTGTAGGTGAACACGCAGGTGTTCCTGGGGCTCGGCAGTAACGTCGGCGACCGTCTCGAGACGCTGCGTCGTGCGCTTGATGCCATCGACGCGCTCGACACCACGACGGTGCTTGCCGTCTCGCACGTGGTCGAGTCCGAGCCATGGGGAGTCACCGGCCAGCCGCTGTTCGCCAACGCCGTCGCGCGCATCGGCACGTCGCTCCCGGCAGATCGCCTGCTGGGGTTCCTGCAGGAGATCGAGCTCGCCCTCGGCCGTGAGAAGACCGAGCGCTACGGGCCGCGGGCGATCGACATCGACATCGTGCTCTACGGGGACGAGGAGTGGGAGACGCCCGATCTGGTCGTGCCGCACCCGCGGTTATTCGAACGCGACTTCGTCGTCACACCACTCCTGGAGGTCGATCCTGACGTGTGCTGGCCCGATGGGACGCCCGTCAACCGGGAACGCGCTACCGAGGGCAGGGTCACACGCGTCATCGGAACGACTCCCGGGTACGAGGATCGCACGTCGATGATGTCTGGCGGTACTGCCGAGACGTCGGTAGATGGCTCCTGGGAAGTGGTCGCCTCGACCCGGTTCAGCATCTCCGGCGGGCTCACCTACGCGACCGAGCTGCGCTTCGATGCAGCCATCCTCGAGCAGGAGGGCATCCCGTACGCATGGGATCCCCTGCCTCCCGCCGAGGAATACAACCTCTACCTCATGCCGCGTGCGTACCATCTTCTTGTCCCGGTCTCGATGGCCGGGCAGGCGCGTGAACTGCTCGCATTGGTGCATGCCAGCGGCGTCATCGACCCGGACACCGATACGGTGGATGACTGAGACAACGGACCGGTCGGCGCTTCATTCCGCGACTCTGCGAGTGCACGCGCGGAGTCTATCCGGATTCCATGCGGCCCGGTGTATACTCGTACTCCATCTCACGAGGCGGACCGGACCCTGGAAGGGCCGGTACCGTGCGGGAAGGAGCATTCCATGAGCAAGGCTCCATCTGATAAGCGCCCCCCACGCATCACGACCACACGTCTGTCCGAGATGAAGGCTGCGGGCGAACGCATCGTGATGATCACTGCCTACGATGCACCAGGTGCGCGCCTGGTCGATGCTGCCGGGGTCGACGCGATCCTTGTCGGCGACTCGCTTGGTATGACCGTTCTCGGCTACGACAGCACTCTTCCGGTGACCATGGACGATATGGTGCGGGCGACCGCAGCCGTGTCGCGGGGCGCATCGCATGCGCTCGTCGTTGCCGACCTGCCGTTCTTGAGCTACCAGGTGAGCGTGGAGGACGCTATCCGCAATGCGGGTCGGCTGCTTGCCGAGGGTGGCGCGCAGGCCGTCAAGCTCGAGGGCGGAGTCGAGGTGGCCGGTCTCGTCGGCATCCTGGTCGACGCAGGTATCCCGGTGGTCGGTCACGTCGGTCTTACGCCGCAGTCCGTGAACGTCTTCGGCGGCTACAAGACGCAGGGCAAGAGCGTCGAAGGCGGACTCGACCTCGTCGAAGACTGCCGTGCTCTTGAAGTGGCAGGCGCGTGTGCGGTCGTGCTCGAGCTCGTTCCCGCGGAGCTTGCCCAACTCGCCTCCGAGGAGATCGATATCCCCACGATCGGCATCGGTGCCGGCGCGGGGTGTGACGGTCAGGTCCAGGTGTTCCACGACGTGCTCGGCCTGGGCGACTTCACGCCACGTCACGCACGGCGTTTCGCGGAGATCGGTGCAGCGATCACGACAGCGATCGCCGAATACTCGGCCGAGGTCCGCTCGGGCGGTTTTCCCGCCGAGACACAGATGTCGCATCTTGAAGAAGACGTGCTCGCCGAGCTCGAGCGAGCACTACCGCTCACGGAGGTCGATGACTGAGATGGAGCGTATCGCGTCCAAGCAGGAGGTTCGCCAGGCCGTGGCGGAGGCGCGGCGCGAGGGTAAGCGCATCGCGCTCGTGCCGACGATGGGCGCGCTGCATGAGGGACACCTTTCGCTTGTGAGGGCGGCCTCCGAGCGCGCCGACTATGTCATCGTGTCGGTCTTCGTGAATCCGATCCAGTTTGGGGAGGACGAGGACTTCTCGGCGTACCCGCGTGACCTCGATCGCGACACCGGCCTACTCGATGCCGAGGGTGCCGATCTCGTCTTCATGCCCACTCCCGACATGATGTACGCATCCGATGCGCAGGTGACGGTGCATCCCGGCCCGCTCGGCGGCGTGCTCGAGGGGGCCGTGCGTCCCACGCACTTCACCGGCGTGTGTACCGTGGTGTCGAAGCTGCTGTCGATCACGCTTCCGGACCTCGCCTTCTTTGGCGAGAAGGACTATCAGCAGCTTGCGATCGTGCGGCTCATGGCGCGCGACCTGGATATGCCTGTGAAGATCGTGGGCTGTCCGATCGTCCGTGAGCGTGATGGCCTGGCGTTCTCGAGCCGCAACGTCTACCTGTCTGCCGCGGAGCGTGCCGCAGCTCCCGTGCTCTATCGTGCGCTGCAGACCGCCGAGGCGCTCGTGCTCGACGGCGAGCGTGATGGGCGGATCGTAGCCGACGTGGTGCGCGAGGCCATCGCCGCCGAGCCGCTGGTCGTCCTCGACTACGCCGAGATCGTGGATGCCCGTACGCTCGAACCGCTCGACGCGGTCGACCGAGCCGCTCGCGGGCTGGTCGCGGCCCGACTCGGCGCTACGAGACTGATCGACAACATCGCCCTGGAGGTGCGTTAGATGACGTCTGCACCCGTGACCCCCGCCGAGGTGCGCATCCTTGCTCGCGACCGCAACGCGGTCATCTTCGCACACAACTACCAGCGTGCCGAGGTGCAGGCGGTCGCCGATGTGGTCGGCGACTCGCTCGAGCTCGCGCGGCGTGCGGCTTCTGTATGGGCCGAGGTGATCGTGCTTGCTGGCGTCAGGTTCATGGCCGAGTCCGCCGCTATCCTCGCGCCCGGCAAGACGGTGCTGCTTCCGCGCGTCGATGCTGGTTGTCCGATGGCCGACATGATCACTGCCGAACAGCTCGTTGTCTGGAAGGCGGAGAACCCCGGCGTGCCGGTGGTGATGTACGTGAACTCATCCGCTGAGGTCAAAGCGCTCGCCGACGTCTGCTGCACATCGGCCAACGCCGTCGAGGTCGTCAGATCTCTCGGGGTACCGCGCGTGCTCTTCGGTCCCGATCGGAACCTCGGCCGGTGGGTCGCTGGGCAGTTGCCCTACGTGGAGGTCAGCGTTTGGGACGGTTGCTGTCCGGTCCACGACCAGGTCACGCTCGAGACGGTGCTCGAGACCAAGGCCGCGCATCCCGGTGCACCGGTGATCGTGCATCCCGAGTGCAGACCCGAGGTGAGCGTCGAGGCTGACGCGGTACTCTCGACGAGCCAGATGATCCGGTGGGCGGCGAAGGCTGGAGAGTCCGAGGTCATCGTGGTGACCGAGGGCGGGCTGTTGACCGGGCTTGCGAAAGCCGTTCCCGAGACGCGGTTCATCGGACTCAGGCCGCCGATGCTCTGCGATGACATGAAGATCACGTCGCTCACTGACGTACGCGATGCGCTTCGCGACCTGAGTGGTGTTGTGCAGGTGCCGATCGAGATCGCCGATGCTGCGCGCGTGTCTCTCGGGCGCATGACGGCGATCGGGTAGGTTCCCGGTATGAGTGGAGGCATCCATACACCGGCCCCGATGCCGGCATCTCTCGACACCCGCTATCTGACGACGTTCGATACCGACAGCATGCCGATCGAGCGTACGGGCGTCCTTGTCATCGGCTCGGGTATCGCGGGACTCACGGCAGCACTTCATGCTGCCGAGCTCGGCCCTGTCACGCTCGTCACGAAGTCCGAGGTTGCCGATGCCAACACCTGGTATGCGCAAGGCGGTATCGCGGGGGCCGTGGGTGTGGCCGACTCGGTCGACTTGCACCTTGCCGATACGCTCGTAGTCGGTCAGGGGCTTTGCAATGCCGAGGTCGTGCGTGCTGTGGTGGGCGAGGCGGCCGACGCGCTCGCGGAGCTCCAGGCGTTTGGCGTGCGATTCGATCGTGCCGAGAGTGGCGAGGTCGCGCTCGCACGCGAAGGCGGCCACAGCCTGCCGCGTGTACTGCACTCGGGTGATGCCACCGGGGCCGAGGTACAGGACACCCTCTCGGCGGCGGTCCGCGGCACGAGGGGTATCAAGCTGGTGGAGGACACCTTCCTCGTCGACCTGCTTACCGATGACGAGCGTTGTGTGGGTGCGCTTGTGATGGATCGCGGCAGTCACGCGATGATGGCGCTCACGGCCGATGCCGTCGTGCTTGCTACCGGTGGCTCCGGCCAGACGTATCGCGTGACGACCAACCCGCTCGTTGCCACGGGCGATGGTGTCGCTGCAGCGTGGCGGGCGGGTGCCGAGATCGCGGACATGGAGTTCATGCAGTTCCACCCCACCGCACTCGATAGCGATGCGACGGTGAAGTTCCTGATCACCGAGGCGCTTCGCGGTGAAGGTGCTTACCTGCTCGACTGCGGGCTCGAGCGCTTCATGCCTGCCGTGCACCCGCTTGCGGAGCTCGCGCCACGCGACGTCGTGAGTCGCGAGATCGAGAAGGTGATGCATCGCTGCGGGCGACCCAACGTGTGGCTCGATGCCCGTCACCTCGGTGCCGACTTCCTCGAGCGGCGGTTCCCGACGATCTGGCAGGGGTGCCGCGAGGCGGGATTTGACCTCTCGAGGGACCTCGTCCCGGTCGCTCCTGCCGCGCACTATCTCATCGGTGGGGTGCGTACCGACATCGACGGTCGCTCATCGTTGCCAGGACTCTATGCGGCCGGTGAGTGTGCTGCCTCCGGTTTGCACGGTGGCAACCGTCTTGCGAGTAACTCGCTTCTCGAGGGCCTGGTCTTCTCTCGACGTATCGTGCGCGCGCTCGAGCACGAACGGGCTCGGCAGCGTCCGGGGCGGATCCGTTCGCAGGTGCGCTCACCGCGCGTGCATCGGCTGTGGCGAGCGGTGAG
>JAVERH010000069.1:0-10559 GCA_034007245.1 Coriobacteriia bacterium | reverse complement strand
CTCACCGCTCGCCACAGCCGATGCACGCGCGGTGCGCGCGACGCTCCAAGCCCTCATGAGCGACCATGTCGCTGTCACACGTTCGGCCGAGAGTCTTTCGGCAGCGATGGAGGGGCTGAATGAGCTCGCGGGGTCGATTGGAGGCGAGCATCCGTACGAGGTCGAGACACGCAATCTGCTCGTGAATGCCTCGCTGATGACGTCGGCCGCGATCATGCGCCAGGAGAGTCGCGGCACGCACTACAGGAGTGACTACCCCACGCGCGACGATGCGTGCTGGCGCGGGCGCACGGTGTGGCGTCGCGGTGAGGAACCGCACCATGAGCCGTTGCGCGGTGTCGAGGCGATACCGTCCACCGAAAAGGCACTGTGATGTATGGACTGCCTGCATCCGATGAGCTTCTCGCGAGTGCGCTCGCGGAGGATCTTGGCGTGACGCCCGGCTGTTTCCTGGGCCAGTGCGCCGTAGATCCCGATCTGCTCGAGGCCGACGCGACTTCTGCGACGACCGTGCCCACTGACGCTGTGTTCCGGGGCCGGGTGGTGGCACGTGATGTCGGCGTGGTCTGTGGTCTGTCGTTGGTGGAGCGTACCTACCAGTTGCTTGCGGCGGCCACAGGCGTCGACGCGGTCACCTGCTTCCCGCTCGTTGCCGAGGGGGCTGACGTCGTCCCCGGCACTGCGGTGCTCGAGATCGAGGGGCCTGTGCGAGATGTGCTCGCAGGCGAGCGCACGGCGCTCAATCTACTCATGCTGCTGTCCGGGATCGCCTCCGAGGCACGGCGGTGGCGACGTGCTGCGGGGGATAGGGTCACCGTGGTCGACACGCGCAAGACGCTACCGGGGCTGCGCGCGCTCTCGAAGTATGCGGTCCGCACCGGCGGCGCGGCGAACCATCGCGCGGGTCTCTGGGATATGGTGCTGATCAAAGACAACCACATCGCGTACGCGGGAGGTGTCGCCCGGGCGATCGAAGCAGCGAGGCGAGGGCGTCCGGACCTGCCCATCGAGTGTGAGGCTGATACGATCGGGCAGGCTGTGGAAGCGGCGCAGGCGGGTGCAGACTACGTCTTGCTCGACAACATGGACGATACGATGCTCTCCGAGGCCGTGCGCGCTGTGCGTGAATCGGCAGGAGGCCGCAGGGTTCAGACCGAGGCGTCCGGACGTATCACGTTCGAACGGCTGGGGTCGCTTGCGGCTACCGGCGTCGATCGCGTCTCGGCAAGTGCACTTACCCTGGCCGATCCACTGGACTTCGGACTGGATGCGACCGAGTGAATGAAGGGCCTAGGACCCGCGTCTCTGCTCGACGCTCAGGGTCTCATGACCGATCCGGCACTACGCGATGCATGTCTCTTCCGGACATGTAGGTCGAGGTTGTCAGCCGCCTAGGCAAACACGCAGGTAACGATCGGTGCGATACTTGCGGTCACGACCCGGTAGACGTGGGACTATCGCGTTCTGTCGGTCGTGACGATACTCGGGTTCGTTGTACTGTTCCCGACCTTGGCGCAGCAGGTGCCGTGGTCCGAGTCAGTGGAAGGGGCGGGATCCTGATGCCGGTCACCGGGTTTGCGCCGCTCGACTGGTTCCTCAGCATGCTCGACTCCTGGGGCCATCTGATCGTCATAGGCTTCACTATCTCGGAGAACCTCTTCGTCATCGGCTCGTTCACGCCGGGAGAGACGGTCGTCATGGCTGCCGGGTTCGTGTCCGAGATGGGTGGTCTCAATCCCTGGCTCGTCGGTCTATCGTCGTTGGTCGGGACGATGACCGGAAGTAACCTCTCGTATTGGTTTGGCCGACACGGGGGTCGCAACGCGCTCATCAAGTGGGGCGGCAGGTTCTTTGACGAGGAGCGGGTCATCGCCGCTGAGGAGTACTTCGAGATTCACGGCAACAAGACGGTGCTTGTCTCGCGTTTTGCCGCCGGTTTCAAGAACTTCGTCCCCGTCATCGCTGGTGCCTCGCGGATGCGCCTGTGGATATTCGAGCTCTACACGTTCATTGGTGCGCTCATGTACACGACGCTCATGGTCATGCTCGGTCGCATCTTCGCGGACAACTTCGATCGGGCACTGGCCGTTGCGCGGAGTCTCACGTGGGTGGGACTGTTTCTGCTCGTCGCGATGTTTGCGATGATCCTCTGGGGTCGACGCAGGTATATCGAACACAGGGTCGAGACCCTGGCCGATCTGGCCGAAGAGCTACAAGATGCCGAGCCTGAGGACGACGAGTGATCACGCTTTCCACACGCGCTGCTGTCGCGGACGCGCTCAGGAGGGCCGGTGATGCAGGTATCTCCGGGGAGGCGATCGCCTCGGCGCTCGGAGTCTCGCGTGCGACCGTGAACGCGCATGTGACGGCACTCAGGTCGCTCGGCTACGAGGTCGCATCCTCGTCCCGGGTCGGGTATCGGCTCGTGTCTGCGCCCGATGTCTGTCTGCCCGAGGAGGTCGCCCCACGGCTTCATCACGATCTATGGGTCACGTGCGAGGGTGGCGCTGAGACAGTTTCTACGAACGATGACGCCAAGCGGCTTGCGCGTGGCGGCGCTCCGGAAGGGGCGCTGATCGTCGCGGCACGGCAGACCGGAGGGCGTGGTCGCTTCGATCGCACATGGGTTTCGCCGGAAGGCGGCGCGTACGTCTCGGCCGTGCTGCGTCCGCCGCTGCCGCCGTCCGCTCTGATGCCGCTGCCACTCGTTGCTGCAGTGGGCGTAGCCGATGGTCTCGCCACACTCGGCCTCGACGTCCGCCTCAAGTGGCCGAACGACGTGGAGGTCGACGGACGCAAGGTCGCCGGCATCCTGCTTGAGATGGCTGCCGAGGCGGACCAGATCGAATGGGTCGTTCTCGGCTGTGGGCTGAACGTCACCGGACGTCCACACGAGCGGGCGAGCTCGATCGCCGAGCATGTCCTGTGTGTAGGGGCCGCAGTCGCTGCGGCCGCGGTGCTCGACGGTGTCGCCACCGCGTATCGCCAGTTCCTGGCGGGTGGGTTCGGGGAACTGCACGACGCGTATGTCCGGCGACTTAGTATCGTCGGTGAGACGGTGGTCGTGCGAGATGCCTCGGGGTCCATCGTGGCCGAAGGGCCGGTGGCGGGTATCGGCGATGCGGGAGAGCTACTGATCGGTCTGCCCGGCGATGAGCGGCGTATCGTTGCCGGTGAGGTGACGCTCCGCGGTTGACCGATGTTCTGGGGCTGGATATCGTAAGCCTTCGTAATCAACATGCTTACGATTTGGAGACCCCGCATGCGTGACTCCCGGACTGCGGGATTGGTGCGTGCAGCTCTCGCCGCAGCCCTGATCGGTGTCAGTGCACTCGTGGCAGTGCCGATCGGCCCAGTACCGGTGACACTGCAGGTGCTTGCAGTCGCGGTCACCGTGCTGCTGCTCTCGCCGCGGGAGTCACTTGCTGCACTGGGTACGTATGTCGCCCTCGGGGCGATCGGTCTGCCGGTGTTCTCTGCAGGCAGCGGGGGTGTGGGTGTGCTGCTCGGACCGACAGGCGGCTTCCTCGTCGGCTTCGTGGTGGGTGCTCCACTGGGTTCCCTTGTGCGTACACGGCTCTCGGGCGGACCCGGGGTGCACAGGCTCGGTGCCGATACGCTTGGTGTCGCGGTGATGGTCGCGGTCTCGTATATGCTCGGGCTTGTGCAGCTCACGATGGTCACGAGCATGACGGCTGTGGAAGGGCTCGGCGTGGCGGTAGTGCCGTTCATCGTGCCGGACGCCATCAAGGTGCTCATCGCTCTTATCGTCACCCGTTCTGTGAGACGCGCCAGCCCCGGTGTACTCCAGGCGGGGTGCTGTCGGTGAGCTCTCGGTGTGGTCCACCCTGTCGCGTGTCAGAGCGCCCCGTTACTATAGGCGGGTAGGTTTCGATATGAGGGGGAGGGCGAGTGTCCGGTTCTGTGCGGTTCGTCCATGCAGCCGATCTTCATCTCGATGCGCCGTTCAAGGGTGTCGATGCGGATGACCCGCGCGTGAGAGAGGCGCTCATCGCCGCCACGCTCGGGGCTCTCGATGTGGTCGTGGAGACCTGCATCGAGCGCGAGGCGGACTTCCTTGTGCTCGCGGGAGACGTCTACAACAGTGCCGATAAGCCCCTGCGTACCGAGTTCGCGTTCAGGGAGGCGTGTGCGCGTCTGGACGCGGCAGGCGTCCGCGTGTTCATCGCACGGGGTAATCACGATCCTGTAGTCGGGCACTCAGCCGGTCTCGAGATGCCCTCCAATGTGCATGTATTCGCCTCCGATGTGGTCGAGCGTGTCGTCGTGCAGTGCGACGGGAAGCCCGCCTGCGCTTTGTACGGACGATCGTTCAGGACCGTTGCGGAGCGAGACAACCTCGCACGTGGGTTCTCACGAGAGCTCGACGACACACTGGCGGTCGGCGTGCTTCACACCAATGTCGGTGGGCGCGAGGGGCACGGACCGTACGCCCCCTGCTCACTCGATGACCTGCGAGCTGCGCGCATGGACTACTGGGCACTGGGGCACATCCACCGGCCGGAGGTCCTCTCGGAGGACCCGCCGATCGTCTATAGCGGCTGCACGCAGGGGCTACACCCCGGTGAGACGGGCGAACGCGGCTGTACCGTCGTGACGCTCGACGAGCGTGGGGCGACCCTTGAACGTGTGTCGACCGCACGGGTGGCGTGGGCGACCGCATCCGTCGTTGCCGATGAGCTCGAGGATATCGATGCGGTGCGTGACGCGCTGCAATGCGAAGTCGATCGCGCGCTTGAAGAGGCGGGTGGCATCCCTGTCGTACTGCGGCTCGAGCTCACGGGACGCAGTGGCGCACACGCCGAGCTTGCGCGCATGAAGGCCCTGGACGACCTTCTCGCTGACATTCGCGCATCGGGTCTTGCCCGTGAGCCATGGGCATGGATCGACCGCCTGAGAGACAGTACCCGCCCCGTGATCGATCTGGATCTCGTTCGCTCGGGGTCGGACTTCGCCGCCGATCTCGTGGCACTCACCGATACGCTGCTTGCCGATACCGATGCGCTCGACGCATACGTAGCGACTGTCGCGAAGCCGATCCTGGGCGCTCTGGACTCGCGTGACGTGTCTGCTCCCGATGCTCGGTCCGTGATCGTGCGCGCCCGTGACCGTGCGCTCGATCGCCTGATCGCCGAGGAGCAGCGATGAGACTCCAGCGGATAGAAGCGGTGCGATACGGACGCCTTACCGGCGCGACGCTCGGCGATCTGGACGCGGGACTCACCGTCGTCCTCGGTCCTAATGAGGCTGGCAAGTCCACTTATACGTCGCTCGTGCGCCACGTGCTCTTCGGGTACCCGACCGCGGCACGCAAGGAGTCGGGTTACTTCGTGTCCGGTGACGGACGTCTTGGCAGACTCGTCTTCAGCGATAGTGAGGGGAGTTGGGTACTCGAGAGGGCCGAGGGACCGCATGGCGGAGCCTTGCGCACTCGTGCACTGGCGGGCGAGGAGCATCCCGATCTCGCTGTCGAGTTGACGCGCGGGGTGAGTGCGCTCGCCTATCGCATCGTCTTCGGCTTCGGGCTCGATGAGATGGCGGCGATCGAGGACCAGCGGGCGACAGGGGATGACGTTCTGTCGCGCTTGTATGCGGCAAGCGCTGGTTTGCAGGTGAGCCCGCATGAGGTTCGGGCGGCCCTCGAGAAGAGCGCCGGTGAGATATTCACTCCGGGTGGACGGAAGCGCGAGCTCAACACGCTTATATCCGAGTTGCGTACGGTGCGTGCCGAGGAGCGTGCTCTCCGCACGCGCAGCGAGGAGTTCGCGGATGACCAGGAGCGCCTGGCGGCACTCCGGGAGCGGCTTCCGGTGCTACGAGAGGCACTCGAGCGTTCGCGGGTGGGTCTTACGGGTCTCGTGGTCGCCGTCGATCGCGCCGATGAGCGCCTCTCGGATATCCGGGATCAGGAAGAGTCACTGATCCTGCTCAGGCAGGAGCGCAAGCGGATGGCCGAGGAGCTCGACGCGATCGTGATCGACGAAGCGCTGCTTGCGGCGGCCCCCGAGCTGGACGCCTTGCTCGATGAAGCACCCGTGCATATCGAATCGGTCCGCTCGCTCGCCGCAGCCCGCGACGCAGTGGCGCGCGCGTCTTCGCGTGCGGGAGACGCCGCTGTACGTAGCGGTCTGGAGCACGATGCGCTGGTCGGTTTTGGAGCGAGTCACGAGGATGCCGTGTCTATCGATGAGGCGCGTGACGCACTACAGCGTCTTGAGCTGCAGGTGGAGAGTCGCACCGAGACGCTCGAGCGCGAGTCCGCCGTTCTTGCCCGGGCGCAGGCGGCTGCGAACCGCGTTCTGCTACCCCTTGGTATCGTCACCGACGATCCGGGTGACGCCATCGCCGAACGGCTGTCGGCCCTGGAGGCGCTCGAGTCGGCGAGAGTGGCTTCATCGAACGGTTCGAGTCACGGTCTCGACCTGCCATCGCTAGTGATGCTCGTCTCGGGTGTTGTCGCGATCGCGGCCGGCGTATACCTCCGGGAGTGGGTCACGGCGGGTATAGGGGGCGTGCTGGTGATCGCAGGACTCTGGTTCCTGCTGCGTTCCCGTGCGGGCGTTCCTGTCGCGCTCGGCGATGACGAGCGCAGTGCGTTGCGCGTGCTGGGCCTCCAGCCCGATGCGGGTACTCTCGATCTGTCTCGCATGAGGCGCGCGCTCGAGAACGCACGTACCGCAGTGGCGGCGCTCGAGGCTGCGACCGCCACTGTAGCCGAAGCTGAGCGTGACGTCTCTCTCGCTCGCGGTGCTCTTGAGACACGCCGTACACTGTGGGGTTCGTGGCTTGAGGAGCGCATGCTCCCGGCCGGATTATCACCGGCCGCCGCCGCCACTGCGATCACGGCTGCGCGCGAGGCGCGCACCGCGCGCGAGAGTGAAGCCGAGCTGCGCGAGGATCTGGCGCGTAAGTCGGCGGCGATCGATGACTATATATCGCGGCTTCGCAGTGCCGCGAAGCCGCTGATGGATCTGCCGGTGCCGTCAGGTCACGATGGGCTTCCCGCTCTGGTGAATCGGATCAAAGAGCATCTTGGCTCTGGGCGGGCACACGCTGCGCGCGCCGACGAGCTTCTGCGGGAGATCCGGCCTGCGGACGCGCGGATAGCGGCTGAAGAGGCGCGTCTTGAGAAGGCGCAGGCAGACATCCGCGAGATACTGGAGCGTTTCGATCTCGTCGAAGGTGGAACGCTTGACGACCTGCGTGTGCGCAGATCGGTCGCGGAGCGCGAAGAGGCTGAAGCTGCCAGGGCGTTCGAGTCTTTGGTTGGCGATATCAGCGGGCTCGAGGCTCGCCTTGAGCAAGGAGCACGGGAGCAGCAGGGCATCGAGCTGGCGCTTACCGAGTCGGGACTTGTCGAGCGGGTGGCCGATGTGGTCGACAGATATCTGGTAGACGCGTGCGCGGCTCGCATCCTCGCTGATGCGCAGCAGCGCTACGAGCGCGAGCGTCAGCCCGAGGTCGTCAGGGAGGCGGGGCGTCTTTTCTCGACGATGACCGGAGGTCGATATCAGAGCCTTACCGTGCCACTCGATGAGGGACGTATCGAGGCGTTCGACGCGCATGCGGCAGCCCATACTTCGGATCTGCTCTCAAGGGGTACCGCCGAGCAGCTCTATCTATCGATTAGGCTGGGGCTCATCGCACGCCTCGGGGACATAGGTAGCGCCCTGCCGGTCTTGATGGATGACGTGCTCGTGAACTTCGATCCCGAACGGCGGGAGGGTGCTGCCGAGGCGATCGCGCAGCTTGCCGAGAGGCGGCAGATCATCTTCTTCACATGTCATCCCGAAACAGCCGCAGTGTTCTCCCGGATGGCTGGCGATCACACGCTTCTTGAGATCGACCGCATCTGTACCTGATGCGCCGCTCACGTTTGCCCGCTGTGCGGCCGGTCGCCCCTCCTAGTCAGGGTTCACGGCGGGGAAGCTTAGCGTGAACGCGGTACCGCCTTCAGGAAGCGTCGCGGCGGAGATGGTGCCGCCGTGGCCGGTGACGATCGCAGCCACGATCGCGAGCCCGAGACCAGCGCCACCTGTTCCACGATCCCGGCTCGACTGTGCGCGGTAGAAGCGATCGAAGATCCTCTGGGCGTCCTTCTCGGCGATACCGGGCCCCTGGTCGACCACCCGCGCGATCACCCGATCGTCTTCGTCCGAGAGTTCGATGGTGACCTTCTTGCCCTCGGGGGTGACGCGTGAGGCGTTGTCGATGAGGTTGGCGAACACCTGCTGCAACCGATCCCGATCCCCAAGCACCGGTGCTGCTGTACCTGCGATGTCGACGGTGACCCCGCGCGCTTCGGTGAGCGGGGCGAGCCCGTCGATCGCATGCCGTGCGATGCTCGCGAGGTCGACCCGTGAAAGTGGCAACTCACCGGTAGCGCCCTCGATGCGCTGCAGTGTGATCAAGTCGTTGGCCAGGCGGCCGAGTCGTTCGGACTCGCGTGCGATCGTCGAGAGGAACTGCCGTGCGTCATCCTCTGGCACGTCCCCGTCGAGCAGCGTCTCTGCGGCCCCACGGATCGCGGTGAGCGGCGTGCGGAGCTCGTGGCTTACATCGGAGACGAAGCGCGACTTCCGGCGCTCTTCCTCCCGCAGCTCACGTAGTGCCTCCTGAACCTCATCGGCCATGGCGTTGAACGCCTCGGCTACAGCGCGCGTCTCATCAGATCCCGTCGGGCGGACTCGTACCGAGTGGTCGCCTGATGCGAACGCCACGGCGCCCTCCGCGAGCGATTGGAGCGGCGTCGAGAGCCACCGGGCGAGGAACTCCGTGAGTACGAGCGTCCCGAGAATGAAGAGCACGGCGGCGATCGCGAGCTGGAGGCGGTAGTCGCGCACGAGCGTGCGGATCGAGAACGTGGCGGCCGACGTGTGGACGACGCCAAGCACGCGGCCATCCACGATCACAGGGCCTGCGACCGAGATCATGATCCTGCCGTCGGGCAGAGCCCGCTGTACCGACGAGGTGTCTCCGGCCAGCGCTCGTGCGACCTCCGGGGTCTCCGAATACCCTATGTCGAGATCGGCGCCGGTCGAGTCAGCGAGCGACACGCCACTGCGGTCGAGGACCCGGATACGCGAAGCTTGCTCCTGGCTATTCCGGTTGAGCTCAGAGGAGAGTATCGATGCCTGAGTGTCGCTCAGGCCCCGGCCTCCCGATGTGGTGATCTGTGCGGAGAGTGCAGATGCAAGTACCGCTTGCTCGCTGGTGAGTCGCTCTTCGATCTTCCGCAGCCCGTAGCCCTCGAGTTCTGTCAGAAAGTACACGGAGAGCACGGATGCGACCGTCAGGGCGACAGCGAGGAAGGCGACGATCAGTCGGCGGCGGATCGATGAGCGCATGGTGTGCTACGTCGCCAGCCGGTATCCGTAGCCACGTACGGTCTCCACCACCGCAGGGTCGACCCCTGCCGCAGCGAGTTTGTCGCGCAGCCGCTTGATGTGGGTATCGACTGTCTTGGTTTCCACCACGTACTGCCATTCCCAGGCCTCCTTGAGCAACTGCTCGCGGGAGAGAACACGGCCTGCGTGGCGCATGAGGCATGCGAGGAGTTCGAACTCACGCGGGGTGAGGTCGATCTCGGTATCGTCGTGGAAGGCTAGGTGCGAGCTCTCGTCGAGTGAGATGCCGGCGGCTACGAGCGTACCGTTATTTTCGGTGCCCTCGGTGCTGCGCCCGCCGGTCCGTCGCAGAAGCGCCTTGACTCGGGCGATGAGCTCACGGACGCCGAACGGCTTGGCCAGGTAGTCGTCTCCACCAAGCTCGAGTCCGACGACCTTGTCGAGCTCGGTGTCCCGGGCGGAGAGGAAGAGTACCGGTGTATCGCTGGTGGCACGCAGACGTCGGCATACTTCATAGCCATCGGTTCCGGGTAGCATGATGTCTAAAACGACGAGGTCGAACGGTGTTTCTGCTGCACGAGCGAGTGCCGTGTCACCGTCGGGTGCCACGGTAACGTCGTACCCCTCCTTGCGGAGGTTGTACGATACGAACTGAAGGATCGACTCTTCGTCGTCGACGACGAGGATCCGGGCAGGCATGATCGTCACGGTCTTCCTCCTGGAGTCGAGGTCATAAGCGATGATACCACCGGGCTTCATCGGGCCTACCGATGCTGTTGCCGGGTCGTCACGGTCGCATAGCGGCTGAAGGGAAGGGGCACCTGTGATCCTCGCAGTGGATATCGGTAATACACAGACCGTGTTGGGCCTCATCGGGGATGACGGTCCCGTTGCTCGCTGGCGGGTCTCCACCGATCCGGTGCTGACCGCCGATGAGATCCGTGTACGCATCGGCGGGCTGTTCGCGATGGACGAGCAGGGCTGGACTGAGGTGGAACGTGTCGTGATCTCATCGGTCGTGCCGACGCTCACGGCCGCCTACGAAGAGCTTGCTCTTCGCGCCACCGGGATCGCTCCTTTGGTGGTGGGGCCGGGCATGAAGACCGGGATGCCGATCTCATACGAGAATCCGCGCGAGGTCGGTGCGGACCGGATCGTCAACGCCATCGCCGCCGTTGAGCGATTCGGTGC
>JAVERH010000158.1:0-4529 GCA_034007245.1 Coriobacteriia bacterium | reverse complement strand
ATGCGGTCTGTGATAGAGAACCCGCCGATGAGGTTGAACGCAGCGAGCACGATCGCGGACGCACCAAGGATCTTCGCGGTGGTGTCCGCTTCGGCAGTGAAAAGCAGTAGGGCACCGAGGATCGTCACTGCCGAGATAGCGTTGGTGAACGCCATCAACGGGGTGTGGAGCCGTTGCGGCACCCGGGAGATGAGCGCGTAGCTTACAACCGATGTGACCGCGAATATACCGAGCATAAGCAGTATCTCTGACACGTGTGCTCCTTTGCGGCGAGCCGTCTGCGGGTGACTGTCAGTCGAGCGCGCCCATAGCGTGTAGTGCACCATGATGCACGATCGCGCGGTTGCGCGTCACGAGCGTATGTTGGACGATCTCGTCGTTGAAGTCCGGTGTCTCCAGACCGTTCTTGAAGAGGTTCTGCACGAACGCGAGCATGTTCTTGCCGTACAGCCAACTCGAGTGTACCGGCACCGAGCCGGGAATGTTGACGTAGCCGAGCACATGGACACCCGAGACGACGGTCTCAGTCGCAGGGACGGTGGCTTCGCAGTTGCCACCCTGGTCGACGGACACGTCGACGATGACCGAGCCGGGACGCATCGTGGCGATCATCTCCGTGGTGATCAGCACCGGAGCGACTTCGCCGGGTACGAGTGCGCTCAAGACGATGATATCGGCGTCAGCGACGAACGGCGCGATTGCTTCGCGCTCGCGAAGCAGCCATTCATTCGGTAGCGCTCCGGCATAGCCACCCTCGCCGATCGCATACTTATCGGGCGTCTCGAAGCCGACGGCCTTGGCGCCGAGACTCGCCGCCTCTTCGCGCGCCGCCGCCCTGATATCGATGACCTTGACCACGCCGCCGAGTCGCTTTGCCGTCGCCACAGCCTGCAGGCCGACGACGCCAGCGCCGATGACGAGGATCGCGGCGGGCTTGGTTGCGCCGATGGCAGTACCGATCATCGGTACGAACTTAGGGAGTGTCGCTGCGGCCATGATGACCGACTTGTAGCCCGTGACCGTGGACATGGAGGAGAGCGCGTCCATGCTCTGCGCTCGCGAGATGCGCGGGATACCGTCCATGGTGAGCGAAGTGATGTTGCGGTCGCGCAGTGTTCGGACGATCTCATGGTTTGCAGGAGCCGCAGGGTGGAGGAACGTGATCAGCATCGAACCCTCGCGGAGCATCTCGGTCTCGTGCATCCCCGTTTCAGCGTTGAAGTGAGGCTGCTTGACCTTGAGGACGACGTCCGCCTGCGAGAACACCTCGCTGGCACCCGTGACGATGCGTGCTCCAGCGAGTGCATACTCCTCGTCGCTGTGGAGTGCTCCGTCACCGGCTCCTGCCTGGACTACGACGTCGAACCCCATACGCACGTAGGCCGCGACTTCCTCGGGGAGCGCCGCAACCCGGTGTTCGCGCTCGAGGATCTCTGTGGGGATGCCGATAATCATGGTTCCTCCTGATCTCATCGCAGTGTTCGGACTGCATAAGCCGGACTACGCACTGTATGATGCACGAAGCCGGGAAATGCCACACTCTATGTTCCCTGACGATAGGCGGCGGACACGTCCGACGCGTATCATCATGTTTCGACTCACGGGCGGCACCGTCGGGGAAGGGGATGAGTACCTGATGCACAAGAAGAGGATCGTGGTCGCCCTCGGCGGCAATGCCCTACTCCGGCGCTCCGACCCGATGACGGTCGAAGTACAACGCGCGAACATCAAGATCGCTGTCGAGGCGCTTGCGCCGCTTGTCGACCAGTATGACATCGTGCTTGCACATGGCAACGGCCCACAGGTGGGCTTGCTCGCGCTCCAGGCCGCTTCGTATCCCGGTGTTGAGCCATATCCGCTCGATGTGCTCGGTGCGCAGTCCCAGGGGATGATCGCGTACATGCTCGAGCAGGAGCTTGGCAACGTGCTGCCGCCCGAAAAGCCGATCGCCACGCTACTGACGATGGTGGAGGTCGATCCCGACGATCCCGCATTCGACGACCCGACGAAGTTCGTCGGCCCGACGTACGTGAAGGCGAAAGCTGATGCGCTCGTAGAGGAGAAGGGTTGGATCTTCAAGCGCGACGGCGGGCTATGGCGCCGGGTGGTTGCTTCGCCCGAGCCGCAGAGGATTTTCGAGATCAAGCCTATCCGCTGGCTTGTCGAGCAAGGAGTCGTCGTGATCTGTACCGGTGGCGGGGGCATCCCTACGGCCTTCTCCAAGAACAGCCCTGAGGTCCTCGTCGGTGTTGAGGCAGTCATCGATAAGGACCTTGCAAGTGAACTCCTGGCCCGCGAACTCGGAGCCGAGCTGTTCATCATGGCGACGGATACCGATGGCGTCTATCTGGACTGGATGACGCCCGAGCAGCGTCGCCTCGGCTGGGTGACACCCGAAGAGCTCGAGCGGCATACCTTCCCAGAGGGGTCCATGGGTCCAAAGGTCGAGGCCGCCAAGCGGTTCGTGCGCTCCGCGTGTCACCGGGCAGCGATCGGACGGCTCGAGGACATCGAGCTCATCGTGGCGGGTGAAGCGGGAACCAACGTGGTATGCGAGGTGCCCGCCGACAAGATGTCGTGATACTGCACGTGGCCGGGGGGGGTGCGTGCGTTGGCGGGCGCATCCAGGGGGAAGGTGGGTGAAAGCATACTGTGAGGTCGGCAGGCTCACGCGGCTACGAGTGGATTCACGGTACGGTCTGCAGGGGCGGCTCTCGTGTTGCTGCTGGCGATGGTGATGATACCCGCGTGGGAGGTCATCGCCAGTGATGGACCGCAGCGCTTCCTTCATGCGGGTACGGATGAGGCGCTCGACTGGCAGGGTCGCTGTGCCGTCGGCAACAGTGCCGTACCTCTCTTATGCTCGCAGTACCACGCTTCCGCTGAGCAGGTCGTGGAGGGCTTGTTTGCGGTGGTTCCAGCCGGCGATCACGAAGCCTAGCATGAGTGGCGCGGCCGATATCGGCTTGAGCGCCGTGCGAAGTGCCGAGCGTACGATGCCGGTGCGGCCACCGTTCGCTTGCGCCACGCGCAGGCGCATGGCGAGCTTTCCGGGCGAGGCCCCACGCTTCGTGGCTTCGGGGAGGACGAAATAGAGGAGCACCGCGAGTACGGCCAACATCCAGCGCCCCGCGGATATGAGCCAGAGTGCTCGTCCGAGGGCGACTCCGTCGGGTGAGAACGCCGTGGTCTCGAGGATGCGCGATGTCGCGAACTCGTACAGTCCGGACAGCACGAACCACAGCAGGCCAAAGAGAACACCATCGATGAGCACTGCGATGAAGCGTCGCCAGAAGCCCGCATAGCGCAGAGGTCGGGCTGCAGGGGTCCGGACGGGTGTGGGCTGTTCAAAAGGCTGTGGCATCGGTGTCAGCGTCGGTATCGGTGCGGGTTCCATCGGGGCGCCGCAGCGCGTACAGAACCTGTCGTTATCCGATACATGCTGTCCGCACTTCACGCAGTACATGGCGCACCGCCTTGATCCAGCCAGCTAGAGTCGGGCATCGGTCGCATCATGGCGTTGCTCCTTCGGCAGGAGATTGCATCTGGTCGAGCTCCTGCTGCAGTTGGTTGAGGAGGTCCTCGAGCTCCATGTCGCCTTCCTCGGGCTCCCACCCGAGGTCGGGTGTCTCGGCGCTGTGTCGCGAGAGCAGCGCGGGGGGTGCGAACATGTAGAGCTTGTCGCCCGGAAGTTTCTGCAGCCGACCGTTGAAGGCGAGGAACATCGGCATCCACACCTGGGACTCGCGTCCCTCGATCGACCATGACTGCGCTGTTTCATTCCAGGTGCCGCGGATCGGGATGGTATCACCCCAGTGCATCGTGCCGTAGAAGTCGCCGTTGCCCTGCTGGACGATGTCGATGCGCATAAGCTCGCCCTCGCTGAACGGCACGGAGCCCGCCCAGGTGCCGGTGACATCCTTGGATGTGCGCTCCTCGTCGCCGTACTCGAATTCGGTCACGGCGCTGAGGGGGCCCTTTGGCGACCCGGGTACTGCGGCAACCTCCTGGTAGGCGACTCTGATCTTGGGCCGTATGCCGGCGCCGAGTGCCTCGGTGATGTTCATGAGGGTGATCGCATCACGTTGACCGATACCCTGCAGTGCTTTGAAGAGCTGGTTGTTCCCCGTCTGTTTGTCGGCCTTGATGAGTTTATCGAGTAACTCGAGTGGGAACTCGGCCTTTGGCTCGCTTACTGAAAACGTCGTCGTCTTGCCGTCGGGCATCGTAAGGGTGACCCGGTAGCCGGAGATGAGCGCGCCGGTGCCGTCGGGGTTGCGCACCTCGGCGGCGGGGCTGGGCTTCCAGGCGACCGTCACCTGCTCGTCCTCGATAGCGACCGTCGGTGCTGTGCCGGGATACATGCCGTACACGATCGGTCCGTGATCGGTCACTGCATCTCCGGCTGTCTTGATGGTGTCGGGGGTCGTGACGTAGGTCTCTGCCCGCATCACGTGGAAACGGCGATTGGCAGGGAGCACGCAGCCGCCCGTGATCTCGTCCCACTCACCCTTGCCTCCAGCGGGGAC
>JAVERH010000157.1:0-4538 GCA_034007245.1 Coriobacteriia bacterium | reverse complement strand
AAGGAACGCCCGCACCTGATCGGACGTGGAGACGCCACGCGCGAGCAGGATCCGAGTCGTGATCTGCGACAGGCCGGTCTCGGCTGCCAGGCGCGCGGCAACTCGAGCATCGGCGGGAGCTATGTCCCATCGTCGTTGACATACAGGGAAGCAAAAGTCAGTCATCATCTTATTGTAGCGTCAGGGGCCGATACCGTCTCGGTACCAGCCCCTGCAGACCTAAGAATGAGCGGACACTCACGCGCCACACGCGCTACCTGGGTGCCTGCGCCGCGTACTTCCGCTTGAGCGCCTGGAACTTCGGCTCGCGTTCTTTCAGCATGGCGTAGAGGGGGCTGGCCAGACCGACGGTGGAATACGCAGCGGCAAGGAGACCGACAGCCATCGCGAACGCGAAGTCCTGGAGCGTCTCGCCACCGAAGAAGAACAGCGCCAAGACCGGGATGACCTGGATGAGCCCCGTGTTCACCCAGCGCATGAGCACCTGGTTGATAGACTCGTTGGTCATCTCCATGAAACTCATCTTCCTGAGCCCCGCAGCGTTCTCGCGGATACGATGGAAGACGACGATCGTGTCGTAGAGCGAGTAACCGAGGATGGTAAGGACGGCCGCGATCGTGTTCGGCGTCACCTCACGTCCGGACACCGCATACACGCCGAGCACGATGATCGCATCGTGTAACAGCGCGACCACCGCACTCACCGACATCTTGAACTCGAAACGCAGCGAGATATAGATGACGATCGCGACCATCGAAACCGCGAGCGCGATGAGCGACGCATCGGTCACACTCTTACCCCAACCCGGGCCGATCGTCGTCACATTGGCATCCTGCTCGGGCAAACCGAGCGACTCGACGACCGCCGCGAACGCCTCCTGTGCTCGAGCCGTGTCAGACTCGGCAGTACGCACGATATAGCCACCATCATCGGTGGGCTGGATGGTCGCGTTAGCGGTATCTGGTACGCCTGCCTCTTCGAGAGCACCTCGTACATCCTCGGTGGTGACCCCGGCAGCGTCGGTGAGCGCCATCGATGTGCCGCCCTGGAAGTCCACGCCGAAGGTGAGGCCCTTCACGAGCAGTGCAAGGATACTGATAGCGACGAGCGCACCCGAGAGCGCGAAAAAGTACTTCTTCCTACCCATGAAGTCCACATGCGTCTTAGCCACGAGCATCGCCCCCCTTCACGCCCCAGAAGGCAGGCGCCTTCACCATCGCCCCTTCTGCAAGCATCCTGACGACCGGACCAGTGAACAGTAGTGCGGCGATCAGGTCGATGACGATGCCGAGGATCAGCGTGAACGCAAACCCACGCACCGGTCCGATAGCAAGTACGTAGAGCGCCACTGCCGAGACAAGGGTGACGATATCCGCATCGATACTCGTCGCGATCGCGTGACGGACCGCCGCCTTTGCAGCACTACGATGGGTCTTACCCGAGTCGATCTCCTCTTGTAGTCGCTCGAAGATGAGAATCGATGTGTCGGCAGCAACACCGATACCAAGGATGAGACCGGCGATACCCGGCAGCGTGAGCGCGAACGCGTTCATACGCGAAAGGATGGCGAGCGAGCCCATCATCAACACGCCGTATGCGAACAGAGCGACGACACTGACGAGCCCGAGACCACGGTAGTACACGATCATGAACACAGCCACGAGCGCGACACCGACGAGTCCGGCCATCAGTCCTTGATTGAGAGACTCTTTACCAAGCGTGGGTCCAACGACACGGGACTCATCGATATCGATGTTCGCTGGCACCGCACCCGATTGCAGGGTCGCCGCAAGACCTCTGGCCTCCTCCACCGTGAAGCTGCCGGAGATGAGCGTGTTGCCATCCAGGATCGCCGTCTGCACCGCTGGTGCCGACTTGGCGTATCCGTCGAGTGCGATCATGACCTGCCCCTGGAACGGAGCCAGCCTGCTCGTCACTTCGCCCCAGGTCTGCGCACCGGCGCTATTCATCTCCACCGAAACAGCGGGGTTGCCGAAATCATCTGTCGTGATCCTAGCGTCTGTGATGACCTCGCCCGTCATGAACGCCGAGTAGCCGCCCTCATCGAGCTTGGGCAGCGTCGTGGTCTCATCCGAGTACTCGGCCTCGAGTTGCCTGGCGATCAGCTCGATCGTGGCCGTATCGGTGATGCTCGTCATGTCGACAAACTCAAGCTTACCCGGCTCCCCGAGGAGCTCGAGCGCTTCCTGTGCGTTCTTCACGCCGGGAAGCTGGACGAGAAATGCGCTCTGGCCCTGGCGTTGCACCGTGGCCTCACTCACGCCGAAGCCGTTGACGCGCTCCGCCAGAATCGTCTCTATCCGACCCATTGTGTCCTCGGTCAACTCATCACCACTGAGTGGCTCAGCCGTGAGTGTGACCGAGAGGCCACCTTTGATGTCCAGGCCCTGAGTGATCTTCTCCTCGATGGGCAAGAACAACCACGCAGACAGCGCCATGAGCGCTGCCAGAGCCACAAGGGCGAGTGTGTTCGTTGGCTTGAACTTCATCTGATTCGACCGTCTCCTCCTCCGTGCGCCATCCGGCGCGTTACGCCTTATCTTTTGATGCGACTGCAGTATGCTCGACCTCGATGACTACATCCGGAGCGACCTCAAGTCCGAGCCGGCTTCCGTCGATCGTGCGAATGGTCCCGTACATGCCACCGATGGTGATCACCCGATCTCCCTCGGTAAGCGAAGCGACAAGCGCCGCGTGCTCCTTCTGGCGCTTCTGCTGCGGGCGGATTATCAGCAGATAGAACACGCCCAGCAGGACGACGAGCGAGAGAATCTGACCATACTGCTCCACGATAAGAACCTCCAGACACCTACATGAACATCGCGCGCCACAGAGGGCGCATACGCATCAACGCATGATAGCACCACACTAACGCGCCAGAGCTCCGTCAGTAGTCATCGTGTCCTGGGCCATCACGCCAGGCCGAGAGGAAGGCAGCATATCGACCCTCCCGGATGGCCTCTCTCGCCTGTCTGGCGAGATCCATGAGGACGTGCAGGTTATGGATCGAGAGTAACGTCGAGGAGAGCATCTCTTTACTAGTCACCAGGTGTCTGATGTAGGCACGCGAGTAGGTTAAACACACAGGACACGAACACGCCGTATCCAGTGGCCTGAAATCCCGCGCGTAACGAGCGTTCTTGAGGTTCATACGTCCTTCCGACGAGAACGCAGTCCCCATTCGAGCCGTACGCGTGGGAAGCACACAGTCAAAGAGATCGACGCCAAGCGCGATAGCCTCGAGCATGGTCGTCGGGTTACCGACGCCCATCAGATAGCGCGGGCGGTCCTTCGGAAGCCGTTCGGTCACCGGAGCAAGGCTCTCGAGCATCAGGTCGTGCGGTTCACCCACTGAATAGCCACCGATGCCGTAACCAGGGAATCCGATCTCAGTCAGGCGCGCCACGCTCTCGGCACGCAGATCGTCGAACAGACCACCCTGCACGATGCCGAAGAGCGCCTGATCCTCTCGAACGTGTGCCTTCTTGCAGCGCACCGCCCATTCGGCCGAACGTCGAACAGCAGTAGCCACGAACTCCTTCTCGGCAGGATACGGCGGACACTGATCCAGCTGCATGATGATGTCCGCGCCAAGGTCCTCCTGGATACGCATGTTGTCCTCGGGCGTCCAGAAATGCTTGGAGCCGTCGATGATGGAGCGGAACTCCACACCCTCATCGGTGAGCTTGAGCGTATTTGCGAGACTGAAGACCTGGAACCCACCGGAGTCGGTGAGTATCGGGCCGTCCCAAGCCATAAAACGATGCAGGCCACCCGCCTCGCGCACGAGATCCGAGCCCGGCCGGAGAAACAGGTGATACGTGTTAGCGAGCACCACATGCGCACCGATCTCGCGAAGCTGATCGGGAGTGACACCCTTGACCGTCGCCCGGGTCCCAACAGGCATGAACATAGGCGTCGGCACCGCACCGTGGGGTGTCTGAAAGACTCCGGCACGGGCTAATGTGGTGGTATCTGTCGCATCGAGAGAAAACTGGAAGTTTGTCATGGGCAGATTCTACCAGTCGTCGGGGTATGCTTCTCGAGATGAACCATGACCCCTCGGCTTGCGTCCTAGAGAGGTGAAGATGGCCACTCGTCCCATAGGTGACCCAGAGCTGGTAGCAGCGGCCGCCGCCGGCGACCTCGATGCATACGAGGCGTTGGTCAGACGGCACGCCGATGCGGTCTACGCGCATACGCTGCGATTCTTCGGGGACGTACAGACAGCCGAGGACGCCACCCAGGAGGTACTCATCAAGGTGTACCGCACGATCGGCAGCTTCGATGGGCGCGCCAGGTTCAGCACCTGGCTCTACCGCGTCACGCGCAATGTCTGCCTGGACATGATCCGCGCGGGTAAACGGACACCCCTCCCCGTCGACCCGGTCACGCTCGAGCCCCTTTCGACCGCCGACTTCGCCGATGACGTGATCTTCTCTCGCTCGCTGGAGACCGCGCTGCGCGCACTCGCCCCCGAAGAACGTGAGGCGCTCGGTGCGATCGGTCTGTTCGGA
>JAVERH010000156.1:0-4670 GCA_034007245.1 Coriobacteriia bacterium | reverse complement strand
CTCCGCCGATATGAAGCATGACGGATTCCCGCACGCGCCGCAGTTTGACCCAGGTAGCACAGCGGCTACCGCCTCGACCCTCGGATCGACCTCGACGTAGAACCGCTTGGCAGCCGTCGCCAGGATGGCAGAGGTCACCACACCGATGATCGAGAGCGCCCCAATGGCTTTGAGTATCAGCATGAAATCCACGTAGTTACCTCACAGACCGAACCAGCCGGACATTCCGACGTAAGCAAGCGAGAGCAGACCGGCCGTGATAAACGCGATCGGAGTGCCTTTCATGAGCCGGGACACGGGCGCCAGGTCCAGACGCTCACGCAACGCTGAGAAGGTGATGAGTGCAAAACCAAACCCGACTGACACACCGAGAGTGTAGATCAGCGCCTCACCAAGGCTGAGAGATGCACCCAGTGCGATATTCATCTTGAAGAAGCCCGGCTTAGCGGACTCGGTCGCCGTGGCAAGCACCGCGCAGTTGGTGGTGATGAGCGGAAGGAATATCCCCATCGCACGATAGAGCACGGGGCTCGCCTTCCGTAGGTACATCTCCACGAACTGCACCAATGAGGCGATGATCAGAATGAACGCCGGAATGTAGAGAAACTCCCCGACACCAAGCGGATCAAGGATGAACTCCCATGTCAGCCACGTGGCGGTCGACGCCATGACCATGACGAAGACGACCGACAGACTCATGCCGACAGCCGTCTCCATGTTGTTCGAAACACCGAAGAACGGACACAGGCCGACGAAGCGCGTCAGCAGGATGTTGTTGATCAGCGCCGCTCCGACGAACAGCAGTGCCATCTGGCTCACACTCGACATGCCGGCCCCTCCTTCCGCGCCTCGAAGCGTTCATTGATCCAACGCGCCCCGACTATCATGAACGCAAAGACGAGGAACGCCCCGGGAAAGAGCAGGAGCAGACTCGGTGGTGCGTACCCGGCGGGCAAGCTCAGCAGTGTGCTTTCGAACCACACGATCTTGCCGGTACCGAGGAGCTCACGGATGAAGGCGAGCAGCACGATCACCATCATGTAACCCATGCCCATGCCCAGTCCGTCGGCGATCGAAAGACCCACCTTGTTCTGGTAGGCGAAAGCCTCGGCGCGTCCGAGGATCGCGCAGTTGACGACGATGAGCGGGATCCAGATACCGAGCACACTGTAGACGCTCGGCACGTACGCCTTCATCACCAGGTCGACGATCGTCACGAACGAAGCGATGACCACGATGAAGATCGGGATGCGTACCTGGCTCGGTATGAAGTTCCGGAAGGCAGACACAAGCACATTACTCATCATCATCACGAAGATGACCGCCAGGCCCATGAAAAGCGCGTTCTGGAACTGCGTCGAAACCGCGAGGGTGGCGCACAGACCGATCATGAGAACGGTCAGAGGGTTCTCGATGCTCAACCCCTGACGAAACACACGAACCCACTCGCTCATTGAGACCCTCCTTCCAGCCCACTCACGTCCAGCTCGCCGAGAACCTCCGCGAATACGCGACCTGCACCGGCGACCGCATTACGGACTCCGTTCGACGACTTCGTAGAGCCGCTGACCGCATCGAGACTACGCACATCCCCATCATCGAAGCCACTCCCGAGCCCGGAGAACTGCTCGAGGAACCCTGTCTCGGTGATCACCTTGGTGCCGAGACCCGGTGTCTCATTGTGCGAGAGGATAGTAACGCCAGTGACTGAACCGGATGTATCCAGTCCTATAACGATCACCATCGGCCCACCGTAACCGCGCGACGAGACCTTGAGCGCCCAACCGGCATGCACTCCGTCCTTCATGCCATAAAACGTGTCAAGCACATCGACAGAGCCGGCTGCGGCATCCACGTCGTCCTGGATACGGGTGCTCTCCAGGCAAGTGAACCGGGCATCCGGAAGCACCGCTTGCAACGAACGCTCCTCGGCGAGCCGGTCTTGCTCGGCGATCATCGGCTCGGTGACGCTGTACGTCACCGATAGGCCGGCCGCCGCTACGACACAGGTCACCAGTACCGGTATCACAAGTCTCAGTGCGCTATTCATCGGTCTTCACCACCCCGAACACACGCGTCCGCGTCAGACGATCGATCAACGGTGCGAGCCCGTTCATGAAAAGGATCGCGAACGTCGTCGACTCAGGCATCGGTCCGACGAATCGCCCGAGAGCGTTGAACAGTCCGCAGCCGATGCCATAGATGAGACGGCCCTTCTTGGACATCGGCGACGAGACGTAGTCGGTGGCCATGAAGAAGGCGCCCAGGATCACGCCACCTGCCAGGATATGAAAGACGGGATCGGAGCCGAACGCCCACGACACGAGCGCCATCGTCCCGATGTATCCGACCGGGATCCGCCAGTCGATGATCCCCTTGATGATGAGAACGAGCCCACCGAGGATCAACAGCCCTGCTGAGACCTCCCCCAGCGAACCTTCGAGGTTCTTCATGAGCAGCGGCTGATACTGTGCGGCGAGATCGAACCCGTAGCCGCCCGACGCAACACGATCCGCTGCGGCGACCCCCAGGCGCGTCGCGCCGGAGATGGTATCGAGCCCTCCTGCTGATATATCAGGGAGCGTGGCGAACCAACCCCGGTTCTGAACGCCTGCAAGCACACCACCCCAGGACAGGGTCACGAACGCACGTCCCACGAGCGCAGGGTTGAAAAGGTTGTGTCCTAGCCCGCCAAAGAGCAGCTTGCCGAGCCAGATCGCGATGAACGCACCTACGGCCGCCATCCACCACGGGGTGCGTGGCGGTAGGCTCATCGCGAGCAGTAACCCTGTGACAAGCGCACTGCCATCGAGAAGCGTGTTGGGCTTGTGCGCGATCGCGTTGATCGCCAACTCCGTGCCGAGCGCTACCCCGATGGTCACTGCGAACAGTTGCACCGCGACGAGACCCATGTTCGCAACGGCCCACAGAGCCGCCGGAGCAAGCGCTGCAACGACCCACAAC
Source organism: Coriobacteriia bacterium (assembly GCA_034007245.1). Lineage (GTDB taxonomy): Bacteria > Actinomycetota > Coriobacteriia > Anaerosomatales > Anaerosomataceae > Anaerosoma. The sequence continues at coordinate 1,706 of JAVERH010000156.1, read as the reverse complement.
ATGATCCCGCCACATGTGGTCTTCGATGAGATATGCGGAGACGGCCCGACTATACGCGTGGGATTGGTGACATCACCTGCCATCACTTCGCCCCCTTCGAAATCGCAGCCGTCTTACCGACCCGGATCAGCTGCAGGAGCGGCCGCTTCGTGGGGCACACATACGAGCAGGAGCCACACTCGATACAGTCGATGATGTTCTTTTCGGCAGCCCCATCCCACATGCGCTTACCTGCGTACGTTGCAAGGATGTACGGCTCCAGGTTCATCGGGCACGCCTCGGAGCAACGACCGCACCGGATACACGGCTGATCGTCCGAGATCGCTGGCGCAGCCATGCCTCTGGCGAGTGCCACGATACCCGACGAACCCTTGGTGATCGGCACATCGAGGGTACCGAGTGCCATCCCCGTCATAGGACCGCCTGAGATCACACGCTCGACCTCGTCATCAAGACCACCAGCGTACTCGATCAGATCGCTCACGAGCGTGCCGAGCAGGACCCGATAGTTGCCCGGCCGCGCCACCGCTCCGGTGACTGTCACGATACGCTCTGTCAGCGGTTTACCCGACTCAAGCGCATCGGCGATCGCGGCAGCTGTTGCGACGTTGTGTACGAGGACCCCGACTGCCGCAGGAAGCTTTCCGTGCGGGACTTCCTTCTTGAGAAGCGCGTAGATGAGCTGCTTCTCGGCACCCTGGGGGTACCGCGTGGGTAGCTCGATCACCTCGATACCCTCAGTGGCTGCGGCCCGCAAAGCGGCCGCAGCATCGGGCTTGTTGTCCTCGAGCGCGATGACCACGCGCTTCGCGTCGATAAGCTCGCGGATCTTGCCCGCCCCGGCGATAACGCGCTCGGGTTCCTCAAGCATAAGGCGATGATCGCAGGTAAGGAACGGCTCGCATTCACAGCCGTTCAGGATGACCGTCTCGATCCTCATGCCCTTCGGCGGAGTGAGCTTCACCGTGGTCGGAAAGGTCGCCCCACCCATGCCGACGACACCCGCCGCGCGCACACGCGCGCGGGGATCATCCGACTCCTCGACCTGTACGAACGATGCAAGATCCTGCGTCTCGTCCGGTTCTATGATGACGGCACCGACACGCAGGCCGGATGCGACCAGTGTCGTTCCGAGTTCGATCACGGTACCGGTCACCGGGCTATGCACTGGAGCGGACACCACCGCGTCCACGAATCCGATGACCTGCCCGCGCTCTACGCGATCACCCTTGTTCACCAGCGGAGCACACGGCGCTCCGAGATGCTGGCTCAGCGGGACGACCAGGCGCGCAGGCACCGGCGCCCATTGGACGGGAGAACCCGCTGTACTCTCTTTGTGACCAGGTGGATGGACACCACCCGCGAACACGCGTCTTCCCACGCACACCCCTTCCCCGATTCATAACGCCCGGCCATCCGCGGCCGGGCGTTATGCCAGTCGACTAGCTGAAGAAGATCGCAATCTCACGTTCGGCACTCTCAGGGGAGTCCGAGCCGTGGATGATGTTGGCGTCGAGCGTCAGACCATAGTCACCGCGGATGGTACCGGGAGCAGCGTCCTTCGGATTCGTCGCACCCATGAGCTTGCGAACGACCGGAACAGCGTCCGGGCCGGCGAGCACCATCTTTACCACGGGGCCGGAGGTGATGTACTCCACCAGGCCTGCGTAGAACGGCTTGCCTTCGTGCTCGGCGTAGTTGGCTGC
>JAVERH010000155.1:0-4678 GCA_034007245.1 Coriobacteriia bacterium | reverse complement strand
GGAGCCATCGGTACCGGATCGGCAGCTACGAGCCGGTAACGCCCGTCCTCCGTCCTGCGACCTCCGAACGGGATCACCGGGACACCCGCACGCATCGCGAGCCGGACGTGTAAAAGAGGCAGCGGCGCCCGAAGTCCGAAGAAGTGCGGCTCCACCTTATCAGGCTCAGACATCGGGCGGTCCACACCGGTCAGCAACGATCCCCCATTGTCGAGACGGCGTGCAGCTCCTTTCAGCGCAGCTACAGAGATCGGGGTCATCTCGAAGCCAGCCTGTTCGCGCACCTCGTTCTGCCACTGGTAACTGCTGCCAGGATCCGGCACGGATAGGACCTGCATATGCCAGCCAGCCCGACCGAGTGCCCGTCCGATGAGATCGAAGTTGCCCATGTGGACACCCACGTAGACGAACGGTCCCTCCGAGAGCTCGCGCTCCACGAACGTATGAAATACATCGTCGCGCACGACCATTGCATCTTCGGCCGCCTCATCACCGAGCACCCTGTATAGGTCATACAGGAAGAGTGTCATGAGGCGGACGTTCTCGCGAACCGCGAGCTCGAGTTCCTCACCGGTGAACGCGCGCCCCGAGACGATGTACTGATTGACTCGGGCCGCCCTCCCAAGAGCAGAGGTGCGGCTCCGTGCAGCGTGCACGGATGTAGCTGTCAGCGCACGGTTCGCAAGGCCCTGTGGAACAGCACGCGCGGCCGCGACCGCCATACGCATTCCCGCCCGACCGATGACCTTGCTCACTCGCCTCACTCGCCCTTTCATACCGTCGCATCAGTGTACCAGCACGAACCGCAGTGATACTCTCGTTCGCAACGCCCGCAAAGGAGGACCGATGAACGACACGGCAAGCCAGGTCAGAATCGTTGAAGTCCCCATCGGGGATCCGCGCATGAAGGACTTCGTCGCCTTCCACTGGGACCTCTACGATGAGAACCCGTACTGGTGCCCTCAGTTCGATGCCGACCTGCTCGGCAACCGACTCCTTGGTCTGACAGGGCTGTTCACACCGGAGCACCCCTACCATCGTTCATCAAAGGCGATGCACTTCCTGGCGTACCAGGGGCAAGACATCGCCGGGCGGGTCTCTGTAGTCGTGAACGACCGTTTCAACGAGTACTACGACGTGAAGGTCGCCTTCTTCGGGTTCTTCGAATGTGTGGAAGACTTCGAGGTGGCAAAGGCGCTACTCGACTCTGCGCGCGTGTGGGCGACCGAGCAGGGAGCGACGGTGCTACGCGGTCCGGGAGAGTACTGCAGCATCACCCACGAACGCCAGGGTTGCCTCATCGATGGCTTCGATCAGGACGTCTACGTAGAGCACACCTGGAATCCACCGTACTACCAGGGACTCATCGAGCAGTATGGCTTCGAGAAGGCCATGGACTACTATGCCTATCTCATCGACCTCAAACAACCGATCGGCGAACGTCTTCACCATGTCGCCGAGGGCGTGCGCGCCAAAGGCCATCTCGAGACTCGGGCGCTCGATATGTCGCACTTCGACGAGGAGCTCAGGCTCATCATCAAGATATACAACCAGGCCTGGGCGCAGAACTGGGCTTTCCTTCCTGTGACAGACTGGGAGGCTGATGCTCTGGCCGAGTCGCTCAAGCCGATCATCGACCCGGAGCTGTGCCGCTTCGCGTACTACAAGGGTGAACCGGTCGCCGTACTCGGTGCGTTCCCCGACCCGAACTTCGCGACCAAGCCGCGCTGGAAACTCTACGGTGATAGTGACTATGCGCGGATCGCGCGCCTCTTCAGAACGAGAAGATCCATCCCACGAGTACGACTCATCTTCTTCGGCATCGTGCCAGGATTCCGTCGCCTCGGCGCGGACGCACTGCTATATGAGGAAGTCTATGGATACGCAGTCAGCAAGGGTTATACGACCGTCGACGTCTCGTTGCTGCTTGAAGTGAACGAGCTCATAACCCGCGCAGCCGAGTCGATGGGCGGCAAACGCTATAAGACGTGGCGGATCTGGGACCTGCCGCTTGGCTAACGACGAGTAACCAGCGCAAGTGCACCGCCGGTAACGGTCGATCAAGCGCACTCACCACCTTGCCCGGGATGCGACCGAGGCTACGACACCGGACATACCGGATGCGCGATCATGCGTTCTCCCGCGCCAGACACATCATCTCGCCAAGCAGGCGAACCATCGCGTACGTGTCGAGGCCGCAGTACTCGATGAGTTCACGGAGGGTCGCCTCGGCTTCGACCTCATCCGCCATGCCTTTGACGATACGCAGGTACCGGACACTTGCTGTCTGGCCGTCCGCTATCGCCAGACCGGCATACGAGCAGTCCGGACACCAGGCCGGCAGCACAGCCTTGATGCTAGATCGGCCTGCTGCTGCCGGGTGCCGCGTGTTATTTCGGATCACGGGTTCCAGATCCAGCAGCCGGTCTTCGATCTCGGCGATCACCCGAGCTTGGCCGGGGAGTGCCTTGGCGAGTGAGGCCAACTGAGTGCGCTCGTATCGTGTGTAATGCGTGACCGAGCCCGTCGTGTCAAGATCGTGGATAAGGTGTCTGGCAAGTTCGAACCGCGGGTCGTCAGTGCCCCGGTGTATGTACTCGCGGTGCTCCAAGCGACCGTCCTGCTGCTCGACATGCACGGAGTACTGGAACGGGATCGTCTCGTACGGCCTGGTGCCAGGCCATAGCGGCAGCGCTGACGCGATCGTCTCGAAGTCCAGGTGGTAGACGGGCCACCGCACTGCGTGCAGATCACGCGCAAGACCACGTCGATCGACACGAGGAACCCCTGCCTTCACCACCTCGACAGCGTCCTGCTGCGCTACCGTGAGTCCACCAAAATCCTCCGGCACATCTGCGATCGACAGGACACCTGCATCGAGTAGAGCGTGTAGCTGCATCTCCTCGAGCCGCGGCAACCCGGTGACAGGATGCGCCACCGGAAGAAACGCGTGGCAATACTCCCTGAACTCGCACGGGTACGGCGAAGTGCACTGCCCACCGATGCGCACGTCAGGCTCTGGCCCCTCCAGCACCGCCTGGAGCCGTGCGATGACCCCTGGTACCTCTGGTATGTACTCGCGTACGGCTGCCGTGACATCCTCGATCGCGAACAGCGCCTCTAGGTCGTACGGACCGCCACCGTACACGTAGCCTGTATCCAGGTGCACGATATTGACGGTACGGAGGGTGAGCCCCGAGCCCTCCACCACGAACGCCTGCACAGCCGCATCTGTGACATGGACCTGCTTGAGCGACGCACTCGACTTGACCTCATAGAGATCCCACCGCCCGTCATCGGTTTCGACAAGGATATCTATGCGCGCGAAAGCACCGCCGAACGCGAATGCGGGCTCGTATAGTATCCCGGCACCACTCGACAGAAGATGGGCTGTCGTAGCAAGCGCGCGAGAACCGTGCATATAGTCTTCGGTGACCTCGACACCCCCCGGGAAGATGTCCCTGGCGAGCTCACCGACCTCGCTTCCCTGGTCGAATATCCAGCGCTGTGACTCGGATGGTGGCGTCGCGACATGACGACGATGCACCGCAAGCCACAGTGCCTTCTCGCACTGCAGGCCTTTCTGAAACCGGGACTTCGACAGCATACGCACGACAGACCCCCTTCTCGCATACCGATAGTAGCGCGGGGGTCTGACACCAAGGCGATATCCGTCTGGGAATACAGGTGTCCCGAGAAACCGTTCCTGCGAAGAGCCACTAATCCGCAGCTTCCCATTTCTTACCTTTGGAGCCTGGCACATCCGGCCTGCTTGCGCTTGCCTTCCGTATCCATACCCCGCCGGCAGCTACTGGTACGCTACCTTTCGCGATTCTCCCGGTTCGACCTCTCGGGACGATTTCGACTATACGCGTACCGCTTCAGGGCCGCAAGGCAATTATCTTGAAATGTCATATTATCAGATGAGCGGTATCTCTATAGGTGCAAACGGTATCTTTCTAGCGCTAGAAGGTTTTCGCTCGACGTAGATGAGCTCCACGGCATCATCGGCCCCCAGCCAAAGATCGGCTGAACGGCATCGCCCATGCCTCACCATCGTGGGCGAAAGACTGCGCGGTCACGTCGTCTTCGAGGCCACCGACGTCATCCTCGCTCTTGATCTCCATGAAGACCGGCGCCTGGCCGTCGATGAGCGCGAGTGTCTCAGCGAGCGTGGGTACTGTCCCGGCCCCACCGGGAGCGAGAGTTCCTGAAGCCCTGCAACCGTGAGATCGCCCACCAGCGCATCTTTCCCCATCATGCATTTCGGATCACCGTCGCGAATGACGACCATGGTGACATCGGCTGCGCTATACGCAACGAGTGAAACCGCACCCGCCCGCGGCCGCCGCGCCGAACGCTGTCAGCGAGTTCTCGGGTCTCCCTAGCCCTCCCGGTCCAAAGACCGCGGTGCGCGACCCTCTGCCCCGTAAGCCACAGCTATCCATGTGCCGCATCGGTGCCCCGCCCTCGCCCCACGGCTACTTCTTGAACATCTTGCCGAGAAAACCCATGACGTCATCGACAGCCGAGCCATCCTTATCCGAGTCGAGCGCCGAGTTGAGGATGGACAGGACGTCCGGCGAGGCCTGTGCATCGGCCTGTATAGCCGTACCGAGGAGCGAAGACAGTCCGCCCGCGTCGAGATCCTCTTCGCGCTGGGTCTTGCCGAGCATAC
>JAVERH010000154.1:0-4694 GCA_034007245.1 Coriobacteriia bacterium | reverse complement strand
CCTGACGCTTAATGATCCGCTCAGCACGATGCCCGCCCCCGCCGAAGTGAGGTGTGCATCCAGATGCGCCGGCCCGAGGGGCGTGAACGACTCATCACCGACATCGATACGCCCCAGCTCCAGCTGCGCATCGAGCGCCAGATCCGCGCCAAGCTCCTCGAGTATCGAGCGGATATCTACGCGATATGACTCCAGCGCACTCACTGTCCGCGCTGCGCGACCTTGCCCTGCAGGCGGTCGCGACTACGCTGCACGGCAGTCAACATCTTCCCAAGATTGACCTCGAGGTTGGCCATCATCTCATCAGCGTAGTCCTCGGCTCCCAGTCGAACTTCACGCTCGCGAGTGCGTGCGCTATCGAGGATCTCGGCAGCCTGCTGTTCGGCAAGCTTGACGATCTCCTGATTCGCAGCCATCGACTCGGCACGCGAACGCGCCTCCTCGAGCACCCTGTTGGCTTCTTTCTCGGCCTCCTCGAGCATCTCCTGGCGCTCCTTGACGATCCAGCGCGCCTGCTTGAGCTCATCCGGGAACTGCGTCCTGATCTCATCGATCAGCTCGTAGATCTTCTCGGGATCCACCAGCTTCTGATGCGACAAGGGCACATTGCGACCATCATCGATGAGCTCCTCGATACGGTCGATAAGTGCCAAAATATCCATACGTACCTCCCTAGAGGGACTGGTGCAACCGCGAGATCAACGCCTCGCATACCGCGTCTGGCACGAGCCCTACCACAGACCCGCCGTGGCGGGCTATCTCCTTGACTGCAGACGAACTCAGATACGCATACTCGGGAATAGACATCATAAACATCGTCTCAACGCTCTGGTCCAGCCGGTAGTTCAACTGCGCCATCTGGAACTCACGCTCGAAGTCGGTCACGGCCCGGAGCCCCTTGATGATCGCTTTCGCATCCATCTCCTGGGCGAATTCTACTAGAAGTGAGTCGAAAGGGCGTACTACCACGTTATCAAGATGTGACAAAGCGTTCTCGATGAAGCTGACGCGCTCCTCAAGGTCGAACAGCGGCCCCCCACCCTTATCGGGACTGAGCGCCACACCGACGATGACTTCGTCAAAGATCGCCGCCGCGCGCTCGATAACGTCCAAGTGACCATTGGTCACCGGATCGTACGTGCCGGGACAGAGTGCTCGGTTCACTCCAGAGCCTTACCCTTCATAGGTCGCATACGTCACACCCGTATCGCCGTAACGCTTCCGGGCACGCACTGCAAAGCACTCCGGGGGCGTACCCCCGTGGTCCGCACGATGCTCGTAGACCACCAGACAGTCCACCTCCAGCATACCCGCACGAGCGACACCTTCCAGTACCTGCCACTCAACGGCAGCGTCTATCGTATAGGGAGGGTCCGCAAAGAGCAACGATACCGGCCCTACATCACCCACTGTGAGCAGGCGCGATACATCACTCCGCACGAGGCACCAACGGTGGGACGCCGCTCCCAGAGATGACAGGTTCGACTCGATCACAGTCGCAGCGCGACGATTCCGTTCCACGAACGTCACATGCGCTGCGCCCCGAGAAAGCGCCTCTATACCGAGCGCCCCGCTTCCGGCGTACAGATCGAGAACGCCCGTATCGCACAGATCCCCGGCGAGTGAGAACACCGTCGAGAACATCGCTTCCCGCACGCGATCGGTCGTCGGGCGAGTATCGGACCCGGCGGGTGCCTTCATCGTGCGACCCCGCCACAGCCCCCCTACGATCCTCATCCGCTACTCACCCACTCCCAGGTAGCACCGATCCGGCGGACGGTGTCTTCCCTGAGCGCCGCGTTCGTGGGGAGCGTGAGGTATGGGTCCTGATCGACGAGTTCGAGAGCGTCAGCGCGCGCCGCTTCCAGAAGATCGATATCCCGGACGAGCGATGCAAGTCGCAGCCCGGGGACCCCACTCTGACGATCGCCGAGCACCTCACCCTCACCCCGCAGTCGCAAGTCGAGCTCCGCAAGTTCGAATCCATCGCTGGTAGACGCTATAGCCTCCATGCGAGCCCGACCGTCCTCCGTGCGCGGATCCGCAAACACCATGAACAAACCCGGATCCTTGCCCCGTCCTACGCGACCGCGAAGCTGGTGGAGCTGCGAGAGACCGAACCGCTCCGCGTCCTCAACGATCATCACTGTCGCCGACGGCACGTCCACCCCCACCTCGATCACGGTCGTCGCCACCAGGATATCAGTCTCAGCACTTCGGAACCGCTCCATGGCCGATACCTTCGCCGCTGTGGGCATCTGACCGGTCAGCAGGCCGACACGCAGCTCCGGGAAGACCTGTCGCTGAAGCCGACGCGCCTCCGTGGTGGCCGCCTTGGCTTGCAGCGCATCGCTCTCGTCTACGAGCGCACACACGACGTACGCCTGATTGCCGGCAGTAACAGCGTCGCGCACGGCCTGGTAGGCGTCGGCTCTACCGTTCATGGGCACGACACGCGTCTCGATGTGGCCCCTACCGCGTCCGCCCGGACGGCGGCGCAGATAAGAGGTGTCCAGATCGCCGTACAAAGTGAGTGCGAGGCTGCGCGGAATCGGCGTCGCAGTCATCACGAGCAGATCCGGAGACTCCCCCTTCGAGCGCAGGGCGAGTCGCTGCTGCACACCGAATCGATGCTGCTCGTCCACTATAGTCAGCGATAGCCGATGGTAGTCGACATCCTTCTGGATCAGGGCATGCGTGCCGAATGCCACACAGATGGCACCTGAGGCAAGCCCCTCGAGCACGGTGCGCCGCTCGGCTGATCTCGTGGAACCAGTGAGCAGGGTCCAGCTGACGCCCGCCCGATCGAGCAGCGGTCCCACCGTCTGCGCGTACTGAGCGGCAAGCACCTCGGTCGGAGCCATCATAGCCGCCTGCGTGCCACTGTCGGCGCACACGGCTAGCGCATGAGCTGCCACGACGGTCTTACCGGTGCCGACATCGCCAAGGAGCAGCCGGTTCATCGGGAACTCGGACCGCATATCCGCGAGGATCTCCCCGATCGCCGTCCGCTGTTCGCTTGAGAGCTCGAACGGGACTGCGTCCGCAACCCGCTGCAGTGCCTTCCCTTCGATGTCGTGAGTCTGCCCACGCGCCTCATGCATGAACCGATGCCGCCGGAGGGCCATCGCGATCTGGACCGCGAGCAGCTCGTCGTAGGCAAGTCGTCGACGGGCTCGTTGCGCATCTTCAGCGGAGGCTGGGAAGTGGATGTTCTGAAGGGCGCTGCGAAGTGACTCGAGTCCGTGACGGAGTCTCAGCGCGACAGGAAGCGGATCAGGGACATCACCGGCGACCCGGAGCGCCTCGGTCACCAGTCGGCGCGTCCAGTTCGTCGACAGACCCTCAGTTGCATGGTGCACGGGTAGTATCCGAGCGATCTCCGGGCCCGCTGCCTCCTCGTCCAGACGCTCGACGAACGGGTTACGCATCTGCTTGAGCCCGTAGTCGAAAGTCACCTGACCAGCGAACGCAACGCGCTCGCCGACCCTGAACCTACTTGCCATGTACGGCTGATTGAACCACACGCCGATGAGCGCTCCGGTTCCGTCCACCAGCGCGATCTCCGTGATGGAGAGGCGTGGTCGTGGATGCTTGACCTTGATGTCGTGCACACGACCGACCACAGTCGCCTCGGCACCTGCCGGCACGGTACGCATATCAGAGACTGTGCTGAGATCCAGATAACGGAAGGGGTAGTGACGGACAAGATCGCCGATGGTCCGCACGCCAAGGCTGCCGAGCGCGTCCGCACGTCGTCGGTCGACCATCGGCAGGTCCGAAACGGGAAGCGCCGAGGCGACTACCGCTGCCGCACGTACGGATGGAGGTGTGTCAGTGGAGGACGACTGCACGTCCGGCAACGATCACTCGACAGCGAGCAGGACCGAATACACGGGCTGCCCACCACGATGACCCTCGACCTCAAGCGATGGATACTCGGCCTGGAGCTGCTCGACAAGCGCCGCAAGGACCTCATCGGTCAGATCCTCACCCGCAAGAACGGTAAGGGTCTCACCGCCTTTCATGATCACCTGGACCAGATCGCGTGCGACTTGCTCCAAGGATTCACCCACCGCCTCGATATCGTGATCGACGATACCGATGAGCTGTCCTTTTTTGATAGCACCCACTTTGCCGCTGGAGTCCTTGATCGCCCTTGTGATCTCGGCACTCCTGACCTCCAGCGCAGCGTCTTCCATGAGCGCAGCCACTGCAGCAAGGTCGTCCGATCCGTCGTAGGCAAGAAGCGCTGCGAACGCCTGCGGGATCGCCGTCGTCGGAACGACCGCGACCGGCTTGCTTGAGAGACCGACGACCTGCTGTGCCGCCATGATGATGTTGCGATTGTTGGGCAGGATGACGACCGATGCGGCGTCGACCCTGGAGACCGCTTCGAGTAGGTCCGCAGTAGAGGGGTTCATCGTCTGCCCACCACTCACGATGACGTCCGCCCCGAGACTCTTGAGTATCTCCACCAACCCATCACCGGCCGCAACCGCGACGAAGCCGACCGACTTTGTCGGCGCCTTCTCACGATCCATCTGCTGCGTACGATCGGCGGTCTGTAGACGCATGTTATGGACGTGGACCTCGGAGACTTCACCGAGTCCTGTCGCCCATTTCAGTACGGTACCCGGGTCGTCGGTGTGCACGTGGATCTTGTACGTCTCGCGATCGCCGACAACGAGTTC
>JAVERH010000153.1:0-4696 GCA_034007245.1 Coriobacteriia bacterium | reverse complement strand
GGCAGGGAGGCAGGCATCACCATGGACGCCCCCATGCGTTGCGCGACAAAAAACAGAGGAGGAGACTCCACCCGCCGACTCTGCGCGGCCGGACGTATCGGGGTGGAAGGGACTCGGTCAACAATCACTCTGTTGTGCGTGCTCGCAGGTTATTCAGGCGTCATTCCCAGGACAGCACGCCGCCGGATTGGTACTCGATCACCCGGGTCTCGAAGAAGTTGCGTTCCTTCTTCAGGTCGATCATTTCACTCATCCAGGGGAAGGGGTTCTCTTCGTTGGGGAAGATGGCGTCGAGACCAATCTGCACCGCACGGCGGTTGGCGATAAAGCGCAGATAGCCTTTGAACATCGATGCGTTCAGACCCAGCACGCCGCGGGGCATGGTGTCTTCGGCATAGCGATACTCAAGCTCGACCGCCTGATGGAACAGGCCGGTGAGCTCGCGCTTGAATTCCGGGGTCCAGAGATGCGGATTCTCCAGCTTGATCTGGTTGACCAGATCGATGCCGAAGTTGGTGTGCATGGACTCGTCGCGCAGGATGTACTGGTATTGCTCGGCCGCACCGGTCATCTTGTTCTGCCGCCCCATCGACAGGATCTGGGTGAAGCCGACATAGAAGAACAACCCTTCCATCAGGCACGCGAACACGATGATGGAACGCAGCAGCTCCTGATCGTTGCGCTCCGAACCCCCGAAAGCCGAAGTACGGAACTCGGGGTTGGTCAGGGTGTCGATGAAGGGAATGAGGAACTCGTCCTTGTCGCGGATGGAGGTGATCTCGTGATAGGAGTTGAAGATCTCGCTTTCATCGAGGCCTATGGATTCGACGATGTACTGATAGGCGTGGGTGTGGATGGCTTCCTCGAAGGCCTGGCGCAGCAGATACTGGCGGCACTCGGGGTTGGTGATGTGGCGATAGGTTCCCAGCACGATATTGTTGGCGGCAAGCGAATCGGCCGTGGTGAAAAAGCCGAGGTTGCGCTTGATGATGAGACGCTCGTCATCGGTCAGGCCATTGGGGTCTTTCCACATCGCGATGTCGCGCGACATGTTCACTTCCTGCGGCATCCAGTGATTCGCGCAGGAGGCGAGGTATTTATCCCAGGCCCATTTGTATTTGAACGGGACGAGTTGGTTGACATCGACACTGCAGTTGATGATGCGCTTGTCTTCGGCGCGCACCCGCGCAGTGGAGGCCGCGCGTTGGCTGTAGAGGTCTGCGGCCACCGCCAATGCTGGCGCCGATGCGGCTGCGGATTGAAGCGACGCCGAGGCACCGCCCATGGATAGAAGTGAACGCTCCGCCAGCGCACCTTGCGCGGGGCTTGCAGAGTTCTGTTGTGGTTCGTCCCAAGTAAGCATGTTCATGACCTTCCGTGAATTATCAAGTGTTCAGCGCAAAGGCTCAACACCGATGCAATGAGGATGCGTGGTTTGTGCGGCGCATGTTGTGCAGGCGCATCGCAAGTGGCATGCCGCTTGATCACTTGTGATGCGCCGCAACGGTTTGCGGCGCTTACTGACAGGCTTCGCATTCCGGGTTGTCGATGGCACAGTAGCGGATGTCACCCGACTGCACCACGGCCTGTGCCGAAGCCGAAGCTAAAGCCGAAACCGACTCGCTTGGCGACTGCGGCACGGCGTTGAGCTGACCCGCCTTGACCGTGGACTTCTCGGCATGCGTGGCGCCGATAGTGCGCAGGTAGTAGGTGGTCTTGAGGCCACGCAGCCAAGCCAGCTTGTAGGTATCGTCGAGCAGCTTGCCCGATGCATTAGCCATGTAGATGTTGAGCGACTGCGCCTGGTCGATCCATTTCTGGCGGCGCGCCGCAGCCTCGATGATCCACTGGGTATCGGTCTCGAAGGCCGTGGCATACAGGGCTTTGAGATCGGCGGGAATGCGGTCGATGCGCTGGGTGCTGCCATCGAAGTACTTGAGGTCGGCCACCATCACTGCGTCCCACAGGCCACGCGCCTTGAGGTCGCGCACCAGATATTGATTGATGACGGTGAACTCGCCCGACAGATTCGACTTGACGTACAGGTTCTGGAAAGTCGGCTCGATGCAGGCGTCGACGCCGACGATGTTGGAGATGGTGGCCGTGGGCGCGATGGCCACGCAGTTGGAATTGCGCATGCCGTGCTGCGCAATCTGGACGCGCAAGGCGTTCCAGTCAAGAGTGCTGGAGGTGTCGGCCTCGACATAGCCGCCGCGCTGCTCGGCTAGCAGCTTCAGACTGTCCATGGGCAGAATGCCTTGATCCCAAAGCGAGCCGCCGTAACTGCTGTAGCGGCCGCGCTCGCGTGCCAGTTCGCTCGACGCCCAGTAAGCCTCGTAGCAAACCGCCTCCATCGACCGATCGGCAAATTCCACGGCTTGTTGCGAACCATAGGGAATACGCAGCTGATACAGACAGTCCTGAAAGCCCATGATGCCCAGACCCACTGGCCGATGCTTCATATTGGCGTTGCGCGCCTTGGCCACGGCGTAGTAGTTGATGTCGATCACGTTGTCGAGCATGCGCATCGCGGTCTGGATGGTGCGCTTGAGCTTGGCCTGGTCGATGACCTTGGTGCCGTCTGCCGCGTCTTTCAGATGGGCAACCAGATTGACCGAGCCGAGATTGCACACCGCGATCTCGCTCTCGTTGGTGTTGAGCGTGATCTCGGTGCAGAGGTTGCTCGAGTGCACCACGCCCACATGCTGCTGCGGGCTGCGCACATTGCACGCATCCTTGAAGGTGATCCAGGGATGGCCGGTTTCGAAAAGCATGGACAGCATCTTGCGCCACAGTTGCACCGCAGGCAGGGTCTTGAACAGCTTGATTTCGCCCAGCGCGGCCTTTTGCTCGTAGCGGGTATAGACCTGCTCGAAGTCCTTGCCGAACTTGTCGTGCAGATCGGGCACGTCGGCCGGGCTGAACAGCGTCCAGTCGCCCCCTTCCATCACCCGCTTCATGAATAGATCGGGTACCCAGTTGGCGGTGTTCATGTCGTGCGTACGGCGGCGATCGTCGCCGGTGTTCTTGCGCAGTTCCAGGAACTCTTCAATATCGAGGTGCCAGGTTTCCAGATAGGCACAGACCGCGCCCTTACGCTTGCCGCCCTGGTTCACTGCCACCGCGGTGTCGTTGACCACTTTGAGGAAGGGCACGACGCCCTGGCTCTTGCCGTTGGTGCCCTTGATGTGGCTGCCCAGGGCGCGCACGCGCGTCCAGTCGTTGCCCAGACCGCCGGCGAACTTGGACAACAGCGCGTTCTCCTTGATGGCCTCGTAGATGCCGTCCAGATCGTCCGCCACGGTGGTGAGGTAGCAGCTCGAGAGTTGCGAACGACGGGTGCCCGCATTGAACAACGTGGGCGTGCTCGACATGAAGTCAAAGCTGGAGAGCAGCTCGTAGAACTCGATGGCGCGCGCTTCGCGGTCGATTTCGTTGAGCGACAAGCCCATGGCCACGCGCATGAAAAAGGCCTGCGGCAGCTCGATGCGACGGCCATCCTTGTTCACCCGCGTATCGGCACGATTGGCGAGGAAATAACGGTCGTACAGCGTTTGCAGACCCAGGTAATCGAACTGCAGGTCGCGCTCGGCCTTGAGCGCGGCACCCAGACGGACCAGGTCGAACTGCCCGAGCCGCTCGTCGAGCAGTTCGAGCTCGACACCCTCCTTGATGCAGCGCGGAAAATACTCGGCGTAGCGCTGGGTCATCTGCTCCTGCGGAATGTCCTCGTTCAGCGTCTCGCGGCGCATGGTGTGCAACAGCAGGCGCGCGGTGACCTTGGAGTAGTCGGGGTCGCGCTCGATCAGGGTGCGCGAGGCGAGGATAGAGGCCTTGTAAACCTCGAGCATCGGCACGCCGTCGTACAGATTGCGCAGCGTTTCCGCCACGATGGGGGCCGCCTTCACATCCGCACTCAGATTGACGCAGGCGGATTCGATCAGGCTCACCAGAGCGGCCTGATCGAGCGGTTTGCGCAGACCGCCGTCGAGCACATGCAGCACCGGAGCGCTCTCTTGTTGCTCTGCAGCCGCTTTTTGCTTGGCCCGCTCTTGTGTGCGGCGTTCGCGGTACAGCACATAGGCGCGCGCCACCTCGTGCTGGCCAGTGCGCATCAGCGAGAGTTCGACCTGGTCCTGAATGTCTTCAATATGAAAGGTGCCGCCGCTGGGACGGCTACGGAGCAGGGCGCGCACGACGTTTTCGGTCAGCGCATTCACTGTTTCGCGCATGCTGGCCGAGGCCGCACCCTGCCCGCCTTGCACGGCCAGAAAGGCCTTGGTCATCGCCACGGCGATTTTGCTCGGCTCAAACCCGACCACGGCCCCGTTGCGACGGATGATCTTGTAGTCTGAAAAATCACCCAGTGCGACCTGCTGTTGCGTATCCACCTCGGGGTGTGCGAGGTGTTGCGGGACAGCAGCGGATTCGGTGGCGGCGGTGGTCTGGGACATCGGGACTCCTTGGGGGCAGATGAGCCGCGCAGCAAATCTGACTGGCTCACGGCGCTGCGAGCGCACATGAACGCCGCATGAAAGCAGCACGGACAAAGCAATAAAGACGAATGAGGGCAAATCGGGGACGAACCGAGAGAGCGCGTAAGCATTTCCAGCCTTGCGAAGCCGCAGTCTCAGACCGCGATCCGGCATCTCTCTCAAACCGGCAAGACACTATATCTAGCGTCTGGCGGAATTTC
>JAVERH010000169.1:0-4173 GCA_034007245.1 Coriobacteriia bacterium | reverse complement strand
TCGACAAGCCTATGCACTCCTGGGAAGATATAGTTCAGGGACACGCCGAAAGGAGCCGCATCATGGAAGCGATCGAACGCTGGCGCGATTCACTGCCTGCCGAGGCTCAGACCGAGACCGTAACTGCTGCAGCGGCCATCGGTGGCGGGCTGCTGGTCGGCGGGCTGATGGTAAGCCGTAAGCGCAAAGGGTTCTTCGCCTGGGCGATCCCTGGCGCCCTCCTCGCGCTCGGTGTCGTCCTGCTCCTCGACATCGTCTTCGACGCCCGGGCCGAGCGCATCGAAGCAGCCGGGGAGCACATCTCAGCCGAGCTCGCATCGCTCGACCCCGTCGCACGCGCACAGGTGCTGAAGTCCGTGGGTGAACAGCAGGTGGAGGCGATGTTCGGCGAGTGACTCCCTGTGCCCCGCCCGGGTACCGGCTACCCGAGCATTCGCCGCAGGACCTCGTTGATGACGGCAGGATTACCCTGGCCCCGCATCTCGCGCATCACCTGACCGACGAAGAAGCCGATCACCGACGTCTTGCCGCCACGATAGCTGGCGACCTCGTCCGGGTGTGCCTCGAGTACGCCGGCCACCACCGCCTCGATCGCCCCGGTATCCGAGACCTGCTTCATCCCGCGAGCCTCGACGATCGCACCGGGAGCGTCACCGGTCTCGGCTGCCTCGGCAAAGACCTGCTTGGCTTGCTTGCCGCTGATGGTCCCATCCTCGATCAGTCCGATAATCTCGGCCAGCATCGCGGGTGTCACGCGCGCATCGCCCATCCCGATACCCGCCGCGTTCACGTATGCCGTCAGCTCACCAAGCATCCAGTTGGCCACCTGCTTGGCCCGATCGGCACCGGCGATCTTCACAGCTACATCGAAGTAGCAACCCGAGCCGGTGTCTGCAGCGATCGCAGCGGCATCCGCCTTGGGTAGTGCGTACTCGGCGATGTAGCGATCCCTGCGCGCATCTGGCAGCTCCGGCAGCTTGGCCGCAAGCTCCTCGATCCACTCGGGCTCGAAGACGAACGGCACCATATCGGGCTCGGGGAAGTACCGGTAGTCGTGTGCCTCTTCCTTGCTGCGCAGTCCGCTTGTGCGCCTCGCTGTGGCGTCCCAGTGGCGTGTCTCCTGCATCACGGACTCCCCCGCGTCCAGCAGGTCGGCCTGACGAACGATCTCGTAGGCGAGCGCGTCGTGGAGCGCCTTGAACGAGTTCATGTTCTTGACCTCGCTCTTGGTCCCTAACTCCGTAGCGCCACGCAACCGAACGGACACGTTGCCATCCACCCGCATAGAGCCCTCTTCCATGCTGCAGTCACTCACGCCGAGCGCAAGCCAGATGCTACGCAGCTTCTGGGCGAAGCGACGGGCCTCCTCAGGTGTACGGATGTCGGGCTCGCTCACGAGTTCCATAAGCGGCGTCCCCGCGCGGTTGTAGTCCACAAGCGAGTGCGTGGCACCTGCGATCCGCCCTTCTGCGCCACCCACGTGCACCATCTTGCCCGTATCCTCCTCGAGGTGGATACGGGTGATGCCGATGCGCGTGCGGTAGCCACCATCCTCGGCAACGGCTTCAGGACCCACGAATATCACGTCACCGCCAAGCTCGATCCGCTCGGCCATCCCGGCACCGTCGACCTCGATCTCGACCATGCCACTCGAGCAGAAGGGCAGGTCGTACTGGGATATCTGGTAGTCCTTAGGCATATCGGGATAGAAGTACTGCTTACGGTGGAACTGGCTCCATAGCGCGATGTCACACTCGGTCGCAAGGCCCGCGAGCACGGTCCACTCGATGGCGGCTTCGTTCGGCACGGGCAGTGCACCAGGTAGGCCAAGACACACCGGACACACCCGCGTGTTGGGCTCACCACCGAAAGCGACCGGACAGCCACAGAACATCTTCGTGTTCGATGCGGTGATCTCCGTATGGATCTCGAGGCCGATAACGGCTTCGTAGCGTTCGAGCACGTCGAGCAGACGATCCTTCGCCAAGATGGGACTCCCCTCATGGGTACCGGGCGGTGCGCAGGCTCCGATTCTACCCGAGCGAGGCATATGTGCGCAGCAGTGGGACGTGAAGTCTGCACCTGACAGTAGGAACGACCCTCGGGCCGCCCTACTGTCACGTTCGAGGCGGACCCGCTACCAGAGCAGCGCCTGTGCCGCAGTCCTCACGGCAGGCATCAGCACACCTGTACCCCCGAGATAGCGGATCTCGTAGATCTCATCCTTGTGTGCCGACAGAAGGGCAGCGACATCGGGACTGAGCGTATCACCCCTAGTGAGAAGCAAGACACTACAGTCGCTCCCCTGCAACACTCCTCCGGCGAGCGCATCCGGGAAGTTGCTCCCCGTGGCAAGCGCCGGACGAGACCAGAGCATCCCCATGCCGTCGAAGCCAGCCTCGGCGACCCTGGCTGCAGTATCGTAACGGTCGACTCCACCGTAGCGACTAAAAGCCGTGGGCGGCAGCGGAGACATGTCTTCAAGATCGGCTGCGACCGCGGCGCTCACGGCGTTCGTCCCACCGATGACATAACCGTGATTGGAGCCGTTCGCGACCATGGATACCCTCGTGCTCGGCGTGAGCACCGTCGGCTGTGTGAGGTAGATCGGCCACCCGTTGGCAGCAGCGATCGGAGCGGCGGCCAGCGCATCGGCAAAACCCGTCCCCGTGCACACGAACGCGGTCCCGTCATACTCCGAGCCCCGAAGTAAGACCACCCGATCGGCGATAGCGTTAGCGGTCTCGTACCGGCTAAGCCCGCCGAGCCGTACGGCTGCTCCGAGCGAGGTAAGCGCCTTCGCCGCGTTGAGCACGTCATCACTCACGGCCCCCGTGTCGCCGAGGATGTACACGCCCTTGACACCGAGTCTCTCGAGCTCGGCAGCGACATCGGCAGAGAGCGCATCAGGGGGTGTGAGCAACAGTGGCGCATCCAGGGTGCCGGCAAGCGCTGCACCACCGAGCGCGTCCGGCCAATTGGCACCGGTCGCCAACACTGCTGTATCGGCACCATCCGGGTATGCCTTCTTGGACGCTTCGATCGCAGTCAGGTAGCGACTCACGCCCGCCACCTCAGTTTCAGCGGTCGGGATCGAGACATCCCACTTCGAGATACGGTGATTGAACGTATCGGCCACATATACGGTGCGATCGGATCCCACGGCCATGCCGTAAGGAACGCTGAACAGCGTCTCACTTGTACCGGTCGCGCCGAACGTTGTAAGCCAGGCGCCGCCAGGCGTGAAGACCTGGCCCCGATTCCCGATCGACTCGATCACATACACGTTACCCAACGGATCCGCACCGACATCGTACGGCCGATCAAACTAACCGTTCTCGGTGCCCTGACCGCCCCAGTCGTCAAGGTAGACCCCATCGGCGTCGTAAGCGATCACCGAGTGCAGGATTCCCAAACTAAGGTCGGTCGTAGTCAGGACGACGCCGTCCTGAGTCACACCCATGCCCATCGTCGCGGTACCCAGGGCCGACCATGCATCCATGAAGCTCTGGCGACGCCACCGCTGCACGAAGCTGCCTCTCTCGCTCAGATACACCGTTCCATCGAGCGCGACTGCCAGATTCACAGGGCCCTGGATCTCATCCAAAGGACTCTCCTGGAACACCCCACTCTCGCTGTAGAGAAGTGGGTTATACATGCGGACCGTAGCATTCGTGACTGCGCCCTTCTCACCCACATAGATCGTGCCCCAGCGGTCGGTCGCGACCGTGCGAGGCATCACCACGGGCGGACTGACCTCGCTGACGCCGACCGACTTCAGGAACACGCCGTCGGCAGTGAACATCTGGACACGGTCATCCCCGCTCTCGCCACCGGCCACGTACACGTTGCCCCACTTGTCCGTGGTCACGTCGGACGGATAACTGAACTGACCCTCACCCCACCCGTTCGAGCCCCAGTTGAGATCGTGCGTCATCGTCACCGCCCCGAACGCAGCTCCCGGAATCGCAGCCAGCATCATCGCGACGACAACGTATGCGACGCACCATGATCGCGCCGGCCTGCCCATAAGGTCCTCCCCGCGTGCTCGTCCACTCGCATGGATGAACCTGACGTCATGGGGACTCTGTACCCGACAGTCGGCACTCCCTACTCGTGCACGGCCAGCTCTTTCACGAGCGGGGGCACGGGGTCAAACGCGAGAGCCGACTC
>JAVERH010000152.1:0-4868 GCA_034007245.1 Coriobacteriia bacterium | reverse complement strand
CTGGCGGGTAGCAACAGCTCGCACGCCCGTAGAGCCAGAGGCGTTCTCAAGCTCTGCCAGGCTCTGTAGAGCTTCAGCGCCACCATGATCGCGCAGGATGATGAGAGCCCGGTAAACGACATGTGATGACTCATCACGCAGTAGACCAACCGCCACCCGAGCTGCGACTTCCGGATCGCGCTGATGTAGCGCCTCAAGGGCCGCCTTGCGAACACGTTCCTGGCAATCGCGGACGCCGACTTGGATGAGCTCGAGGTCAACGTCGACCGCCACGCAACCGAGGGCCGCAAAGGCGCTCGCACGAACAATCTCATCATCATCAGTGCGGAACGTGACGAGAATCCGAGCCGCTTCAACTGAGTTGAGCGCCCGAAGAAGTTGCACTACTTGGCGGCGGACCTCCGGCCACGGATGCACCGCAAGCGTCTCGAGGCTCAATGCATCCTGTAGCTCACTGGTGACTGTCATCGGCCTCCCTCACGTTGCGACCACGGCTGCAGGTCTGCTGGGAGCGCCGCCCCGGCTGCCCGATTGTCCCGATTTCGAGGACGGGCATTCACCCGGACCCTGTGGACGACCACACCCAAGGGTACCCGAGTGCCGGGCAGAAGGTCGACCTCGACGGCGGATTTCTGTTAAGTCATGCTGGGGATACCGAGGGGATTCCCACCCGCCCCTCTGCTACCCTGGTCTCAGCCCCATCCGCTCCCCCTCACGGAGCCGCCGATGCTCGTGTACCAGGCCACCAAGCGCGAGTTCATGGACGACGTGGAAGCCGACGCCATCGCCGATGCCATCACGGCGGCCTTCGAGCGCAAGCTGCACCGCGCCAACCCTGCCGAGGTGACGAGCTGGCGCAACTCGATGGAGTACATGTACAAGGTGCTCAACACGTCCGCGCTGCCCGACGGCTGCGGCGTGGCGATCGAGTTCAGCGTGCCGTACACGAGTAGCCGCATCGACTTCCTGCTCACCGGCCGCCAGGACGGCGCGCGCGACGCCGCGGTGATCGTGGAACTCAAGCAGTGGCAGTCGCTCGAGGCGGTTCCCGGGAAGGACGGCGTGGTCCGCACGTTCAGGCACCAGCCTTGCCAAGCGGCGCCCGCACCTCGCCTGTGTCCGCCGAATCCGCCTCCCCTGAGCCGATTTCCGCCTCTTCCTCTATCCACTGATCCTTGACGGCAGCAGCCTTACGCATGATCAGCTGCCGGATGTCGTCAAACTCATCTGCGGACACACCGGCCTCCTGGATCAGCAGCTCGGCGATGCTCTCAGCGATATGCAGGGTCGCGTAGAACGCTTTGTCCTTCGTAGTGAAGTACGCGGGAAACTCGGTGTTGGTGTAGATCGCGAGTCCCTCTTCAGCGCTGTAGCTCCACTGGTACCAGGCTTCCTTCTCGCCAAGCGGCGCGAATTCGTGATCGAAGTCGACGCTCTTGCCCTTGACTCTCACCGCATGACGGGGCTTCTGATGCGTGACCCGAGGGACCCTCTCACGGCTCGACTCGGTCGGCTGAGTCCGCGGAGCTGACGGCTCGGGGCTCTCGGATCGCTGCCTTTGCTCGACCTCGATCTGCTCCTGCGCTTCGTCGCTCTCAGAGCGCTCGTACTCGCTCAGAGTGTGCACGGGGGATGTGAACGGCTTCAGTTCCCGGGCCATCAACGCCCGCGCGATTGAATCCTTCCATCGCTCAAGTTCGTTGCGCACCGCCTTGGTGATACTGTCCGATGACGCCCGCTGACGCGCCTGCCGCAACAGGTCCTGCACCTCGATGCGCAGCGCATCGACGGCCGCATCGTACTCAGCGGTCTTCTCCCACTCACGTTTGTTGTGGGTCGGCTGCAGGTGATCGAGATGCACCTCGCCGATGATCCTGGAGATCGTGGGGTGCTCGCCGATCGCCATCTTGTCGAAAGTGGTGATCATCCGGCCGAGCCGATAGGTGTGGAATCCGTAGAGCCCCTTGTTGGAACCTTGTTTCAGCAGCCCATACCAGCCGTAGATCCGATTGCCCGATGCATCCTCGATTTCGAACTCAGTCCGCGTATCCTCGAGCAGATCGAACTCCTCGGGCTTGCACTTGCGCTTGTTCACCCGCAACTCGACCGTTCCATCGTTGATGAAGGGTGCGAATCGCTGCTGCAGATCGCGCTGCACCACATCAACGACACCCGCGTAATACTTGTACAGCTTGGAGATCTCTACGACGGTGTAGTGGTCTCCAGGATCAGCCTGCTCCGTCTCGAGCTCCATCTGCCACGAGCTGCCGGCGCTCACCCAATCGTCCTCGTCATAGCCCACCGAGTAGGCGTGCGGGTCCCCCAGCTTCGAGGACATGACCTTGAACCGCCGGCCCAGGGCTGTGCACGACGTCTTGAGGCCAAGTCCGAACTCGCCGAGCATGTTCTTCTTCGACGACATTCCGAGAATCATCGCCTTGTGAACGTCGTCACGTCCCATACCGGTGCCGTTATCCGCGACCGAGATCCCGTGCTTGCCTATCTTGACGGCAACAAGGAGCGGGTACCCCTCGATCCGAGCGTCGATGGCGTTGTCCACAAGTTCAGCGATCGCCTGAGGAATGGAGTAGCCCGTCTTGCCGAGTTTCGGCATCAGGGTCTGATGCGGAGTGATGTCTATGACCTCGACGCTCTTTGACACGATGACCTCCTCAGAAGTAGCCCTTCAGGTGGTCCGGCACACCTGTGCCCGGGTCAGCGGGTTGCTCCGGCTGCTCATCCTCAGGCTTAGTCGGCGCAAAGAGCCCGCTAAGCCCCTGACGCCAACTATGCAACGACACACTGACATGCTCGAGTCCGTCGGCCAGCTGATCGATGTGGTCGACGGTCAGCCGTATGCCCTTGCGAGTCGGACCGGTGTAGCTGTCGCTGCTGACGAACTTGCGCACGTCCAGGAATTGCTCGTCGGGCCGCGCATCATGCACCAGCACCTGGACCGACCAGTTCGCCGTACGGCCGGCATCAAGAGAGGCGTACTCACAGGGCGGCGCGCACAGACCGCGCTCCAGCTCATCGGACAACCGCCTCAGAACGGGAATCAATGCGTCAACCTGATCCCGAGGCATGTCGATCCCCGATTTGGTCGGGCCGGAGTACTTGTGGTTGTTGCGAAAGATTCGGGCAGACCCAAGCCGACGTCTGCCGAGCGAGTATGTAGTGAAGCACAACTCGAACTCGTCATCGATACGTGCCGTATGAAGTAGTTCGACTTCGGTTGGCTCCATGTCGCCCCCAACACCTGAACCGCTCGACGCTACGCCCCCGACTCTCACTCGGTACTTCGGCCTGTTCTATGACAAGCTTGACTCCCTACCCGTACACGCCGGCCTCTTCTCGTGCCACCACGGTGTCGTACAGGCCGTAGTGTGTGAGCCCGGGGTGGCTGTCGATCCCCGTGTAGCGCAGGGATGCGTCCTCATACCGCCTGAACGCGAACACCGCTTGATTCATCCGCTCCGTGTTGAACACACGCAGTCTCACGAGCAGGTGGAAGTCCTTAACCGTCAGACCGGTGACCGCAAAGAACAGGTCGGGCTCCAGCTTGGTGATGACGTCTTGGAGCGTGTTCTCGCGGAAGTCAGTCAGATACATGAACGCGGGAATCCGCGTGGCGAACTTGATGAGCTTCTCCTGGACCAACTTCCTCTTGGACTTGAACTCCTTCTCCTCCGCGGTAAGCTCGCGCCTCTCCTTCGCGGTGAGTCCACTCTCTTTCGCCTTGTTCTTGAGTTCTCTGATCTTCTCGCTCTTGTTGATGATGGTCTCGATGACGTTGTCACCGAGCGCGCGCCAACCTTCGATGCGCTCCACGGCAGCAAGCGCTTCGGGATCGTCCAGGATCCGGCGCAGGGTGTCGTTGTCGACATTCACCAGCAACGCGGATTCCCACTTTCGAGCTAGCAGCGTTCCCGACGTACCGGCCATGGCGATGTCGAGGATGCTGCCCGCATCGATCTGCATCATGTTGGCGCCGTCGTAGGCGAGCACAGGCAGGAATGAGATCAGGTCCTTGACGGCGTTCTCCGGGTTGGACTCGCCGGGCGAAAGCCCTAGTCCGTACTCCGAGAGCTGCCGAAGCGCGCGCGTGGGCGCGAAGTCGAACACGAAGCAGACCGGCTTGAGGATCTCCTCCTCATTCGGGTCGTCTCCGTTGGGATTTCGGATCGACCACGGCGACTGCACCCGGAACGCAGCCTGAAAGTACGTCTCCGGTGAGGTGAGGTTGCGCAGCATCAGTATCGAGTACCACTGTGGCACGGTCACACCCGTCGTGAGCTTGCCACAGGACAGCGTGATCGTCTTCGTCTCGAACCCGCTGCCGATCGCTGAACGGACCGGCGGCAACGCCTCAAGGCCGATGCCAGCCGACGCGCCCGCCGCGACCACCACCGCGTAGTCGTGCCAGAACGTGTTGTGCTTCTCCGCGAGCAGGTTCGCCATCGCGTGGCATGCAGCGACGTTGGGCAGGAACCAGAACGAGTGCTGCAAATAGGGCAACAACCGATCGTCCGAGTATGGCCACGGCGGCCGAGTGCCGGACTTGAGGTTCTCAATCCTGTGCGGCGCGTAGGAACCACGGATGATGTCCAGCCACTTCTGCACATCGCTCTTGTGCTGGAAATGTGCGTTCTTGCCTGTTCCCGTCGCAGCGAAGAACGCGTTCAGGTCGAACTCATCGAACTCCCCTGCGCTGGCTATCGCCAGCAGCTCATCAGGCATCTGGTACGTGAGCAGGCGCATCTGTGGCAGCGCGCCATAGGGATTCCACGCACCCGGGTTCGCCGCTGCGAACTGCTCCTTCGCGCGCTGCTCATCGGTGTATGTCCAGTTGAAGATCTGCTCCTCGA
>JAVERH010000009.1:0-31497 GCA_034007245.1 Coriobacteriia bacterium | reverse complement strand
GTACCGCGGGCGCGACAGCGAAAACACAGCCACGCTGCAGACCACGAGTAGCGCGCACGCTAGCAGGAACCGCTTCTGTTTTGTCATAGTCTCCGCCTCCTACGCCTCAGTGGGCCAGCGGATCTCGAATGGGAATTCAGGGTCGTACTCGCCCTCGCCCGGAGGCTCAAAGTGCCCCTCGAGGCGCAGCTCCGACACCATCTCCCCATTCGCCACGAAGTCCATCGTGAACCCGCCGCCGCCGAGGACGTTCTTTAAAATCACCACGACGGGCTGGTTTGTCCCGCTCACGCGTCCTACGAGAGCGCAGTTTGTGAAGTAAGCTTCATCACTGATCTCTGCCAGCGTGAGCTTCGTGTAGCTGTCGCCTGGATCGTAGTCTTCGGTCTTAGTGAGGGCCGCGTCTGGATCGGCAGGGAACGTCAATGTCCCGAGGCTCGCCACGAGCCCGGTGGCCTTCGCGGAAAGGGCGAAGGCGATTGTGAACGGTGTACCATCACCAGTAACGGACTCAACAGATCCGATGCCGAACAGACGCTCAAGCTCGTGCTTCACAGCGTCTGCATCGTCCTCTAAGTCCAGCTGCCTGCTCCAGTTACCCTTGCCGTCACCGAGCTTGTAGTACCCTCCAGTCGCCGACCCAAGGTCAAGCTCCCACTCCTCTCCCTGCGAGGTTCCGCTCACCGACTCCTGCACGAGGCCTGGAATCGCTGCGAGAAGGTTCGCCACAGTGAACTCGATCAGGTTGCAGCGGAGGACTGGTTCTACGCGATCTATGATCCGCCCTCCGCGCACTTTCCCCTTCACGCCGTCAACCTCTACGTCCCGGATTGTCACCCCGGGCTCGAATGTATTGCCTCCGCGGGTGGCCCCGAGTAGCCGCTCAGTCACTAGATCGTAGTCGAGGTAGACCGCTCCAGGACCGACAACAAGGCGCTTGAACGTATCCGCGTTCAGGCCCGTCCGTTGGTGTGCCACAATCAATCACCTCCAAACTTCTCTCCCTGGCGCACGTAGCGCAGGGTCCATCTCGACACCCAGCGGTGTACGCTGGCGTTGTCGGTTTCCATAAATCCGCTCGATGACTTTACAATGCGCACCGCCTCCGCCATCCCTCCGGTAGTGGCGATGCTTTGCCCGTCCAGTAGCCGCGTGATCTGATGCCCCGCGGCTTCGGCCCGCTCAGGTGTGGGAGCGTAGTCCCACAGGTCTATCGCTAGATCTCCCGTAGAAAGCCCGTCAGCATCTAGGTCCGGGAGATCTGTTATCTGGTACGTCATGTACGGCAACTGCGCGTTCTCTGGAGCCCAAACGTGGTAGATCCGCGGCTTCGCGCCAAGGATCTTCGCCAGTTCGGTATCCTGGCGGAGGATGGTGAGGATCGCGGACGTGATGTCTGCTAGCACTCCCATCACCACCACCTTCCACCGATAATATGGTAGATCTGATCGCGCATGTTGTTGAACGCAGGGAGGAGCCATGGGCGAGGCTGGACACGGCCGTTCCCGAACTCAAGCTCCGCTCCGTAGCGGAGCGCAGTTCCAACCAGGGCCACGGTTTCGCTCTCCGTCACGCGCACCTCGCGCACGATGCTGCCCTTCAGGCGCCCGGTAGGGACAGCGGGAGCTTCTCCGGGAGCGGATGCGGTGTACCATGCGCCTTTCGTACCAGGAACCTTGTACCGCCTCCCGCGCTTTGGGCCCGACATGAGATTCATGGCCTCGCCTCGCACGAGTTCGGCGGCGCGCTCTACGCGCGACTTGGCCTCGCTCGCAATGCGCATCTCAACCGCGGCTCGGTTCGACTCAAAGCGGATCGTGTCAGGCATCCTCGCCATTCCCGCCGCCCTCTTCTCCGTTCTCCTCTACCACGGGGACCTCATGCGGAGGTTCCTCGCGACAGAGGATTATGGTGTACTTTCCTGTACCGTCTGGGTCTATCGGAGGCTGCGCCGGGATCAGGCGTACACGAGGATTCAGCATGTTAGTGGCCCAACGGAACCGGAACTTCCCGAACTCCCAGGTCTTCCTCCCAGGCACGCGCACCTCGCGCGTCACGTCCCCCATCAGCTGCTTATACGTCGCTCGGGCCATCGCCCCGATAGGAAGTACCCTGGCCCACACGATAGGTCCGCTCTCCGTCCATGTCTCAACGGAGCCCATCGGACCGTCGGTATGAGTTAGCGTCTCAACCACGAGGCGGTCTCGTTCGTTCACAGTCTCACCGTCCTCCATGGGGCGAGGAGCGAGTAGTCGGGCTCCTCCCCCCACGTGATGGAGTCCCCGCCGCGGCTGGAGCCCTCGCTCGTGCGATCATCTCGCCGATTGAATCTCCAGGCCACGTACCGGTAGCACCACAGCCGGACAGATTCTGGGAGCTCGGATTCCTCGCCCCCATCCTCATCGTCCAGGTAATCGAGGTTCGTTCCGACGTACTGTTCAGCCAACTCGACCGCGACAGCCAGCATGAGACGGAGCTCGGAGAGGAGAGGGTCCTCCTCCCCTTCTCCTAAATCCTCCGGTGGCAGAGTAGAGAGACGGAGGTACTGTAGAAGCCCATCCTTCTCGCTATCCCACGTCATGCGGTCCGCGATCACGCCCATTATTTCCTCTTGCCCTTCTTGGCCTTCGCCTTTGTGCGGGTGGTTGGCTTCGGCTCTACACGCGTCTCAGGTCTGCCTTTGGTTCGCATCATTGGTTGCTCCTCTACACCGCGCACCCATCCGAGGTGCACAAACCGCGAGAGTGAGGGGGGGAGGTCAAACTCCTCCCCCTGCTCTACCTTCAGCCCGCGTACAGTCAACGGGCGCATGGCAATAACTCTCATCTCCGATCACCTCACTAGGACCGTTCGTCTATTGTGTGGGTCCCATCCTTCCCCTTGTTCGGATCGAGTATGTCGAGCGGCTCTGTTTCCGCAGGCCACGCGACGTAGGGGATGGCGTAGAGCACCGTGATCCTAGCCTCGCCAGCGCTGGATGCGGAGCCGGTTTGTGTCACCTTAGCCTTCACGAGCTTGTCCTCCGTTGGGGCGGCCAGGCCTTTAGCACCGAGGAGGTACGTACCGACTATCTCTGCTTTGGCATCGAACGACGTCACGATCTCATTGAGCGACTGTCCGTACCCAACGTCAATCGTGGCCGTCGTGCCTGCGTTGAACTGCGCTTTCAGGCCTACGATGGCTCCGACAATGATGGCTCCCTGCGGGATGTACCCCAGCTCGACTTCGGTATCGGTGTGCTTCACGTCGGCCACAAGGGCGCAGAGGGGGTAGCGCGCGGCAACTCCGGCGATCCGCAGCTCATCACCCTCCGCCTCTGGTCTGTATCCACGTTGCATCTGAGGCATGATCTACCTCCTCAGTCAGGCTCAACCAGAGCCGCGAACGCATCGGGCCGGATCACGCCACCCAACACGCGCTTGGTCACGAGGAACCCTACCAGTCCGGCCTCCGCGCGCAGCTCTACCAGCCGCTGCACGGTGATACCCCGGCGGTCGCGGATCGCGTAGCCGGCGCGGAAGTCGCCGAACAGAACGTAGGGAGTTCCGGACTCGGGGCTGTTCTCTGGGAGGGTTGGCATAAACTGCGATGTAACTGTCGGATAATTCCAGATCCGCGCGGGAACACCAGCCTGGGCCGATGGCTGCCAAACGTAGCGCCCGTAGCCGTCAACCTCCAGCATGAGCGCAAGCTCGGTGCTCGGATGCATCAGGAACGTCCCGCCGACGCGGTAGGCATCGGGAACCTTGTACGTGAGCGCGAGCAGATCCCCCAGCGTCACAGTCGCGGTCGTTCCAACCTCCAAGGGCTTGATCTGATAGGACTCAGACCCGATCCGTGTCAGGATGCCCTCTGGTTCCTTGCCGCCGGTATAGTCGCCGTTCAGGAACCCGTCGTCCTCCGCCGGTGCGATCGCGTTGACAAACGCCTCATTTATCTCCTGGGGGAGGTTGATGTCAGTGTCCTCCAGGAGGTCAACGCCGATCCAGGTGCTACCGATAATGTTCCGGACGTACAGATACTCATCTCCCGGAACCATCGTGCTCTCAGGTAGATCTGCTCCAAGCTCCAGTTTCCCCCACGCGACCGTCACGCCGGTGAGGGAACGCCGGTGCAGTTTGTCGGAGCCGATTGCACGCGCACCTACCAGGCTGCGAAGCACCGACTTGTGCGGTAGCTCTCTCACGAGCTCAGTTTCCATCTCCGCCGGGATCATGATCATCCCAGTTGTCTGATCGGCAACCAGTGCCCGCTTATCGGCTGGGTATTGCGCCCACGCCTCGGGCCCCCGCAGGTAGGCGCGCAGCGCCTTCCTGGCCTCGATCTCACGAGTGCGCTTCTGCTCCTCCTCGGTCCCGGTTGTGGCCGGGGCCTTGAGGCGGAGTTCCAACTCCTCTTGTTTCGCACGCAACTCTGCGATCTTGGCGTCAAGGCCAGTAACCCGTGCCTCGACAAGTGCCTCAGTCTTGCTCTCTGCCGTAGTAGCCTTGTCGCGCAACTGCTTCACGAGGACGTTCAGCTCCTCGATCGTAGTGCGGAGTTCGGCCACCGTCGCTGTGTCATTAGGCATGTCTGTCACCTCCGTCCCGCGAGCTCGTTTCCATAGGCCCGCAGGTTGTCCAGCAGCGTGTGGAGGCTATCCGGCACGCTGCCGATGGTGGGCGGCGCAGTAGGCCCTGAGGTGGGTTGCCCCGGCGTCAGGATTCCCCTGAGTGCCCCGATCGTATCGTGTAGGTCGCGAATCACGACCTCCAATCCGGAGCTCCTCTCCCATGGAGGGTAGAGCTCCGTATCGTCCCACGTCTGCCTCATCTTAGCATAGTATCGGCTCATATGTCGCTTCACCGCGTCGCGGTCTGAGGCGGGGATGTCGGTCTGATCTATACGCGCAGCCGCTGCGAAGATCGCACGAGGTACGCAGTACAGACGGCCATCTATCACGTCGGCGAAGGGCATCTTGTACGATCCGAACAGCTCCGGCGCCTCGCTATCGTACCACAGGAACGCGGACCGGTACTTCGCGTTCGGCTCCTCCTCCGCCCCGGCCCAGGCGCGCACGCGCTGCATCGCCTCCGCCGCATCCCACTCCCGATCTCGGTCGGCCAGCGGGAGGTCGGCGAACGTTGTGGCACCGCGGAGCTGCAGGCTGTCAATGATCGAGGCAACCTCACGCCCCACGTTGAGTAGCTCCTCGATTGCACCATCACGCTCCAGCTGGCGCATACGTGCGAGCCTCGTGTTCGATTCACGAACCGCAGTTACCATCGCGTCCGGATTGGAGGCGTAGTTCGCAGTTAGCAGAGCGACCTCGATCAATTGCACTTCGGTGAAGTGCGTAACTCTGTTCTCATCTTCCTTCCTCCGGATAGGACGGAACCCGTGGCTCATGTCGGTCACGTATCCGAACCGGAGCCCTGCGTACACGCGCTGCGCGGTGCTATTCCCGACAACGTCCAGCTCGCCGTTCACAAGCAGGCCGCGATCGTCCTCCTCCACTGTAGCAAGGCCGATCGGCTCCGTCGGGTCATGGAACCAGGTAAGCGGGAACCTGCCTTTCCGCTCCTTGATCGTTTTCCTGAAACTCCCGCGGTCAAAGATTGTCCCGTAGGAATCGACAACTCCGAACACAGAGGCATAGCCCGAAAAACTGCCCTCCGGCTCCCCGATGCTACGGAGCTCCATCGTCCAGGATCTCGTCTCCATCCGGCTCATTCTATCACCTCTCAGCTGTACGTCTCTGTGCATCGGCAATTCACCGTCTCACCTGGTTCGCCCTCGGGATCGCCGGGGTACATTAGTCCGTTAGAATAGCGTTCGTCCAGAGAGCGTTCCTGTCCGTCCATCATAGCATGGCTATCCCGCTCGCGCCCGTCGCGCGTTGTGAGCCATCTCTTTTTGCTGAATGCCCCGCTCTGCGCGGCGCCCTGGTGCATCCCGTACGACGCGGCGCCGTGAACCTCCGTCCTGGCGATCGTGTAGGAGCGGCTGCGATCAAACGGGACATCACCCTCCCCCATCCACTCCCCGTACGTGCGCTGTATCCGGCGGGCGATCTGCGCGGTGCTTTCGTTCTCCGCGATCCCAGCGGCGATCTCATCTCGGAGCGCCGCCTTTGTGCTGTCGGTTATCATGGTAACTCGCCGCGCGACAACGCGCGCGACATAGTCCGCAATGACTGAGTTCCACAGATCCTGCCTCGTTTGTACCGTGGAGACCGCCCTCTCGGGATACAGCTCATGTAACACGTCGTTCCCGAAGTACTCCACAATCGCCTGCCATGAGGCGGTCATGGTTTCCGTCCATCCTTTCGCGAGAGCATCTATCAGAGGATCGAGGTCACGTCCTCCGTTCTGCACGTAGGAGACTGCCTCCGCGCGCTCCGCGGAGAAGCGCTTTTTCACTATGTCCGCGATCTTCGCTTCCCATGCGATCTTGGGGCGGTCAACGGCGCGCCAGTAGGTGTCCAGCTGCGCGTCCGTGGTGTACGATCTGATCTCATCTCCGTTGACGTTTCCTCGGTTCGCCGATCCTCCGCCAACCGGGAAGTAGCTCATTGGGAGGTAGCCGACGTTCCCGCCGGGGACTTGCTGGAATCCGAGCCCGAGCTCTGTGTTGAGCTGATTGAACGGAACACCGAGCCCCCAGTAGATGCGCGCCTCCTCTGCCTTGTCGCGGCGGGCCCCGATCACAGCCGGAGTTTCCGACAGGTCAAAGTCGATGTAGATGTCCTCGCCCCATATATCCTGTAACCTCAGGTTGAACCCGTCGCGTAGGCATTTTAGGAGGCGCAGGATGGGCCCTTCCCACATCGCGCGGATTGCCCACCGCTTGTTTTCGTACGTCGCCTCTGCGAGCCCAAGGGCCTCCGGATGTACGCCGTAGCTTGTGCACACGTCGCGGCTGGACATCTGATGGCTGGCCACAAAGTCGAGCTCTACCGGCGTCAGGGACATCGGAACGAACGACGCCTCCGCACCAGAGACAACGATCACCCTTCGGGCATTGAGAGAACCAGAGCGCTGTTCATCTATCTGCTTCACAAGCGCGGCGTGCTGTTGATCCGATAGAGGCGCCTTGACGCTCACAATTCCGTCGGGCCTGGCCCTGTTGCGCATTGAATAGCGGTTCCAGTCAACCATGGCGTTGTCTGTGTCAACGGTACGTGCGGCGGCACGCAGTGGGGATAGCCCGTAGTAGTCGGAACCTGGATCGTAGAACAGGTGGTGAATGATCTCCTCGGCGGGGTAGACCATCTCCTCGGAGCCAACGCGGTACTGGTAGGCCTTCGCCCCATCCCGGCCTGGGATCACCGTCACGCGGTCAGGGCGGAGACGGTAGAGCTCAACGCGCTGCCCGCTTGACACGGTGAGGCAGTAGTGGTTCCCTGCGAGGAGGATGCACACCGCGGCGCCCTCAACCAGTTGAGACCACGACATGCGTGGGTTTGCCTTGCGGAGGAGCTGCCAACCAGGGTGCGTGTAGGGGGCCTCCTCGGTCCCACCATCAGACCTCTCGCGCCGGAGAACCCACGGAACCGTGGCAACGGCCCCGGACAGCTCCGTCACGCATCGGTAGACCGCGATATGGGCCCGGTAGCCGTCGCGGATCGCCGCAGTGGTGTCCCAATCTGAATGTTGCGGTAGCGCCGTTTCCCAGTCTGGGACAATGATGGGGCTCGCTCGCGGCGAGCGCTGTCTGAGGAGAACAGATGCGACGCGCTCACGTAGTGTCACGGGCCGGTTATATATCGCATCACCACCCCGTGTCAAGCGGCACCGATCCTGATCTCATTGTCTCCGCCGGAGAGCTCGGTGATGGCATATACGAGGGCGTCCATGCGATCAGGAGACCAGTCGGCATCTACGGTCCATCCGCACAACTGATCCTCAAGCTCATGGTAGCTCCCAACGTGGTGAATGCGCCCCTGTTCGTACATCGCAACCACTGGCTCCGCTCGCAGGACCTTCCCCCTCTTTGCGTGCACCGTAACAAGGCGCGGCATAGGAACGCCTAGTTCCTCCGCGCATAGCGCGAGGATCGTTCCAACCATGTCCCCGCCCTGGTTCACCTCGGCAACCACGGCGTCGGCATCTAGGCGTGCGGCCAGGGCCAGCACCCGTTTCCCCCACGCCACTGGTGTGTACCGCCCTGATTCGTCCGCGATGCAGTATACGTGGCCATTCTCTCCGATCCCGCACGCCACGATACCCGTCTCATCACTCTCCTCGTGCGCCGTCGCGGCTGGGTCAACGGCGATCACGATCCGGCGCAGAGCTGGAGCGGCGCTCACGCGCAGCGCGTCTATTGTCGCTCTCGTGAGAAGAGCCCCTGGGATGTCCTCTAGGAACTCCCCCTCGATCTCTTGGCGCCCCAGTGTCGTTCCCTCGTAGCGCGCGATCACGTGACTGAAAAACGCCTCTGGAAGGTTCTCGCGGTTATCGTAGGTGCTACCACGCGTTACTACGGAACGCGGGTCCTCCATGATCGCACGCAGGAACGCGCGGGGCTTCGGTGTCGTTGTGGCAACGATCCGCGGGTGCTCTCCCATGCGCATCCCGAGGAGGAGGTTGTCCCAGGCGTCTGGGTAGCGCCACGCCGCGATCTCATCACAGAACGCGAAGTCGTGTTGGGGCCCGCGCAGGCGGTCCGGCTCATCTGCGGAGTACAGGTACGCAATCGCGCCGTCCGCCCATCGGAGGCGGCGCTTGGACGGCTGGTACTCCGGGCGGTCCCACGGAGGAGACACGGCCATGATCCCAGACGGTCCGTCAACCATCACGTCGCGCACGTCGGCGGCGGTCGCCCCTACGAGCGCTATCCTCCTGGCGCGGCCAGCCCTCTTCTCGTAGCACACGGATTCAGAGCCCGCCCGCGTCTTCCCCCACCCGCGGCCTGTCAGGATCAACCAGATGAACCAGTCCCCAGGAGGCATGAGCTGCTCTGGACGCGCGTTCAACTCCCAGTCGTAGGCGAGAATCCCGAGGTCGCGATCACTCAGCTTCAGGATCTGCGCTCGCAGCTTTGGATGCGACTTTGCGTAGCTGATCGCGGATTTGCTGACCGGCCTCACTGAGTTCAATTTGCAGTGCCCCTCCGCTCGGTCCAGTTACAGATACGTTCCGACGGTCGCGCCACCGGTCCGGTGCGCGGTTGTACAGGATTACCTGTTGCGCTGTGACGTTGCCCTCCACTGCCGCCTTGTAGAGCGCGTCCTCTACCACCTGCACCAGGGACATCTCGGCCTCCTCGATTGCCCTGGCGAACTCCGGATCGCTCCTGACGTGCGCGCAGATGGTTCCTCGTGTCACACCGATAGCCTCTGCGGCTGCGCCTTTGAGCGCACCTTTCCGGATAGCCTCTAGGTAGGCTTCCTTTTTTGCCGCGGTCATTTTGTACGGCTTGGCCGCCATTATCCGTCCTCTCCGCCGTTGGCCATCATGGTGTCACCGCCAGGAGGATACAAGGTGGAGGGCTCCTGAGTCAAGGGAGCGGGCCATTGGCCAGTGGAGTAGACACAACGTCCCACACTTCAACGCGACGCGTCTTGGGATCGTCACAGATTAGATCAGGCTCTCCGCTTGCCAACATAATGTCCTTCGGCATCTGTGGCTTGACACGTCGCTCGACAATAACCTTGCGCGGATGGTAAAGATATCTCTTTGTCATTACAACGAAGTCTGGTGCCATATATCCATATAGAGGCCTACGAAACCAGAACGGATTTTCATACTTATAATGGCTAGTATAGACGACGTCGTTATAAGATTCCCCATTATCTCTGAAGGCATCGCACAGCATTTCATCCCAGGTGCGCATATCAATGCCGCACCACACAATCTGCTCGGAATCGTTCTCGTTGCTCATTCCTTTGTAAATTGTGAACATCGTTTACCTCCTCCTCCGCCTCCGTAGCGAGGGTAGCCGGGGCCGGCGTGCGGAGCCCCGGCGCTATGGTTACAAGCTAGCCAGGAGGTGTTCACCTCGCTCTATTGTAGTTTGGCACGCACTTTGACCCTCGCTTCCGCGGTCGCAGGGAGTAAAGGCCGCGGGTTTGACTTAGGGAGAGAGGAGCAGTCACCTCCTGTACGCCGTGATGTACCGGCGGTACGTGATTCTCCCTGCGTTGCGCTCCGCCGGGGAGTCGAACCCCGCGAACCGATCCCGCGGGCAAGGAGGCGCGCCGCGATGACGGTGAAACGGCGCACGGAGGAATCCCGCGGGTGAAAGGCCCTGCACCGGCGCGGAGCGGACGTTGTGGCAGGTATAGTCCATCCGTCTGTAGTACATCCCACCACTCGGGTACGTGGTATTGCCTGATGATGCGTGATGCATTCCCCCTATACAGGGGGGGAAATGCATCACTGGCAATGATGCATGTTTGATGCATGATGCATCGCAGGCAGAACGCCGTGCTGGTTAGCGTTCTACGGATCGGCTGATGCATCGCTGATGCATGGTGCATCACACCTCGTTGATGCATCGGGGCGTTTGATGCATCACCGCAGCTGGTGGGAAACGTCCAGGACTGCCAAAGTTGCGATCCCCCCCCTGGGTTATCCACAGGGTTATCCACAGGTCGGCCGTGTCCGTGGCACAATCCAAGGATGGTGGCCAAAGGCTGTGTAGGCCAGCACTCCAGGCATTTAGGCCGGAATCCCCGCTGATGCATCATGATGCACGCTGATGCATATGCATCACCGATGCATCGCTCACGAAACGCTGCTGTTCTGAACGTTCCTACAGGAGTTATCCACAGGACTGGAGGCCGAATATCGCTCAGAACGGGCACGTGTCACCCCTCCCCGTGCGTTCGTACCGCCCGTCGCTTGCCCGGCGGACGCGCCCCTCGGCTGCGAGCCGCTGGAGGGCAGAGCGGGCGGTGTGAATGTTGATCCCGGTTTCATCCACGATCTCCCGGAGGAGCATCGCATCCCTGGAGAGGCACGCCAGGATGCGCTGCGGGGCGGGGAGGGAGTCAACGGCGTCTGGGATAGAGGAGAGGTCCGTGTACCGTGCCGTGATCGGACCGCGCGCGTCATCTGAATCGTCAAAGTGGAATTCTATTCCTAGTCCTGGGAGGCGTCCGGATAGGTTGGACTTGTCGTGCACGAGCCCGAGCGACAGGGTGTTGCTTCCAGGCTCGCTGTACGCTCGCGCAGACCAGACGGAGGAGGCGAGGTTCCGGAAGAAGATGCTGCCGTAGATCCCCCTCTCCCTGTCCTTCCCGTGGTGCCCGATCACGAGCGCTGTCGTGTCCAGCTGGCGGATGCCGTAGAAGAGCTCAGCAGCCGGGCCCGCCGGATCCCTCCCGTCCGCCACCCCGGCCGCCGGGAGGAGGGAGTCGATCACGATCAGCTCGATCTTGTCGCGCTGGATCAGCTCCGCGATTGCCTCGACATCGTCTGAAAGCCGGGCCTGGCACTTGCGGTAGTACACAGTCGCTGGGCTGCGCAGCCCGAGCCCGAGGCCAAGCCGGTAGAGCCTCCGGCGCGCCTCCGCTGGCTTGCGTTCCCAGTCGAGGTAGAGCACTCGCCGCGGCTCCGGAGCTGCCAGCCGGAGGGCCGTGTGTTCGGTCCCCGTTGACACGAGGATCGCGAGTAGCATCGCGAACATGCTCTTCCCAGAGGCCCCGTCGCCATAGATGATCGTGGGCTCCCCCTCGGGGAGGAGCGGCGGGATGATGTAGGTGACGGGGTCTGGGTATTCATCTGACACGAGGGTCAACCGTGGCTCGCCGGTGAGAAGCTTGTCCGAAAGCTGTTCGTAGAGGTGGGTAAGTTCGGCCCGCCACGGGACGTCCGGGCGGTCCTTCTCTAGGTCTGCGGCGAGCGCGTTGCGCGTGCGGGCCGCGGCCAGGTTTATCGCACCTGATCCGGAGACGGTTTCATTGCCCGCATAGATCCGCAGGATAGCCGTCAACTTTGTCGCGTCGGAGTGCAGCTTCGGTGACCTGATGCAGATCTGCACTCCGTACGCTGGCATGGTGTACGTGAACGTGTTGGCGTGCCCCTCCAGGCGGCTCGTGGTGGGGACAGGCTTCCAGTCAGGCGCCTCCTCTACCAGAGCGTGTAACTCCTCGATCGTGTGACCGGCGGCCAGCCAGTCGCTCACGTCGCCGTGCTCCTCTAGACCAGGCAGGTTCACAACCCGGACACGCCGCGCCTGCCCGTACAGGGCCGTTGCGACGGTCTGCCCGTGTGCCAGTCCCGGCACGTCATTGTCCGGGAGGATCACGACGTCCCGCCCGGTTAGCGTCCGCGTGTACTCAGGCAACCACTTCCCAGCTCCTCCGATGCCGGTTGTGGCGAGAAGGCCCGCCTTGGCGAGCCTGTCCGCATCCTTCTCCCCCTCTACGACGTAGACTGTATCGTCTGGTCTAGCGAGGATCTCCGGGAGGTGGTAGAGCACGCGTGCTTTTGTCCGTGATAGTGTCCATGCCCACCCGCCGTTATCGTCCGGGACACGGATTCTGAACGACTTCGGTCGCAGCCGCACCACCTGGTAGAGTAGGTTCCCATCGGCGTCCCGGTAGTCGTAGGTCGCCTCGATCGCAGCCCACTCACCATCGTAGTCCTCCGAGAGCCCCAACGCCCGGCGGATAGCCTCGTAGGAGCAGCCAGCGTGGCAATAGAGGAGGAGCTTCCCCTGGCTCTCGGTGATTGACAGCGACGGGTGATGGTCTTCGTGGGCCGGGCAGCGAGCGGTCCACTGCCCGTTGCCACCCCTGACGTCCTGCAACGCGCCTAGAACATCGCGGGAATTCACTGGGAGATCCTAGCTCGGTGCAGCTCTACCAGTCGCGCGAGGAGAACCGTCGCTCGTTCCGTGTCTCCAGCGACCTCCGCCTCGTAGAGGGCCCGCGTGACGGATGCGATATCGTCCATCCCTGCCTCCTCAGATCCGGTTGCTGGCCGCGGGCCGCGGGAGGCAGGGTTCCGCTCCGCGCGGCCAGCGTCCGGTTCTCAGCGGGAATATACCCCGCGCTCCCCTATTCTACCACACCGCCCATCCGCGTGTACGTGCGGCGGAGGTACCTCCCTGCCGGTATGACGGCCTCCTTCCGCTCTACCCACGTACCACGGACAAGCCAGTCCCCGCATACCACCGTCTCGCGCTCCCCGAGGAGCTTCTTCAGTTCGGCCTCAACGGATTCCAGCTCTTTCCGCGCAGGCTGGAGCTCCTCCCTCCGGTTGAGTAGCGCGGCCAACCGATCATCATCACTGATCGCCGCGCCTTCTCCGTAGTACAGATCCGGTTTGCACACGAGCTGGTACTCACACTCGTGGCACTGCTCCCCCTCGGTCCGCTCCGGCGGATCAAGGTCGAGGATGCTCTCGTACACCTCACGCGCTCGATCGAGGAGAGATGCGATGTAGAGAGGATCCTTCTCGATCCACAAATCCTTCACCGCAAACCGGGCCTTGTTTTTCAGGAGCATGATCCCGACGTCCTCGCCTAGCGCGTACATGTAGAGCTGGAGCTGCGCAGGCCATAGCCTCTCGTACCATCTATCCGAGGAGATCATGTCGGCCATGCTGTTGACGTTCGGGAACGTGTACTGGGAAACGGACTTGATCTCGTACAGGATGGCCTTCGGCTCTCCCCGCTCATTGAGCGGCCACCCGTCAAGGTGGGATTCCGGGGCGATCCTCCCATCTATCTTGCCGGTGATCGGAGGATCCTCGATCGCCACCCGCTGTTGGGTTTTGATCACCCGGAACCCACAATCGGCCAGCATCAGTTCAACCGCGCGTTCCTGGGCCCGTCCTTCGGCGAACACCTCGCGGAGCCCCTCGGGGTGAGGGGCCGCCTTGTCGTAGTCTACCCACGCGTGGTAGAGGTACCGCGCGCAGGGATGCCCCAACCGGCTGGCCCAGAAGCTCGTGGGCTGGTAGGGCTCCCAGGTTCGCGTCGCAGCCGCTTTGATCCTCTCACCGATCACGCTGTCTCCTTCTCGGGCTTCTTCGCATCGGCCATCGCGGCATCATGAGCGAGTTTCTGCGCCTTCCCATATACCACCTGCAGGCGCTTTCCAGACAGGTCAGTGGTGGAGTTGACGCCGGGTACTTGTTTCCCGTCGCGCGTGGTGAACGACGTGATCTCAATGAGTTTCGCCCGCGCGGCGTCCATATCCCCGCCGGACATCGCGAGTAGCCAGTCGCGGATCTGCGTTCGCATCTGCTCCTCGGTGAGCCCGGCCACCGCGTCGTCCTTCCCATACGTCACCCGACCCGCAGCCGACTGTGGCGTCATTCCGTAGGCCGCCAGGTCATCCCAGGTGAGCCCGCGGAGGCCAAGGACCTCGGTGATCCCGCGGACCTTGGCGTTCGTTTGCGCGGCCATCGCGACGTCGCGCTCATTGACCTCCTCCATCCGCAGCATGACCCGCTGCGACTCCCCGTCGGGCCGACGCTCGTAGCGCACGCAGAAGAAGGGGTCCTTGCTAGTGCGCATCCCGACTACCTCTGTTGAGCGCCCAAGTAGATCGCTCCAGACACGCACTTTGCAGCGGTAGAGGTAGTACCCATCGCGGTCCTCGCGTGTGGGGCCCTCCTGGATCTGCACGTGGACTCCCCACAGGCGCGCCATGCGCTCCGCCCCCACCTCCATCGGGTAGGGCTTGCCGCCTAGGTCTACCCAGTCCTGGCGACCGCACGCGGTGACTGACGCGCGGATGATCTGACTCATAGCCCGCACCCGCTCATCCGCCGTCTCCGCTAGCCGCCGCAGGACCGCGAGATCCATCATCGCCGGTCCGGAGCTGGACACGATCTGAGTCCCCTCCTCCACAGGGATCAGATCAGCATCCCTCACTACGACATCACCCGTAACTCCCTTCCCGTTGCTCATTTTCCCTCCTCTACATCGAACACCGCGGCATGTTCGCCGTGCCACCCGATGGCCTCAAAGGCCCCCGGCTCGCCTATTCTTCCTGTTATCCTCCGTGCGCGTGCGCGCATTCCGAACTGTAGCCACACCACCCGATCGGCTGCCGCCTCCGGAGTCTCACCTCGCACCACCATGACGCGGTGAGAGTTGCCTCCGAACGTAACCTGCCACCGCGGCTCGCGAGGTCTCCACCGCATCATTGAGAACCACTCTCTCTCTTCGCGAGGAGATGGAGGATCTTCTCTGCGACCTCAGGCGGAGGAGTTCTCCGCCCTTGCTCCCAGCTCTCAACTGACATTGTGCTGACCCCCAGGGCGGATGCCATGCCAACCTGGGTTAGACCAAGGGTCCGCCTCGCCCGTCGGATCTCGTCACCGGTCATCTGTTTCGTTCTCATGATTCACCTCCATGTCGCCTGTCTGCTCTGATGGCCTGCCATCAGCCGGATAGAAGAGCCCGTCCGGGCCCTTCACTGCCGCGACACAATCGCGGGGGAATGGTTCTCCGCACGGCGCGAGAGTGTCTGTGTGGCATCCGCATTCCTCGCCTCCGTTGCGGAAACACAGCCCATCGTATCCGTTCTCGCGGAGCCATTGCCGCACGATCTCTGTTACCGTGTTCATTCCTGCCTCCTAGGCGCCTCTCGGCTCGGGGCCTACCAGGCGTCCTTGGCATGATACTACTACGCCTCCTCCACCATGTCAAGCCCAAGGGGCGGGACATCCGTCACCTCGCAAAAGGACGCCCCCCGGTGTTAGCCAGGGGGCGCCCCGCGGTGGGAAAGGAGGTACGGGGGGGAGAGGCAGCCGGGTAGATGCCCTCGGGTGTGGTCGAGGGTGGGAGGTGGTCCGCCTCTCCCCAGCTCTCAGGGCATGGCTATCACCGCGACTATCGCCAACAGTCCAAGACACACACAGCCTAGAACGAACCACCCGATGGCGCGTCTCACGGGCAGCACCCCGAATAAATGAACTTGGTAACCGTCGCCTCGCGCCAGTACTTATCGCGGATCCGGAGGGTCACGCGGAACGTCCAGGTCTCGCCGCTACAGCCTCCGGGACCGTCAATGTACCAACAGAACGACGGCTGCTCTGTCAGGATGTACCGGATCTCCGGTTCGCAGAGGGTGCCTCCGTGTTCGTCTCCCCAACAGTACGGGATAGGCGTCGGATCGTCCGCCGACCTGACGCGCACGATCTCGATCCGGTAGGTCAGGCCCTCACCGCGGCTCTCCTGCGCGTTCACACAGACCCGCTGCCCTGGGTAGAAGGAGTCTGTCACGTAGCCACCGACCCACGTTGTGAAAAAGAGGACAGGATATAGAGTGTCACTGCCACCGAGGAGGTCAACCGCCTTGTGACTGGCGGCGATCTCCGGTGTCCCTGTCCCTGGTGTTGACCCTCCTCCGCCTCCAGGCGCCGGGCCGCAACAGCCTCCGCCTCCCGTACCGCCGCCCGATCCTCCGTCGCCTCCGCCGCGCTCTACCACGAGCCCTACGACGTAGATCCCAAGGTCGGCGTAGGTATGCGTTACAGATGACACCTCCATCCCGCCAGTGATCGTAGTCCCGTCATCGAAAGACCAGGTGTATTTATCCGCGATGTCCTTGGCCTTCAGGATCACCTTGTACTTTCCGACAACCTGTACGGTAAAGTCGGCTGTCAGTGCGCCTGAGGTTCCACTATCAGCACCTACGTCACTGAACATCAGGCCGCAGCCTGACAGCACGAACATGGTAGCGATAGCGAGCCCGCTACAGATCAATCGTTTCAGCATCATGATCCACCTCCCGTCATAGAAGGATAGGGGCCGTCTAGCGGCCCCTTATCACTACCGATTGATCCGTTCCGGACAGTCTCCGCCTAGATCACCGCAACCAGGCGGAGGCGTGCCACAGCACGGGGAGAAGTCAAAGAACAACCCAACCACCGGTTGCAACCCGAACAGCACCGAGCTCCCAGATACCGAGCGGAATAGCAGGAGCTTTGCGAACACGTTGATCCCCTGCCAACGGGCGACTCCAATGCCGCCCATCCCGACAGAAGAGGACGTAGGAACACCAGAGCACACCTCAACCCATCCGGACACCACGCCCCCAATCCGCACGTTTCCGCTCCCAGTAACGTCCCACACGGGGGCTACGGACAGACCGTACCACCCATCTAGCACGAGAGCGTGCTCCATTGACACGGTGAACGAAACGATGCTCCACCCGGTGTCGTAGCCGCCGCCGATATATGGGCGGAAAGTTCCGCGGGACGGCACGAGCTCACCGAGAACGAACGGGCCGGCGAACGCCGCCGTGCCCAACGCGATCACTGCTACCGCAACTCCGATCAACCTTTTCACGATCCACCTCCAGATTCAGCTTCCGTTGCGACCTCGCTCGCGATTTGCGCAAGCAGCCGCAGTGTCCTGGCAAACACAGGCCTCCATTCCGGTGACAACTTCGCCAGCACCGAGCGGAGCGCCGGTTTCATGTACCCAGCCACGTCCGCCGGTTCGATACTAGCCAACAGTTTCGCGATTAGATCCGGAGCCCACGCGAGCAGGATCTTCGCGGACAATCCGAGTATCTTGTCCTTCAGCCACTCTATCATTCCACCCTCCTGTCGAGCCTACGGTGCAGGGCATCGAAACGCCGTTCCAATGCCTCGTCCTGCCGGATATGCTGCGCCTTCATGTCCTCCGATAGCTCGCAGAGTCGGTCCAACTTCGCAGTCACAGCCGCCTGCGCGGATGCTACAGCGCGCAGCCCATCGGCCACCTCCCGCATCGCGCCATTCGTGAGTGGAGCCCGCGCCCCCTTGTTCGTCTTGGCGAGAACGGCGTCAACGAGCTTATCAATAACCTTGATCGCCAGTCCAATTCCGCCGATCAATGCCACGATCTCTGCAGTTCCGATCTCTATCACGCATCGTCTCCGATTAGAGCAGCCCCGGTCCCCTCAACTGGGTCTAGATCCCATTGCCAACTTGAGATCGGTGTGTCCGGTAGATCCGGTAGGCGCGTGCGGATCTGAGATTCCAGGTCCGCGAGCTTGGCATTGATCCGCGCGATCTGCGCCTGCGCCTGAGCCTGCACCGCCTGGAGCGCGAGGATGTACCGCGACGCTACGGCGGCCTCCGCTGGTTCCAGCTCGACTCTCATGGATGCCATACTATCGGTCCTCCCCTCCGGCGTCAATCCCCTCGATTCTGGAGAGCCGTGCATCTAGCTCCTTGATCGCCCCGAGCATGATGGAGACAAGAGCGTCCAGGCAGGCACCATCCTCCCCCATCTTCTCCCCGCGCTTCCACAGCCTGTCGCCCTCTCGCGTGTCTTCAAACGCTACGGGAGCGGGCCTGTACACCGCCTCCGGGAGCGTCGCATAGTCCAGGCGCTCCGTTCCGTAGGGAGTACGTAGTGTCGGATGCGGGCGGATCTCTCGGAGCGCTGCGATATCCGACACCATCCTCCCGTCGCGGAGCCGCACGCCGCCGTCAAACCACCCGAGGCATCCGCGGTCTACGAGGCTCTTGTAGTTCACCTCGTTCCAATAAAGGCTAGACGTTCCCAGGTTCTGTGTCCCGCTAGAACCTGCCTGAATGTCACCTCCTACCAGCCGTATGTAGCCGCCGGTTCCTGAATTTATGTTGATCCCATATCCTGGCCCGCACATAATCGTTAGATATGACCCGGACTGGATCGTAGGGCTCCCGTAGGACCATATGAGCCCGGTCTGAGAGAGTCCGACAGTGTCCGTTGAGCCCGTGATCACGAGGCCTGTAGGCTGTAGACACGAATAATAGCCAGACGACTGATAAGCCCACACGCTATTCCCCGATACCTTCGCGTACGGGTAACTTGAGGCCCCCTGGAATACGCATCCTGTCAGTGTACCAGAGATGTACTGCCCTCCGATCGAGGACCCCGACTGGGTATATACCGCTCCGCGGACAGTCACGTTGTTGAATTCGGCGTTCCCGTTCCCCTGGATCCTGAATCCAGCCGATCCAGCGGAATAATTCGCGGACTTGATCTCCCCGCCCGAGCCGATCACGAGGGAAGAGGTGTTCGTTCCAGCTGTCAATTTATCGAACGTCATGGACGCGATCTTCCCGCTCGTGATCGTAGCGTCAACGATCTTTGCCCCGGTGATCGAAAGGTTCTCGATCGTGCTGGTATCGGCCATCAGTCGGGCATCTACGGCGTCCAGGTACACGGTCCCGGTGAATCCTGAATAGACTCCCTCAACGCGGGCGGTGATCGCACCGGATGGCGCTGCGCCCGACGCCTCGACTAGCGTCCATGATGTTTTCGGCGCAGCGGCGAGCGCCTCAGTGTAGGAGATCACGTTCCCGTCGGTGTCCAA
This sequence comes from Coriobacteriia bacterium, assembly GCA_034007245.1. GTDB lineage: Bacteria > Actinomycetota > Coriobacteriia > Anaerosomatales > Anaerosomataceae > Anaerosoma. Next base: position 12,254 of record JAVERH010000009.1, on the reverse strand, counting down.
CCATGCGATGCGCACGCCTACGTTTCCGGTGTTTCCGGCAGCGGTTTTCACACGGGCCGCCACGTAGTAGCTGCGGGTCGGCGAGACATGGAACTCGTAGCCATTCTGAATCACCGCCGTCGCTCCGCCTGTCACGATCGCCTTCGCGCACCATTCCCCGGCGTAGGCTCCCGCGTCCTCTACGATCTGCCATGAGCCCCCCTTCACGGGCCAGCCTACGTCGCCGTCCTCGAACGAGGGATTCACCACGCCGATCGAACCTTTGCCTCCGGTGACGTTGATCACGCCGTTGATCGTGAGCGGAGCTGGTTCGGCGGTGGGATCGAACTCCAGCCCGCCGCCCGTACCGACACAGCGCAGCCTCCCGGCGGCGTCCATGTACGTGACCCACTGGTTCCCATCGTGGTACCCGAGGTGAGTCGCTCCGAGGTACAGCCCTGCAATAACCGGAGGAGCTGGGAACGGCCCGAGGCTCCCACCTGGTACCGCGGAGAGCTTTATTTTCCCGGCCTCGATCTGAGTTGAGAGCACGCGCCCGAACGCGCCAGGAGCCTTGACGCCGTCTAGATCGTCGGCGTAGATGATGTCCCCGTAGTCCGGGAATTCCCGCCGATCTCCGATCACGACCGACACCTCGCCAGGTGCCCCGAGGATGTCGCGGTAGCTGATCGTGGCGATGCGCTCTACGTGATCGATACCGAGTGACGCGTCAACGATGCGGATCTGATCACCGAGGCGCAGCTTGTCCGTCCCGTAGCCGGTGATCCGTGCGAGATCAATAGCGCCGATCGTGTACGTGGTGGCCGGTCGCTTCAGACGCTCCAGGCGGGCCACAGCCGCGTCGTACAGATCCTGCGCGCTCGTGTACCTCTGATCCTCCCATCTCCGTACGATCACCCCGTACTCGCCGATCGTGTCGGCGTCAATGTACTCCTCCCCGGTCGGATTCACGCTGGCAATCGTGAGCTGATCGGCTCCGACGCCGTAACCGTAGGCGTAGAGCCGCGTCACGATGTCCCGCGGATCGGAGTCCCGGTCAACAGAGTCGAGGTTCCGCCCGGCGTCCAGGTAGGCTTTGACGCCTACGGGCGGGGCAATGACGCTCAACCGCCACGGGGTGCTTGTCGTGTCAAACGAGAACATCCAGTCCTCATTGACAACGGCCAGCGCGTCAAACAGCGCCTCAAGGAGCGTCCTGTCCTCCCAGAAGTGCCACCACGTCTTGACAAAGTCTAGCCTGTGAAGAACCCATCGCTGCGTTGTCTGGTGCGACAGGATGTACGCTAGAGCATCGTGCAGGTCCGTGCTGGGAGGATAGACGTTGTGGTGACCGAGAATCATGTCGTCGCAGAGCGTGGCCAGGGCGTGTTCGCACTGGTAGGTGACCGTATGCCCGCGTCCGGTAGTCTGAGCCCGCTCAGAGGCGATGCGAAAGAGCCCGACCTCTCTGTCCGCATCATAGATCCTCACGAACGCATACGGCTTGCAATAGATCCGCTTCGGATCGTCCGCGCGGATCGTGAACGATGCCGTCCACAGTTCGCGTAGGTGCTGCGTGTACCCGAGCGCCGTCACCTCACCGAGGTCGGCAACCGGGCGCATGTTGTGATCCAGTACAACCACAGGCGCTCTCATCCGTACCTCTCTCGGTAGCGCACCGCTACCACCGCGGACACGTCGCCAGGAACGGTTGTGATCCGTAGGATGGATTCACCTGGCGGGAGATCGAACCAGTCACCAGTGATCTTCTCCCGCACGTCGCTTCCGGCGTACCGAGCCCGCCTGTTAGCCAGGTCAATCGTGATGGAACGCCCCGGTGCGATGGGTCCCGTGTAGGTCATGCCCACCTCTCCCTCCTGCGAACCTCAATGTCAACCTCACGGTCCTCCTGGCTGTCAGTGTAGCGGATCACCTGGGGGCCGGGGGAGAGAATGATGTACTCGCCGGAGAATGAGGGGCGCGCGTTTGCGCCATCTAGCGTCACCGTGAGCGAGCGCCCGTCTACCACGAGCGTCTCCCCGGCCCCGAGCTGGCCGAAGGTGAATGAGATAATGCGGAGGCCTGTAGGCTCCGCGAACAGCGAGCCCGCAACTGAGATCCTGGAATCTGCAGAGAGGGCACGCGTCGCTGTGGCGGCTATCGCGGCCACGGCCCGCATGATCGCCGACGCGTCCACAGCGCCTGTGGCGCGCGCTAGGAGTTCAGGCTCTACACTGAAACTCACAGCGCCTCCGCGCACGGCGCCACCGGATACGGAGAGCGTCGCCCACGCGGAGAGCGTGGCCGAACCTATGGCGGTGCGCTGCGCGGTAGACGTCAGGCTGGCCCCGGACAGCATGGTGACGTGATCCCCACGGGCCCTGAAACCATCAGCGAGAAGTTCTGGAATAGCCTCCAGGCGCGCTTCTCCAGTCTTTGTCTTCTCACCGTCGGCACCGATAGCACCCTGCACGAAAGCGTCTGACGCTGCGCTCCACACCGCCGACCCTAAAGCATAAACCGCGGCCCGCGTGATAAACGTCACGCTCGCGTCAACGTAGCCTGTTACCTCCGCACTTAGCAGCGCCTGAACCGTAAGCGTCACAGCACCGCCACGTAGAGCGTTCCCGTCTGTGGCGAGGTAGGGAGCGGAGCGGAATACTGCCTCGGCTTCGCGGACACGGAGCGCATCCACCGCAAACGCTGTCTGCGTACCCATAGCGGCGTCTACGGGTCGCAGGCGCCCGCCGGAGGAGAGGAGAACGGAGGAGACGAACATGGAGGCGCTAGCGTCTACGTAGGGAATGATGGAGATAGGCCCCATCCCCCAGCGGCCATGCCCGGCACGGCCACCACCCCAACGCCCCCATCCCTCTGTCAGCACGCTACCTCGTGAGGCAAGGACTCGAACGCCTTCAGCATCGTTTGGGCGCGCGCCACTTCCAGTAGCTTTTCAACGCTTGCCCCCCAGCACTCCTCCTCGATCTCATTGCTACGCATCCTGTCGGTTATGGCCAACCCGCGCTGAGCACAGGCATACGCGGATTCAGGATCGCCATGCGCCAGCCAGAATTGCGCGAGCCGGATCCATGGCTCCCGCTGGGACGGGTTCTCCGCCAGCGACCGGAGCATCCAGACGGCGATCTCGTTCGGGTCCCTGCCGAGTTGGTTCAGGCAGTACGCGATCAACCGGCAGCTGGTCGAACGCGTCTGTGCGATGCCATCTACGTCCTCGTACGGATCCAGGTAGAGGTCAGAGATGGCCAGGTGGCGTTTCAGTTCGGCAATGGCTTCCTCGTATCGTCCATGGAACCAGAGTTCGCGTCCGTATAGATGCGCACAACGTTGATCGTCTGGGTATTCTTCGGCAGCCATCTTGAGGAGAGCGATCCTAGACCATCTCTCTTGTTTGTTAGGGTCTGGGTAGTGGCGAATGATCTCCTCGGTGCACGTCGTAACGCACTCACCGGGAGCCGTCCGCACCAGCGTCTCATGGATCGGGTAGCGCCATATATAGCCGTTCCTGGAGTGGATCTTGAACCCCCATACCGAAATCCTGGGGATCGTCTGCTCTCGGTCCTGCCAGTTGTGAATGAACGGGTAACGGAGCATGGTTGTCTCTGGTGTCCAAGCCCTCTCCAGCGTCTCGCGCCAGTTGGGGAGGAGAACCTCATCTAGGTCCATCGAGATGCAGATCCGCGCCTCTGGTGGGACATGGGATAAGGCCATGTTCCGAGCGAGATCGAACCGCCATGGTGCCACGGTGATCTCATTGACCTCGGCTCCTAGAGAACGAAGTACGTCAGGAGTTCCATCCGTTGAGCCGGTATCGCATAGGATCACGCGGTCAACGCCGGCCATTGAGCGCATAAACCGCTCGGCGAACTTGGCCTCGTCCTTGCAGATGCCGTAAACGATGATCATACTTTTAGCCCCAAGGAGTGATAGCCACCGCCTGCAGCCACTTTCCAAGTACATGAGCCGACCACTGTTGGAGAAGTTCTGTAACGGGTAGTCCCATCGCCTAGCTGGCCATAGTCGTTCCGGCCCCAGGCTAGCAGGCGGTCATCTGCACGAATACCCAGAGAATGATAGGTGCCAGCCGCAACTGCCTTCCATGTACACGTGCCAATGAGTGTTGGAGACGTACGGTCTGTAGTAGTTCCATCTCCTACCTGGCCGTAGCTGTTCCCACCCCAGGCCAATAGACGGTCATCTGCGCGGATAGCAAGTGAATGACGGCCACCAGCAGAAATTGCCTTCCAGGTACACGAGCCGATCAGTGTCGGAGAAGTGCGGTTTCGGGTAGTCCCATTGCCTAGCTGGCCATAGTCGTTCCGGCCCCAGGCTAGCAGGCGGTCATCTGCACGAATACCCAGAGAATGGTAGAACCCACCAGAAACAGCCTTCCAGGTACATGAGCCTATGAGTGTAGGAGAACTCTTGTCTGTAGTAGTTCCATCACCTAATTGTCCATAGTAGTTGTATCCCCAGGCTAGCAGACGGCCATCAGCCCGGATACCAAGAGAATGATAACCACCACCAGAAACAGCATTCCAGGTACATGAACCGATCAGTGTTGGAGAAGTACAGTTTGTAGTAGTTCCGTCGCCAACTTGACCATAGTCGTTTTGGCCCCAGACTAGTAGACGATCATCTGCGCGGATACCAAGAGAATGATAGCCACGAGCTGAAATCCACTTCCAGGTACACGAGCCAATGAGCGTTGGTGAAGTGCGGTCTGTGGTAGTTCCATCTCCAACTTGGCCAGTATTGTTCCGGCCCCAGGCTAGTAAACGATCATCTGCACGAATACCAAGAGAATGGTAGTCGCCACCTGCAACCGCCTTCCAGGTACACGAACCGATCAACGTTTGTGATTTATTGTTTGTGGTAGTCCCATCGCCTAGTTGGCCATTTGCGTTCCGGCCCCAGACTAGCAACCTTGACATCTCCAATATCCTCTTCCACTCGCCACTTACACGCGCCCACCCCTCGGTAAGCTCCTTCCATTCACCGGATACTCTCGCGTATAGATTCGAGAGTTCCTTCCATTCTCCGCTAATGCGTACGTGGCCGCTCATGCGTACTTGAACCAGAGATCGCCATCCGATCCTCCAGACGGGGCATCTGTGCTAACCGTTATCTTGCGGATCTGATCGTCATTGAGTGATGGCATCCCGTGTTTGTGATCCCTGCGGGCCGCAACTGACGCCTCGCCTGCCGATGGAGAATCCCCGAACGCCTGGGTTGATGGGGCTGTCGCATCGAAGGCGACGATTGTAGCGTTCGATCGGATAACGGTTGCGGCATTGCCAGCTGCAGCGGACGTTCCGAGCGCGATAGCCGGGGTTGCAAACGCGGGGATGGCATCAGCAACCTCGTTGACGTAATCCGCCGCCTGGGGCCCCCACACGCTCGATCCGATGGCGAACACGTGATCATCTGCACCATCGCTCGCGTTCCTCGGGGCCGCCGGGGAGAGGTTCGTCAGGCGATTGTTCTCCTCGTCCACCCCGCCGTACTTGAGAAGGACCCATTCCTCGTCGTCGAACACGCGCACGATGCCGGATGTCATGATCTCCCCGGCGAGGATCATGGCTGACAGGTCCTCGGCGACCTCTAGGTACTCCGAGGTCCCGTGGGTATATGCCGCAGCTAGGGTCAGCACCAGCTCATTCGTCAGTCTCATACCTCACCACCCACCCCCACTCAGAGGGCCGCGTTTGGCCTCCGTCCGTGCTGGTGGTACCAGAGGGCTCACCCCCGACACCGAAGCCAACAGCGGCCCTCACGCTCGCGCTCGCACCACGCGCCAGGCTAGCACGCGACTGTAGGCGCGCGACTCCCGTCAACCGTGCCTCGGCGTCTACGTAGCGTCGCATCTGTCACCTACGTAGTCGGGAGGAACCCAGCGACAATCCGCCCCGCCTTGAATCTCAGCACGTCCTCGGCCCCGATGTCCTTTGGGGTCGCCAGCGGGCCATGGAAGAGGAGCGTGTCTCCCTCCCCGGCCTCGGAATGTGTGCGCAGCCCGACGTGGGTGATCAGTCCCCAGTCGATCAGGCACTCTGGGAACTCGATGTCATCATCGTTCTCGCACTCACGTCCATTGCCCACCGCCGGGTCAGTGAACACGACGGCCACGCGCGCGTAGCCTGTAGGTTCCTGGTCAACCTCCGTCTCGACCTCTTCCCCGACGTCATCATCCGTCGGGTCCGTGGTGTACGCCGCGAGGTACACAGTCTGTGGCCCAAGCGTGAACGCTGTGTCCCGTAGGATTGAGTTCAGAAGGGCCGTTGCCAATGCCGTTGAGATGTTACCAGCCATCATTCCACCTCCTGCTCTAGCTCGATTGTCAGGCTCGTGATCGCCTGGTCTCCGGTATTCCGGATCGTGATCACCGCCGGGGTGGCGATCGTTCCGCCAACCGTGAGCGGGATCTCCTGTGGTGATCCCGTGATCTGTTCGATCACAACTGTCTCCTCCTTAGCCTGCCCCCATGGCTCTACCGCCACGAGGGGCAGGGTGAACCGCCCCGATTCCATGATCCGCGTCACCGGTAGCCGTCCTGAGTAGCGTACGTTATAGAATATGTCAGGCTCGGTGTCAAACACAAGCCGCATCGTGCGCGGGTTTCCGTTGGCGTCAACCAGGAACGCTGCGAACTCGCGGATGCGCTGTTGCAGCGCCTGCCGGTTAGCACAGCCTACGAACTCTAGCGGGAGCGCAAAGTATCGGCTCCGCATATCCGCCCCGAAGTCCCAGTCCCCGTGTCGGCCCGGTACCGTCGTGATCCGATCGTCCGTCTGAGGCAGGATCGGGTGATCATGCCTACGTAGCAGCACTACTCCTAGCTCCGCAGCCGTCCGTCCGTCCAGACTGAACATCACCTGATCACCGCCGCTGCCCCCACGCCACGTTGGCGGTCCACGAACAGCCGGTGAATCTCCGCGGCGAGATCCTCTATGTCCGCCGTGTCCCGGACGTTGATCGTGGCCCCGTCGAACATGCGCTCAAAGTTCACGATCTCCGCCGCCCTCTCCTCGACATGGTACTCCGGCCAGCCTGCCATGTCCGGGTAGCGCATCCTGCCCATGGCCTCCACTATACCGGCACCGATCCGGTCAAAGATCGCATCGGAGAGCGGGAGCACCGCCTCCTCGTTTCTACCCTCCCCCACCACGGCGAGCGTCGGCCCGACGGCAAGGCCTCCCTCAGCTAGTCCGGCCATTGCCTCCACAGCCTGAGAGGCGACGTATAGCCCCGTTGCGGCTAGCGCGTACCCGGAGGCCTTCGCAAGAGCAGCCGCCGCCGCTGCCCAATCGAGGGCGAGCCCGAACGCCACGGCCAGGGCGGTCTGAGCCCCCGCCATCGCGGACATCTCCTCCGCGGCGGCGCGTAGAACGCCAGCCACGACCTTCAAAGCCGTCTGCAGGAAGCTCAGCTCCGCAGCCTTCTTTCGCGCCGCCGCTTCCTCCGCGGCCTTCGCCCTCTCCTCGGCGGCCAGTTTCTCAGCTGCGAGCTTCTCCTCCTCGGCCTTTTTCACGGCCTGCTCTAGGTCGTAGATGGCGCTCTTCTCGTACGCGATGCGCTCATCTGTCATCCGCGCCCGCGCCGCGTTCGCCTCCTCCTCGGTCAAGAGTCCGCGGGCGACGGCCTCGGCAATAAGCGCCTCCCTCTCCTCTACCGTCTTCCCCTCACGCTGCACTTGCTGAATGAACCGCTCCGTTGCGGACATGCGCGACTGTTCGTACCTAGACTGCGCCGCCTCCATCCGCGAGAGGTACGTTTCCTGCGCCGCCTCCATGTCGCGCGCGTACGTCTCCGCCGCCGCGATGTTGCCTTCGAACATGTCAAAGATGGCTTCTCCGACAGACCGCCCGATCTCTTCGGCTCCGTCAATGAGAATCCTGCCGAAGTCCTCCCAGCTAAAGACGAACTCATCTAGCTGCAACAGCCACGATGTAACCCATTCCGTCGCGTACTCGATCACCTTGCCGAACGCTGTTTTTGCGGTGGGTACGAACCTTGTCAGTCCAACTCCGAGCTCTTCTAGCTGCCTGATCACCTGCTCTATCGAACCGGCGAGGGCGCTGTTATCGTGGTGAAGGTTCTTCTGCATCGCCCGTAGGGCTTCTAGCGTCGGTAGCGCGTCCTTTGCGATCTTCTCCCATTCGTCTGTCCCTACCGTGACGCCCTTCAGGGCTACGATGTATCCGTGGGCCGCCAGGCGCAGTTCAACGTAGGCCTCGCGCTGCTTCTCGGCGTCCGGAAGGATCTCCTTGAACTTCTCCGTCAGACCTGGTAGCGCAACCCGGCTCAGCTCGGCGATAACTGCAGACAGATCCCGCGCCGCGTAGGTGTACTGTGTCGCCGATGCCGCCGCCTCAGTTGTAGCAGTCGCAGCCTGCGCGGCAGCTTTGGCCTGTTCGGCTCGCAGCCGCAGCTCTTCCTCGATCGCCCCAGTGATGGCGGAGCGGTAGCCCTCTACGAACTCCTCCATTTGAGGGTAGGCCTTGACAAAGCCGTCAAGGACCTCATCTATCGCACCGCGCCAGTACCCCAGGACCTCGGTCATGTCCGCGCCAGCGCGTGCCATCTCGGCAGCCTGACCGGCTACCGTCTCCAGAGCCTCTGCCAGTAGGTTCAGGTGCCCCTGGTTCACCCCGTACTCGTCTCCGAGAAGGATCAGCTGTTCGCGTTGCTGTTCTAGGATCTCGGATAGCTTCTCGGAGTCAGCTTGGAGCTTTGCTATCGCATCGGCAGAGTTGATCGCATGCCCGACTAGAATCCCCAACGCCGCGCCTATTCCTATGATTGACGCCGCGATCGGATGGGTTGTTACCCAGAGGACAGCGAACGCACTACTGATCAGTCCGACAGCCCACGCCACGGTGCGCCCGTTGTCAATGAACCACTGTAGGGCTCCGGCGACGCTCTGGAATATGTTCACCGCCATGTCGCGGACTTTGTCCTGGTTACGCTCTAGGAGCTCAACGAAGTTCCTGACAGGTTCCTCTAGCGCCTCCCCGATCTCGATTAGCGTGACATCCCACCACGAGCGGAGCTTGGAGAACGTCCTGGAGAGCCCGGATTCCATCTCCTCAAAGGCAGCGTCGGTCGCCCCGGCGCTTGCCCCCATCTGCTCTACCTTGTCGCGGAACGCATCGATGTTCTGTCCCGTCACTCCGAGGACGGCCATCGCACCCTCAACTCTCCCGAACAGGGAGGCCATGGATATCCCTATCTTGTCTGAATATTTCCTGAGCAGCTCTAGAGCATCGGCAACTGAGCCACCTTTGGCTATGAATTCTGGGAAACTCTTTCCAGTCAGTTCCTGGAAGATCTTAGACGCGTCAGAGCTGTCATTCGTGAGCGCCACGAGCGCTGCCCGAATCTGTGTCATTGCGACGCTAGTCGGTGTCCCCTGCAGCGTCAGCTGCGCCATCCAGGCCGAAACTTCCTCGAAACTCACCCCGAGCTGCGCCGCGATAGGAGCGACCTGGAAGAGCGAGGCGGAGAACTCTTCCATCGTTGTTTTACCGAGCTTCACCGCCGTGAACATAATGTCTGAAGCACGCGCTGCAGACAGGGTCTCAGCTCCGTACGCGTTGACAACTGAAGTTAGACCGTCAACGGATGTTTTTAGATCGGTAACACCGCCAATTGCCGCCTTTCCGGCGGTGCGCAGGAAGTCGAGTACGTTATCCTTCGGAATGCCAGCGGAGATTGCCTGGTAGAGCGCTGGGACTACCTCTTTCGGTAGGATTCCGAGCTCTTCTGACAGGTCCTTGACGCCCTGTGTTAGGTCCTCTCTAATCTGCTGATCGAGGCCGGGGAGGAGGGTGAACACCTCGTTCATTCCCTTCTCAAAGTCCGCGAACGCTTTGACCCCGGCTACCCCCATTCCCACGAGCGCCGCTCCCGCGGCGGCGGCTCCGGCAATGAGGGCTTTGTTCAGCTTGTCACCTACCCTCTGGAACGATTCTCCCATCCGCTGCCCGACGCTCTGGGCCTCGGATTCAACTCCCCGGAGCTCGGCGGAGATCTCCCCGCGGTTGATCGCGATCCGGCCCACCAGCTGGAAGATCTCCACTTAGCTCACCTCCTCCTCTTTCGGTCCGCTGCCCTGATCCTCTCCGCGATTTTCAGGGCGTCCTCTGCCGTTACGTCCGGCTCCGGAGCCGCATCCTCGGAGAGCCCCAGCATCCCCAGGTACTCCCCGAACCCCATCGCCCGCTGCCCCTTCGCCTTGGGCATCATGGCGTATTGCTGCCATGCCAGGAACGCTATCTCCCTCAGTCTCTCTCGCTTCTCTTCCCCTTGCCTGCGCGCTGCGATCCGGACACACTGGACGTAGCGGGCGTATGGGAGGGAGAGGATCTCTCCGTCGGTCCAGCCGTATCGGCTTTGGAGGATGTCGATTTGCTCTGGAAAAGAGATCGCATCCCCGGAGCCCGCATCGCGGCCTGCAATCGATCGAAAAAAGCGCGCACGTCCTCGTGTGTAACAAGCGCCTCTACAATCTGGACCTCAGAGCCCATCGGGAATCTGTTCGGATCGGCCATATCCTTTGGCTCAACTCCGATAACCGATCCGAGGAATTCCAGCACCTGCCGCTCCGCGAACGGGGCCCCGGCGAGGATCAGCATCCCGAGGACCTGTGGATCGAGCGTGTCCAGGCTACCGACCTCCCTACCTAGTCCGGCTACTCCGGCGGCTACGATCTTGGCCAACCTCAACGTGTCCAAGATCCCCAGCCGCCGGAGCTTGTACGTCACGCCAGCGATCTCAATGGACGGGGGCTCGTAGGTCAGAGCCGCCGTGCCAGTGTCAATCCGATCGTCGGTCACCGCACCTCCTTACTCGATCAGAGTCCAGTACAGATGGATCCAGGCACTCCCCTCGGTCGGGTAATTGTCCAGGTAGTCCTCCGTCTGCGTCAACGTCGCAGTTCCGCTCTCTGCGTAAGTGAGGTTAGACACCAGCTCCAGACCAGATGCCCCAACGCCCGGTGTCATCACGATCAGGAAGTCCGAATTCGCGCTCACGGCGATCGAATTGTCGCTGTAGAGCGCGCGGAGCGCCGTTTGGATATCCGTTGCGCTCGCGTTGTACGCAAGAGCTGGGGTGATCCATCCGATCTCATCATTCCCGAGCGTGTACGTCCCGCCGGTCGGTGAGTCCAAGAACAGCGTGAACTTGTCAACCAGAGACCCGGTGATCGTACAGGTAGCCTGCACGGTAACAGCCTCTGCTCCGACGCTGTGGTGCACAGCCGTCGCCGGAATCTCTGTATCATCTCCGGCACGCCGCACGCCCTCCACGGTCAGGTCCAGCCCATCCACGAACTCATCTCCCGCCGTGTAGCCGACGGACAGGCTATCCGTGCCGTCACTATTGAACGCGTCGTCCACGGCCACCACGACGTCCAGCACGATGGCCCCGGCAGGCAGCACAAAGAGATCCACAGGATCTGGATCAAAGTCCCCATCGGCGAATGTCACCTGGCCAACGGAGATCATGGCGAACCCGGAAGCCGTCTGGGAATGAGTCACGGGCCCGGCGAACACAGCCGCTCCAGCAAACTCCGCATCACCAGCAATGTCTAGGTCTCCGCCAAGCGTGACGGCCCCGGTCCCTACAGTTAGCGTGGAGGTCCCGGCGATGGTTACAGCGGCACCTGTGGGCACCGTCAACCCGCCAGTCAGCGTCGTAAGCCCCGTCACCCCAAGCGTTCCCCCAAGGCTCACGTCCCCAGATCCGATGGTCAAAGTTGTGGTGCCCTGTAACGCGACAGCCACGCCGGTAGGCACGGTGAGTCCACCAGTAAGTGTGGTCTCCCCCGTGACCGCCAGCGTTCCAGCGATCTCCGTGTTACCGGTTGTCGCCGCGACGGTGAACTCAGTGTAGTTCGCCCCGAACGCGACGTCGCCTAACACGGACAGATCACCCTCTAGCGTGAGAGGAGGCGTCCATGTTAGCCCAGATACCGTCGTGAGGGTGCCTGCCACTTTCAGATCTCCAGCGATCTCTACGTTTCCGCCATGGATCGCCCCGGAGAGGGTGTCCAGCCTACCCTCCGGCGTTACTCCGCCGATAACAGTCCCGTCGCGCGCCGTCCAGTAGACGCGGTAGTCTCGGCTCGACAGCGAAAACACAGCCACGCTGCAGACCACGAGTAGCGCGCACGCTAGCAGGAACCGCTTCTGTTTTGTCATAGTCTCCGCCTCCTACGCCTCAGTGGGCCAGCGGATCTCGAATGGGAATTC